>CAWKZT010000001.1:0-35982 GCA_963854565.1 Acidimicrobiia bacterium
GGCCAACACCAATTACACGCCACGGGCTACCGGACTTTCCCTTGATGCCATGGCTGATCTCGAGCCCTACTGGGAGAGCGTCCGTCGCCTATATGCGCCGTTCGAAGCTGGTCTTCGTTCGCCGACTGGCTCGGTCTATCGCCACGAAATCCCCGGCGGACAGTTGTCCAACTTGCGCCAGCAAGCTATTGCGCTGGGCTTAGGCGATCGCTTCGAAGAAGTCGAACATCTTTATGCCGCTTGCAATGCCCTTCTGGGCCACCTCATCAAAGTGACCCCCAGCTCCAAGGTCGTAGGCGACCTGGCCCTTTCACTTCTGGGTAGTGGCGTCACCGTCGAACAACTTGAATCCGATCCGGCTTCCATTGATCTTCCGGACAGTGTCATTGGTTTCCTGCACGGAGAACTCGGTACACCTGCGGGCGGGTGGCCCGAGCCGTTCCGCACCCGGGCACTGGAAGGTCGCCGCCCCAAGCAGACGCCACCGCCACTCGACGAAACCGAACTTGCACAACTCGACACGCAACGTCGCCGCACGCTCAATCGTCTGCTCTTTCCCACGCCAGCCGCCGACTTCGAACAACATCAAGTCGACCACGGCGACGTCTCGGTACTTCCCACCGGCGTGTTCTGGTACGGCATCGAACCCGGTGAAAATGACGCCAGTATCCACCTCGAAAAAGGGGTGCGCATCCTGGTTGGCATCGAAGCCATCGGCGAACCCGACGTCAAGGGAATGCGCACGGTGCTGTTCCGCCTCAACGGTCAAATCCGTCCCGTGTTGGTTCGTGATAATGCGGTCGATAGCGGCCACGTCGAAGCCGAGCGGGCCGATGCTGCGAACCCGGGCCATATTGCCGCACCCTTCAATGGGGTTGTCAGCCTCAAGGTCGGCGAGGGCGATGTCGTCGAAGCAGGCGATCCCGTAGCGTCGATCGAAGCCATGAAAATGGAAAGCATAATCTCGGCCCCCATTAGCGGCAAGATCCAACGCCTAGCAGTAGCGCAAGTAGACAAAGTCGCCGGAGGCGACCTGCTCTTGGTGATCGTCGCCGACTAACACCGGCGGATCGGTTTAATTGCCCATTACGCAGATCACCCCCTCGTCTGTCCCATCGTTGGATTGCGAGGCAACATCGGGCACCGTTGGCGACACGCCTAATGCGCCCATTGCTGGTCATCTTTAGGGGAGTGACCAGCGTCGATAGGCATGAGCTGCGACAATGGCTGTCGCAGAAGTGTTGGATTGAGGTGATTGCCATGCGTCGAATTTTGCTAATTGTCGTGCTCATGGCCTTTGCCGCGGTTGCCTGCGGAGGTGGTGAGGGGCCATCGTTTGAAGACAGCACCCCAGGTTTGTCCGTCAACACGCAAACTCCTGAGCCCACTGCGACGGCGGACGATACAGGCTCTGTGGAGCCAGATAATCAGGAACCCACCGTCCCCATAATCCAGGGTGACGGAACCTACGGCAGCAACGAGTTGCTCGACGGTTTCTACGACGACTGTTTGGCCCGTGACATGCAGGCGTGCGACAAGCTCTACCTGGCATCGCCGGCGGGATCCGAGTACGAAGCGTTGGCACAAACTTGTGGTGAGACGGGCCGGTCCGGGATAGTAGGAACGTGCGAGGCACTCAGCGAAGATGACCCAATAGCAGGCGAACTTAACCCACAGTTCGAGGTAATCGAGACCTTGGGCGACGATCCAATTTTGGACGGTTTGTGGGGGACTTGTGAGGTAGGCGATCGAGAGACGTGCGACAAGTTGTACTTCGCCGCCCCGGTCAACTCCGACTATGAAAATTTCGGGAGTACTTGCGGCCGCACCGAAGCTGAGACTTTCGGTGGGTGCGACGGACCATCTGGGCCCGGGGCAGTCGCGGTGAATCAGACCTACGGTGACAATGGCGGACTCGATTCGCTCCATGACGCATGCGGTCAGGGCATATTTGACGCCTGCGATGATCTTTACTCCTTCGCAGCGCCAGATACGGACTATGCGGATTTCGGTCGTACCTGCGGTGGGGTGCCGCCCGAAGGCTTTGGCAACTGCGCTGGTCTCCAGGACACCGACGAGGGGCTTGACTTTGCCGCCAACAACATCGGCGACGACCCGGGCTACGACACGCTCTACGTTGCGTGCCGCGAAGGTGTCTTTGACGCTTGCGACGAGTTGTTTTCCGTCGCCCCGCTGGATTCGGCCTACGAAGCGTTTGCAATGACCTGCGGCGAACGTCGAGCATCCTCAGTGGCTCGCTGCATCTAGCTGGACATCGATTGAGGACTGATACGCAACCAGTTCACGCGCTTAACTAGGGTGCAGAATCGACCAAGGAGCTCTGATGACTGAAATTCACGGAACTGTTGTCCCCGGATGGGAAAGTGCCAGCGAAGCGTTCGCAGCTAATTTCGAGAAGGATCTTGAACTCGGGGCATCGTTCTACATGACCCACCAGGGCAAGCCCGTGGTCGATATTTGGGCCGGCGACGCTGATCCACACGGAACGCCGTGGGCCGAGGACACCATGGTCAACGTCTATTCGACGACGAAGACTATGACGTTCATTGCGATCATGATGTTGGTCGATCGTGGTCAGCTTGATGTGCACGAAAAGGTGGCGACGTACTGGCCCGAGTTTGCCCAGAACGGCAAAGAGAACGTCACCATTGCTCAAGTGATGAGTCACCGGGCCGGTATTCCTGGCTTTGACCCGAGTATCAGGACCGAAGACCTCTACGACTGGGATGCCGTAGTCGCCCAACTGGCGGGTCAGACGCCCTGGCTCGAGCCTGGGGGCGATTCGGCGTATCACGCCGTTACCCAGGGCTTCTTGCTGGGCGAGATTGTTCGCCGCATTGATGGACGCTCGTTTGGCACGTTCTTTCGCGAAGAGATTGCCGGTCCGCTGGGGGCCGATTTCCATGTCGGCTTTGGCCCAGAACACGACGCGAAATGTGGTGAGTTAATCCCGCCCGAGATTGATATGTCCGAGGCAGCGTTTGCTGCTGCTGGCATGCCGGCAGATTCGCTTGCGGCCCGAACCATGACGAGCGTCCCAATCACGGCACGCGAACCACAGACACGGGCGTGGCGTGCGGCGGAAATCCCCGCGGCCGGTGGATTTGGCAATGCTCGTTCGGTTGGTCGAATTCACAGCGCCTTGGCCTGTGGTGGTTCGGTCGATGGGGTCACGTTGATGTCGCCGGAAACACTCGAGATGATCACCGAAACCCAGTCCCATGGAACCGATGGGGTCCTTCTCTTGGATATGCACTTTGGTTTAGGGTTCGGCCTCACATCGGAGACGGTGCCGTTGCCCAACAACCGCACCATTTATTGGGGTGGCTACGGCGGATCGTTGGCCGTCATTGACCTGGAGAACCAACTGACGTTCACCTATGTCATGAACCGGATGGACGCTGGCCTTGCGGCCGACGAACGAGGTATGTCGTTGGTCCTTGCTGGCTACCTGGCAGCCATGACCGCCGCGGTGGGTTGAAGCCGAGCCAGAGCTAATTGATGCCCTTCTCGAACTGTTCCCAGTAGGGCTCACGAAGTTTGAATTTCTGCAGCTTCCCAGTTGCCGTGCGGGCTAGTTCGTCGCGGAACTCAACCGAAGTTGGGCATTTGTAATGCGCCATTTCGTCCCGGCAATATTTTATGAGATCAGCCTCGGTTACATCCGCTGATGGATCGACAACGACGAGTGCTTTAACGGTTTCCCCCCACTTCTCATCCGGTACGCCAATGACGGCGACCTCATTGATCGCGGGGTGAGAAAAGAGTCGGTCCTCAACCTCAATCGACGACACGTTTTCGCCTCCTGAGATGATGACATCCTTTTTACGGTCCTCAATGTGGACGTAGCTGTCCTCGTCGATGGTGCCGCCATCACCCGTATGGAACCAGCCATCGCGTAACGCTTTGGCCGATTCTTCAGGCTGGGCCCAGTAGCTCTTAAGGACCACATTGCTTTGCGCACAAATCTCGCCATCGGGATTTACCCGCATTTTCACACCTATGGCTGGGGCCCCAGCACGACCTAATTTCTTGGCCCGGTCACCAGGAGTGAGGTCGTCCCACTCGGCCCGGCCACGGCTCATGGTGAGTAGCGGGGCGGTTTCGGTAAGGCCATAAATCTGGATGAATTCCCAACCCAGTTCGGTTTCTACTCGTTCGATGATGATGGTCGGTGGCGGTGCTCCAGCCACGATGATCCGGACTTTGTCGCGGCCAGGCACCGGACCATCCCATTCGACAGCGGCATCGAGAATTGCGGTGACGATTGCGGGCGCGGCGCACATGAACGTCACGCCATGTTCTTCGACCCGACGTAAAATTTCAGGGCCATCGACTTTGCGGAGCACAATCTGGGGGACACCAAGACCCGTTGTTGCATAGGGCATGCCCCAACCGTTGCAGTGAAACATTGGCAACGTATGCAGGTACACGTCGCGGTCGCTGATCCCGGCGTGCAAGCTGAATACGGTCGCATTTATCCACAGATTACGATGCGTCAGCTCGACACCCTTAGGCCGAGCCGTGGTGCCGCTGGTGTAGTTGATCGTGGCGGTGGCGTTCTCGTCGGCATCCCACTCGGTGGGTTCGACACCATGACGCAGCAGCGCATCAAACTCGGGTCCCATCATGAAGCTGTGGCTCACCGGCAGGCCCTCGGCAAGTTCAGCCATTTCGGGGTCGTACAAAACCACGTCGGCACCAGAATGTTCGATGATGTATTCGACCTCGGAGCGTGACAAGCGGAAGTTGATAGGCACGGCGACGCGCCCCCAGGCACTAGCGCCCATCAGCACGAGCAATAGTCGAGAAGCATTCTGGGAAAGGACCGCGACCCGCCCCCCGAACGGAACACCTAATTCTTCCAGCCCGGCGGCCAAAGCCTTGGACTGTGTGTAGAACTCGCCATAGGTGAGCGTTGGCACGGGGTCGGCCGGCTGATCGGGCTCGTCAAAGATGGCCGGCCGATCGCCGTAGACAATTGCCGCCCGTTCAAGCTGGTCGCGAATTGTCAGTGGTACTTCCATGGGTCCCCCGGATCGGTTAGTGCCTGTCATTGTTGCTCACATATTCGTTGTATGCGAGTTCGGGACCGCCGTTAAGAAAGACTGCGACCGGTACGAGCTTGTTTTTCTCGACGGGCAACGCCAGCCGCGGCAAGTTCGGCCTGGTTTTCGTCGGTGACAGGCAGGAATCGGTCACGCCAGCCGTCGTCATCGGCATCCCATACCTGGGGCGACATCACCGTGGTGCGTGGCTCCCAGGCCTGGCCCATAAGGGTGAGTGCTTGGTCGACGATTTCGGTTTGACCTTTGGTATCGCCGGGTTTGCCCGTGGGATTGCCAAGGGGAAAGTCGACAAACAGGAAACGAGCTACACCGCATTCTTCAACGATGTCGCGGGCTGACCCAATGATCACCGTTGGGATTCCCTCGGTTTCAAGGTGACGGGAAACCAGGCTCACGGCCTGGTGACATACCGGTCAGAACGGCACCAAGATTGCAATGTCGACATGGTCTTGTGCCATCCATTTAGCGATGGCGGGAGCATCGATCTGTGCCGTATGACGCTGGCTGTACACGGTCGGGGTGCCGTAGAAGCGCGGGGAAATCGAACCTAAGCGCCGGTCGTCGATGGCATCTTGGAGCGCCCGCCAAGGAAGGAACGATTCCGTGTCGTTGGTATGTGTCTCGTCCTTGGCCCAGGACAGCTTGTCGGCCGCCAGCAGTTCCACTGCTGAAAGTGGTGCTGCGTATGCCTGATCATGATCGGTAACGTAGGGAACGGTGTCTGGGTCGGGAAAATACCCGGTCGTGACCACGCCAACCCGGCACTCGCTCAAGGGCTTAGTAAGCGATGCGAAAGGCGCGTCAGCAAAGGCAGCCCATTCGTAAGAGCGGTCGTAGCCTTGTGCCGCGTAGTACTCGCGCGACTTGTCGATGTAGCTTACGAATCCGCGATGGCTGCGTCGGGTGGGGGTGGGCCCCTGCGTCATGAAAGTGGCGTTTCGCCCGTGACTTCGTACATGGTTATGGTCTGGTAGATGGCGCCTAATGTGGCGATTACCGTGAAAAATTCGTTGATGTGCGGCATTTTCATATGGGGGCCGAGGTTGTCGGCGCTATCCCACATCTCGAATAAGCGGACGAGCCCGTCGTCATGAGTATCACGAGTAAAGACGTACTCGAGGCAACCATCCTCGGCCCGGGTGGCATCCATTAATGGGGTGGTTGCCGCCATAAACGCGTCACGCTTTGAGGGATCGAGTTTTATTTTTCCAGAGATAATGACAGCCATAGTGACTCCTAATTGACCGCGCGATCGCGGCCTTCCCAGTACGGGGCTCGTAGGTCTTTCTTAAGTACCTTACCGGTGGGGTTGCGGGGGATCGAATCAACGAAGTCGACCGAGCTGGGGCACTTGAATCGGGCCAACAATGACCGGCAGTGTTCGATGATTTCGGTTGCCTCGGGCGAGGTGCCGGGCGCACGAACGACTATGGCCTTGGGTGTCTCGCCCCATCTGTCGGACGGCACACCGATGACGGCGCAGTCGGCCACGCCCTCGTGTTTCATGAGGGCATTCTCGATCTCGGCGGGGTACACATTTTCGCCACCGGAGATAATCATGTCTTTTATGCGGTCGTGCAAGTAGAGGTAACCGTCGTCGAGGTAGCCAGCGTCACCACTTCGGAACCAGTTTCCCCCCGGGAGAGCTTCTTGTGATGCGTCAGGAAGTTTCCAGTAGCCGACCATATTGGCTGGAGACTTGACCCAAATCTCGCCCACTTCGCCGTCGGGTAGGGCCGGTGGATTGGACATATCGATGCCGTCGATGCTGTCGGGGTCGACGATGCGAAGTTCAATACCAGGCATGGCCTTTCCGGCGGCGCGGAGCAACTTGGCCCGCTTTTCTGGTTCGGCCCGGTGGTCATCGGGCGGCAACATCGTGACTACTCCCGTGGTCTCTGTTAGGCCATACACCTGTATGAAATCGCAATCAAACATTTCCATTGATCCGATGAGTACTTCTTCGGTGATCGGGGAAGCGCCATATGCCATAAGTTTCATGGACGAGAGATCAATGCCTTCGAGCGGCATGAGTTGCAAGAACTGCAGTACGGCAGGCACCAGGAAAGCGTGGGTGATCTTGTGGTCATTTATGAACTGCAACAAGGCCCCAGGGTCCGCTTCACGGAGCAGTACGGTTTCGGCGCCCATCGCCATCCCGAACAATGCCCAACCGCTACCACCGATATGAAAGAGTGGCATCGCGGCCATGTTGACACTGTCATATTCGATACCCCATGAGCCAGCAACACGATGCAAAGCGGTCATGGCGTTATGGCTAAGCAGGGCCCCTTTGGGGTTACCTGTCGTGCCGGAGGTATAGAGCTGGAACGCCACCTCGTCGGGATCGGGCCGCACCACGGGAACATCGCCGGGGGTGGCCTCAAGCCAGGCTTCGTAGGACGGATCATCGCCAGACCCGCCAATCACTACGATGCGATTTGTGTGGGCCAGGTCGCCTCGAAAGTCAGCGAGGTGAGGGCCGAATTCGTGGTGGATTGCCACAACTTTGGCCTGGGCGTCGTTGAGGATATAGGCCATCTCAGGAGCAGCAAGACGCCAGTTGACGGCTACCAAAACCGCACCGAGACGGGCGCACCCAAAAAGTAACTCAAAGTACTCAAACCCGTTCTTATCGATGAGGCCGACCCGGTCTCCGGGACCTACACCCGAGGCGGCGAGTGAGGAGGCAACGCTGGCCGCGCGAGCATCCAACTCGGTCCAGGTGAGCGAAACGTCATCCAACCGAAGGGCTACCGCGTCGGGTTGGTGTGTTTCGTTTTCTGTGACGATGTCGCCTACTACTTTGATTGCCATGACTGCCCCCTGGTTTGTTTAAGAGTTAGCGCGTTTTGCCGCACCGAATAAACAGAGTGATGGTAGATGATGGGCGCGGTGAGCGTAGTAGTTGGCTATTTCGTCGTCGTGTAGTTCGCGGTCCTTGGGTTGGCTCTGGCACACTGGGAGGTATGGGACAAACCGCTGCTGCACCTTTGATTAAGGCTGCCCGTGTGGTTAAGGCGGCCGGTGGTGTCGTTCTTAAGGGCAAGAAGACTCCCAAGGTACTGGTTGTGCATCGGCCGAAGTATGACGACTGGTCGCTACCAAAGGGCAAACTCAACCGGGGGGAGTCATGGGAGGCGGCGGCGGTACGCGAAGTGCTCGAAGAAACCAATGTTCAGGCCCAGATTGTCGACACCCTTAATCCGACCAGCTACTGGATCAAAAATCGCCCCAAAGTGGTGGTTTGGTACCTGATGGAGGTTGTGAAAGAACCCCGCTTTAAACCCAATAGCGAGGTAGATCAAGTGGTCTGGGTGCCACTAGACGAGGCGCGCAAGTTGCTTACTTACCGGGACGAGCGGACGGTCGTGAAGCAGGTTCTCAAACCCAAAAAGTCGAAACGGTAGATACCCGTAGCGGCCCGCGCCTGAAAGAACGACGCTGAATTTTAGGTGATCTCGCTGAGGTCGGGGCGGAAGGTGCGCCATGCACCGTCGGGATCGCGTTGTGTGACGAAGCCCTGATTCTTGTGTCGATTGTGCTTGCCACAAAGTGGCGCCCCGTTGTCGGGGTTCGTTCTACCGCCTTCGCCATAAGGGTGGAGATGGTCACCCTGGCAGCGACTGCTGACTAAGTAGCACCCAGGCCAGATGCACAATGGGGACTGCAGGTTGATGGCATGGCGAGCCAGACCCGTAAACAGTCGGGCGTGGGAAAGATCGATCACGGCGCCTTTGGCATCGACAACGACGCGTCGAAAACTGGCGGTAAGTGAATTGATGAATGCCTCGGATGGGTCGAGCAGAACGCCGTCGATGGTTTCGCAGCGAAATGTTTTGGGATCAAAGATCGGGCGTTGGTTTGCACCTGCGGCAACAAGCATGGCCTCGTAGGTGTCTGACGACCAGACGATGTTGTGGACGAAGCCGACGGTAGAGGTGCCGGTGAGATTGTTCGCGGCAAGGGCGAAAATGTGGTCGACCGCATCGGCACGACGTTGGGAATTGGTGCGGGCAAGGTGTTCTTTGCGAGTGTCAATCCCATGAATCATCTGCGCGGAATCCCAGTCGGCCTTGAACTCGATGTCGATGAACCGGTCGAATATCTCGTTGATGGCCGCACCTTGCAAGGCACTAAAAGAACCGTCGAGATCCCAGGACAGGTCGAATGCGTTCTGGGTCAGATTGGCCCGGCGGTTGTTGTGATTGCGTTCGGCGTCTTGGTCGGCGCCGTCTTGGTCGACTAGGCGCTCCCACGTGGTGATGGCATTCTCAAAGTCGAGAAACGAAGCACCTTTGGCAATCTGGGCAAATGCAGCGTCGCGTTCGGTGAGCAGGTAGCGGATACGTCTATTGGCGTGAACCTTGCCGAGAAGAGCGACTTGATCCATGCCGATTTGGCCAGCCTCAAAGGCAGCAGCGATTTGAGGCATCGCGTCGAGCACTTGGCGGCACCGATCACGACGCAAAGAAGTGGCCGCCGACAGCTTGGCATTGTGGCGCATCATCACTTTGGCCGAATGGTGCCCATCGGAGAAGTGGAGCCGTTGGTTGTCAATTGAACGCAATAATTCGATGCCAGCGGCACTTAGGCGACGCTGCTGTTTCTCGAGAGTGCGGATCCAGGCCACCGCGTCGCGGGCGCTAGCGGGAGCGATGCCGCGGGCAAAAAGCTGGTCGATGCCTGTTGAGATGAGGTCAAGTGCCTCATTGGCCTGGGAATTTTGTACCGCCATTTCCATAATCGAACACTAGTACCAAAAAGGGCAGAAATCAATGTATTTATGCAGGTCAGACATGTTTTTTTGAATGGCTGGGGTGACCTGTTAGACCTTCGAACCACTAGCACGGTCACCCCTACGGGGATAGCGAATTTGGCTGCAGAGGCCTTGCCGGTAGCGTTGAGAGGCGCCCGCACGACCACTTGGTTATGTGGGCATCAAATCCGCACAATTTTGAGGAGTCAGTGTGAGCAAGTTGAATGAAGGACGCGTAGCAATTGTTACCGGTGCCGGTCGGGGGATTGGTCGCGAACACGCCCTCGCCCTCGCAGCATCAGGAGCCAAAGTCGTTGTAAATGACCTCGGAGCCGACATGGACGGCGGTGGCGGCGACGCTACCCCAGCCCAGGAAACCGTCAATGACATCATCGCCATGGGGGGCGAAGCCGTCGTGAACGGTGGCAACGTCGCCAGCTTCGACGACGCCGGGGCCATGGTTGCTCAGGCAATAGACACCTTCGGTGGTCTCGACATTGTTATCAACAACGCAGGAATCCTGCGTGACCGCATGCTCTTCTCGATGACCGAATCGGACTGGGATGCCGTTATAGCGGTACACCTCAAGGGCACCTTTGGCCCCAGCCACCATGCTTCCAAGTACTGGCGCGAACGGGCCAAGGCCGGCGAGACCAACGATGCTCGCATCATTAACACCTCGTCACCATCGGGCATTTACGGCAACATCGGCCAGACCAACTACGGCGCCGCCAAGGCGGGCATAGCTGCTTTCTCGATGATCGCTGCCATGGAACTCGTGCGTTACGGCGTAACCGTTAACTGCATTGCCCCCGCTGCCCTTACCCGCATGACCGAGAACCTTCCCGGCCTGCTCGGATCAGAGGACGCAGAGAACTCTATGGGCCCACGTTGGATCGCCAATGTTGCCACCTGGCTTGCTAGCCCCGCCGCTGCGGGCGTGACCGGTCGCGTATTTGACGTCGTCGGCGATCGCATCGGAATCGCCGAAAGCTGGAGCCTCGGTCCTACCGCTACCCAGGGCGACACCCCCGAGTCGATCGGCGACCTAATGCCAGAGCTTATGGCTAACGCTTCCTTGAACTCCGACATGTCTGGTCGGCCAACCGAAGGCCCCGGCCGTCCCAGCAAGACCATTTAGTAGTAACCGTTTGAGGCCTTAGGCCTCATCAAAGTCAGATGGCGCATGGTGAGCAATTACCATGCGCCATCTGCTGTTTTGGGAGATGCTGTAGTCCTGGGGAAGGATTCAGCCACCTAGCTCTCCCAAAGTTTGCCTTCGGGGAAGAACCCGGCAAAGGCAAACCAGAACTCATTGCGATGCGGGGCGATCGTGAGAGTTTCGCCCTCGTTCTCGCCGGCGATCCCGGCGCCAAGCAGGTTCCAGGTAGTACCTGTCTCGGCATCGGTGAATGTGTCGTCGCCGTTGGCAGTGAAGGTAAGTGATTGGTCCTCGAATTCGGCGAGGTAGGCAATAGCACTACCGATCTGCTCACTGTTGGCGATGGATTGTTCATCAAGAGCGTCGTTCGTGGCACCACCCCAGAAGATCGCGATCGAAAGATCCCCAACCTGGTCGGCGATCAGACCGGTCTCACTTACTGCCGAAAATGGGTACGCCGTGACAGCGTCGCCGTCGATGACCGAAACAACCCGGGCCATTGGTGGCAGGCGATCGTCGAGTTCTTCGGGGAAGAATGCTGGGATTGGCCCTGCGCCGGAGCTGTAACCCGTGTAAGGGTTCGTGCCGTAGTTGGTGCCGAACCCGGTCTCGCGGGAAAGCGACAAGCCGTCGGGATGGGTGGCCGAGAAGTCGCCAAAGGAGACAATCGAGGTGGGGACAAGGGTAAGTTCGGTGCCGGCGTACTCACCGATTACTCCGGTACCGCTGATTTGCTGCCACAGAGTCTCCGATTGTCGGTCCCACATGACCAGGTCGCTCTTTCGGAGCAACCCCGATACCCCAAATCGAAGACGTTGACCGTCGACCCGGGCGTCGAAGGCAAGTGCCGTGTTGCAGAGCGGGCAGAAAGTGATCGCTACGGGAACATTGCCGAATCGATCGTTGACGATTTCGTGCCGGGTCATGATTGACAGCGGGTAGAAACGCACATCGCCGTCCAGTGAGACAAGCGCCCCGGGTTCGGTGGGCTGTAGCCATTCGCTGGCCGCGGTCACCGATTCAAACAATGGTCGATCGATGGGAGGAATCCCGTCGCGGGGGTCTTCGCCCCGCAGCCCGGCGCGCAATTCGCCGATGTCGATCGTTGTGCGACTCCAATCCGTCGTCCAGAGACCGCTTATGCTGGCGGCGGTGGGGTGGAGCAGGTCGCGGGGGTTGCCGGTAAGGATCTGCACGTCCTCGTCGTTTGGTTCGGCGCTGGCCGATACGTCGTAAGGCAGATCGACGGCGGTGGGATCAAAGAGTGGGGCTTCCTGGGACTCTCCGGCCGTTTTTGATATTACGTCATCGTCAGTCTGTTCGGGATCGGCGTCCTCGGTTGCTCCCTCACTAGCTACTACATCGCGGTCAGTAGTTGTGGCTTGTGGGGTGCTACTGCCTCCACACGCCGCAGCGATGAGTGCAAATAGCAGAATCGCTGCCAGATTTTGTGTTATTCGTCGAGGCGTCATGACAAAGCAAACCCTCTATCAGGCGAATCTATTCGCGAATCTCGAACCGGGAGGCGAAAAGCGCACTAGATCGAAGAAACCAGCCCGAGTCTTCGCGGGGAGTGTTGTGTTAGCGGTCGCCTTGGCGGGTGATGCTTGTCAGTTCGACTACTGCCTCGCCGGCGTCGATGGAGGCATCGATGTCGATAGCCACGACGAGACGCCATTCGTTCCACTCTTCGGGATCGACGAGGGCTTGATGCAATGTTGTTTCGTTCACAAAGTCGACGTGACTAGCGCTTCGGGCATCGGCGTCGATGGTGAGGGCATCGTGGGTGTCCCAGTACGGCGTCATGGCCTCGGCGATGTCATCGGAACGCCAGTCGCCACCCGCGAGTTCGGCCGCTCGCACATTGTTTCGGCGACTTAAGGCCTCGACGATGGCCCATGTGGCGTTGCGCACCATGATGGCGAACGCTCGTTTATTGGTAGTTACATTGGAGCGGGTCACTTCGATTGGGGTGGCTAGCTCGGAGGGATCATCCTCGGGGTTCTGGAGCCTGGACCACTCGTCGATCAGCGACGAGTCGGTCTGGCGAACCACTTCACCCAACCATTCGGTGAGGTCGATTACCTCTTCGGTCTGACACTCCTCGGGTACGGTCTGACGCAGCGCCCGGTAGGCATCGGTGAGGTAGCGCAACAAGACGCCCTCGGAGCGCTTGAGCCCGTAGTGGTTGATGTACTCCTTGAAGGTCATCGACTGCTCGTACATGTCGCGCACGATGGCCTTGGGGGCCACGTTGTCGCTGTGGGTCCACGGATGATGAACACGGAATAGGTCGAAGGAGTGATACAGAAACTCCGACAACGGTTTCGGGTACGTGAGATCGGCGATTTTGTCCATGCGTTCGTCGTATTCGATGCCCTCGCGCTTCATCTCGGCCAGGGCATCTTGGATGACCTTGTTACGTTGCTCGGCCAGAATGACTCGGGGGTTTTCCAGGATTGCTTCTATTACCGAAACCACATCGAGGGCGTAGGTGGGGTATTCCTGGTCAAGCGCCTCGATGGCCTCAAGGGCATAGAGCGACAGTGGCTGGTTAAGCGCAAACGAGTCCTGCAGGTCGAGGGTGACCCGTACGTGTCGGTCCAACTCGTCGGGTTCATCGAGAAACTCCAGGACCTCAGCCTCAACCAGTGAGCGGAAGATCGAAATGGCACGCTTCTGGTGGCCACGGCGACGCTTGTGAGTCTCGTGGGTTTCACGCAACAGTTCCTTCATGGACCTACAACCATCGCCGGGACGGTCGAGCATGTTAAGCATCATCTGGTGGGTGACCTGGAAACTCGAGGTGAGAGATTCGGGTTCGCCATTGATGAGTTTATTGAACATGTTCTCGTCCCAATGCGAATAGCCGCGCTCGGGTGCTTTTTTCTTAACCTGCTTCTTCTTTCCCCCCGACGCTGACTTCTCATCTTGGATGCGATTCTCGACCCAATGGGCCGGGGCCTGGGCCCACACGGTGCCACGATCGTCGTACCCACGGCGTCCGGCGCGTCCGGCGATTTGTTGAAATTCGCGTATCTGCAGCGGCCTAACCGAGGTGCCGTCGTACTTGCATAGTTGCGTGAACAACACCGATCGGATCGGGACATTTACGCCGACACCCAAGGTGTCGGTGCCACAGATGAGCTTGAGGAGTCCGGCTTGGGCCAACTTCTCGACCAGGAGGCGGTACTTGGGTAACAGACCAGCGTGGTGGAGGCCGATGCCGTGAGTGAGGAATCGGCGCATCTCTTTCCCGATGGGCGTATCGAACCGGAATCCGCCAATGAGTTCGTTGATTTGCTGTTTTTCTTCCTTGGTCAACACATTGACCGACAACAACGACTGGGCCTGCTCGGTGGCCTCGCGTTGGGTAAAATGCACGATGTAGATGGGCGCCTTGCCGCTATCGAGCAACTTTTCGATCGAGTGCACCAGGCGCAACGTGGAGTAGTCAAAATCGAGGGGCACGGGCCGTTCGGTTGATTTGACCAATACCGTTTCGCGTCCGGTGCGTTCCTTGAGTTCGGTTTCGAATCGTTCGGTATCGCCGAGGGTGGCTGACATCAACAAGAACTGCGACTGAGGGAGCGTGAGTAATGGTGTTTGCCAAGCCCAACCTCGTTGCGGGTCGCCGTAGTAATGAAACTCGTCGGCAATGACCACATCAACCGGGGTTTGGTCGCCCTCGCGTAGGGCCCAGTTCGCCAGGATTTCGGCGGTGCAACAGATGATGGGGGCGTCTTTGTTTACCGAGGCATCACCGGTGACCATTCCTACGCGCTCTGTGCCGAAGTCGCGACATAACGCAAAGAATTTCTCGCTGACTAAGGCTTTGATCGGAGCGGTGTACACGCTTCTCTTGCCATTTGCTAAAGCATAGAAATGCGCGGCCGTCGCAACCAGCGATTTGCCCGATCCCGTTGGTGTATTGAGGATCACGTTACTGTCGGCGAAGACCTCCAGGATGGCCTCTTCCTGAGCTGGATAGAGATCGAGACCTAGTTCTGTGGCGTAGGCGAAGAAAGCGTCGAGTAAGTCGTCAGGGTTGTCCGACGCGGGCATATGTCGAATAAGTAGTGGTTCGGATTGCACAACGCCAGACACGCTCACACCCTAGGACCAATGGGTGTCAGCAGTTGCGAAATCTCCGGGATTGGAATGCCGATCACAAGCGGTGGGTTCCCGATGCAATGTCCATCGAGTCGGTAAACGCCGCTTCGGACTTCATGAAAAGTCACTTTCAGGCGATCGTCATGTTGTCGGCCGGCACGCTTGCCATTTTTGGCGTCTTGCTAATGGCGAACCGTCTTACCTGGGTCACCACCCAACTGCAATCGATCATGAGATCGGTGGGCCTGGAATGGCTCGTCGGTCTGGGTTAATCAAGGAGAATTTAGATGTCGAACAAGAACAACAGGCGTAAGCGCCCACCAGCACCAGGCCCAAAGGCAACTGGTGCGACGGAGGCCGTGGCCAAGACGGGCAAGGGTTTCACGCCCAAGAAAGGCAGCAGCACGCCACGCACCAAAGTGCCGGCCCGGCCGGTTAAACAACGCAGCACTGGTGCTATCGAATGGGTGGTGCTCGTTGGTGTGATCGTGGTCATTATTGGCGCGGTGTTCTATTTCACCGCCTTTTCTGACGAGTCCGAAGAGGGCATCACCGCGGCTAACAACTGGGACCTCCCTGCGCTCGAAGGCACTGATGACGACGGGCGCCTCACGTTGTCGGAGTTCGAAGGCAAGCCGACCATTGTGAAAGATATCGGAGGCCCACAAGGCAACGGTCTTTACCGTGCTGTGGGCGGCCCGGGCGGCATGCCGATCACCGCGTTTTATGACGCCAATGGTGAGTTGGTGTTCATGAATCCCGGTGGGATGACCTTCGCTACCGTTGAGGACCGACTCACCCAACTTGGCCTTTTAGATACGGCGCAGTAGCCGCTGCAACTCAGTACGTTCGGGTGTCGCGCTGTGTTGGTTGGTTCTCGTAGGGTGATTGGTAGGTCCCCGGAGCGGAGACAATCCCTGTGGTGGGCCCGGACCCCTGGCTGCGGTCCGCTTGCCAATCGAGGATCAAGCCAAGTACACCGCCGAAAGCAGCCAAAATTCCACCGAGTAGAGCTACCCGAAGTTCGGTCGACACGAGTGGGTCCGCCAGCGTCTTATACACGGCGTCGAAAGCGCCCTGCGGTTCGTCCTCGCGGATGAACACGTTGGTCGCTATGGCCCGCGCCGCCCAGACCGCACCAATGGTCAATAGCGCGATGCAGGCAATGGCCACACCCGAGCCAAGCATGATCCGGTCTCGTTCTGGAGACAATGCCACCGCGGCGATCAGCAACAGGATCGAGCCAGCCACCGCTTTTCCGGTCCAGTCAGGCAAGCCTCGAAGGAGGCTCCATAGCAGTCCGCTGCCTTGGCCATCGTGGGCAATGACGAAATCGCCCGATCCCACCGGAACCTGAGCGTTGGATAAGAATCCCAGCACGGGATCGTCAGCTAGCTCGGCTAATGCGGCATTCAAAACTGGTTCGAGGTCGATGTTGATCTGGGCAGCTTCGTCTTCGGGAAGGCGATCTAATCCCTCCTCATTGAGAACATTGACAAATGCTTCGTGGGTGGTACGTACTGACGTTAGGAGGGCGGGGGTGAGTCGACCGGTGGCCAAAATGTCGACCACCATCTGTGTGGAATCGGTTTGCAGCGCTTCGGCAATAGGAAGATCGGCGACAAGATCAAAGATTTCGGGATCGAGGCCGGGAATCGAAAGCTCGTAGGACTCGTCGCCTTCTTCGGCAGCCTTTTCTATGAGATCGGCGACTTCTTTGAGGACCGATTCGGCTTCAGCACGGTCGATTTCGGCGAGAGTAAACAACTGGTCGGTGACCTTGTTGGCAATTACGGTCTGTACCCGTTGGTCGTCCAGGGTGGTTGCGACGTGTTCGACCACCTGGTCGGTGTCATACAGCGTGTTTTCGACATAACGCCCGGGTACAGCGACGACCGAAAGCAAAACCGCGATGGTGGCCATCAACGATGCAAGTCCGTACCGCATTGAGTCCCCTCGATTTTAGAACGAATAGCGTAAGCGGACACCAGTGTGCCCGTTGGCGAACGCCCGCGTGCGCAACAGGGTAGTTCGGTTCGGGCCAACTTTCATACCAACACTTCACACCGGCAATTTGGGAAACATTCGGTGATTCTGGGGCTCTTGACCCCAATTTGGCGACGCAATAGTTGGTATGTCGCGGCGCTATGGCCAAGCGATGCCGATTGGTGCTCGATGGTGCATTAGCTTTTTGGGCATGAAGAGTCCTGTTTGTGAGATGTTTGGTATCGAATTTCCAATCCTGGCGTTCAGTCACTGCCGTGACGTGGTCGCCGCGGTTTCGAAGGCCGGTGGGTTGGGGGTTCTGGGCGTTGTGGCACATTCTCCGGCCCAACTCGAAATTGATCTCACCTGGATCGAAGAAGAAATTGGCGATCTTCCTTACGGCGTCGACATCATCATTCCGGCCAAGTTGGCGACGGGGTCGGCCTCGGGTGCGCCAACGGTCGCCGAAATCGACGAGTTGATCCCGCAAGAGCACCGCGATTTTGTCAACGACATTATTGACCGGTACGACGTTCCGGGACTTGCCGACGAAGGGAAAGGCTGGGTGTCGGGGTCAGATTCGGCGCCATTTTCCGCGGACCGGGCGGCGGGGCATCTTGATGTGGCCATGTCGCACAACATTGCGTTGATCGCTAATGCGCTGGGACCACCACCGGGGTATCTCATTGAGCAAGCGCATGCCAAGGGCATCAAGGTGGTTGCGTTAGCTGGCACGATCACGCATGCCGAGCGCCACGTTGCCGCCGGGGTTGACCTGATCGTGGCGCAAGGCGCAGAAGCAGGCGGACATACCGGGGAGATCGGCACGATGGTGTTGGTTCCTGAGATCGTCGACGCTGTTGCACCAGTGCCCGTTCTTGGCGCGGGTGGAATCGGGCGAGGCCGCCAGATGGCAGCCGCTATGGCGTTGGGTGCGGCCGGTGTTTGGTGTGGGTCGGTATGGCTGACCACTGAAGAAGCCGAGACTCATCCCACGGTGAAACAGAAGATGTTGGCGGCTCGTTCTACCGACACACTGCGGTCCCGTTCGCTAACCGGCAAGCCAGCCCGCCAACTTCGGTCGGCCTGGACTGACGAATGGGAGCGGGACGATACGCCTGCCCCGTTGGGGATGCCCTTGCAGCCGTTATTGATTGCTGACGCGCAGCGGCGGATTAATAGGGCGGCGCATACCGAAGGCTCGGGTGCTGCTGATCTTTCGAACTACTTCGTCGGCCAGATAGTGGGCACGATGAACAAGACTTTGCCCGCCCGGCAAGTTGTTTATGACATCGTTGAAGAGTTCATCGAGGCCACGCAGCATCTGAACGCATTGCTGGAGGACTAGCTAGTGGGTGCCGGAAATGAAACCCTTTAGGGCTTCGGATTCGGTCTCGAGGGTCTTCATGCGTTGTTTGACGATGTCGCCGAGACTCACGATGCCCACGAGGATGTTTTCGTTGGTTACAGGAACGTGGCGAATGCGGTTCTCCGTCATTAAGGTCATCAGATCATCGACGCTGTCGGCCGGAGAACAGGTGATGACGTTGGCGGTCATGATGTCGGCCACCCGCAAACGAAAGGTCCATTCCTGATCCTTCGCGAAACTACGGACGACGTCTCGTTCGGAGATGATGCCCTCGATGGTCTTCTTGTCGGACGAAACGACAAGCGCGCCGATACCCCATTCGGCCAACATGTCAATGGCTTCGGCCACACGATCGTCGGGATTGATCGTGGCGACGCGATCACCTTTTGCGGACAAGACGGCGGAAATGGTCATCGTAAAATCCTTCCGTAGGTTGACTCGGAAAGCACTCGTTGCTGGGTGACTTGCTGTTTTCACCTTAGATCAAGAAAGTAGATTGTGGAACCGAAAGTGGTTGGCGCCCGGGGATTCCCAAAGTTGGTGCACCGCCGCGGCGAAAGATCGTCGTAGTCTCAGGCCATGCAAGTTGTGGCCATTGGGGCAATAAAGGGCGGGGTAGGGAAGAGCACCGCGGCGGCAAATCTGGCCCTGGTGGCCGCTGAGTCGGGACTGCGCACCATCCTGTGGGATCTCGATAGGCAAGGGGCCTCGTGTCACCTTTTGGACATTGAGTGCGTTTCCCCAACAGCCCCGCAAAGTCGGTGGTTTCGTAAGCGTCCGGTATTCTCCGACCCGGTTGTTTCCGGTCACCATCCATTGCTGCGGGTAATCCCTGGCGGCATTACTACCGACGTGGAGCAGCGAGTCAATGCGCTCCGTGCCGATGCTGATCTCGTGCTGCTTGATCTGCCAGCAGGGTTAGACGGACCCGTTCTAGGAGCGTTGGCGGTTGCTGATCAGATCTTGGTACCGGTGGTGGCCTCGGATCTTTCTCTTCGCGCTTTTGATCAGCTGGTCCGAGTTACCGATGGAACCCGGACCCGGGCGTTCGCCAGCATGTTCGATTCTACAAAACGGCGACATCAGGAGTTTCACGAACAACTCCAAACGGGCCCACGCGAGGTTTGCTCGGCGGTCATACCTGCAGCCGTCGAGGTCGAGCGAGCATGTGAACAACGCGTTCCCGTAACGCGTGCATTTCCCAAAGGCCGTGCTGCTCGGGCGTACCGGGACCTGTGGGCCGAGATTAGCTAGAGGTAAAGCAAGGGGTCGACGGGCGAGCCCTTGACCCGGATTTCGAAATGCAAGTGCGCTCCGGTGGACCAACCGGTAGATCCGACGTAACCAATTATTGTCCCGGAGTTGACGGATTGCCCGACGCTAGAACCTAACTGGGACTGGTGCGCATAGAGGGAGGTGAAACTGCCACCGTGGTCGATGATGACCGTGTTTCCGTAGCCGTCTCTCCAGCCTGCGAAGATCACAACTCCGGGCGCGGCGGCGGCGATGGGGGTTCCCATGCTGGCGTTGAGGTCGACGCCGGAATGAAAGCGTTGGACCCCAAAGATCGGGTGAATGCGGTAGCCGAAGGATGAGGCGATCCCCCCGCTTACTGGCCAGATAAATGCGGTAGGTGCAGTGGCGGGCGGAAGGGCTGGAGGCGTTGTGTTATTGCGGTTGTTCTGGGCATTGATTTCGGCCTGTCGTTCGGCTTCGGCCTGTCGGGATATCTCGGCTTGGCGCTGACGTTCGGCCTCGCGCTCGCGGGCGAGTTGGGCTTGCCTCTCGGCTTCGATGCGAGCTTCTTCACCGATGATCCACTGGGTGAGCTCGTCATTCTGGCTTTCGAGAGCGGCTGCTTCAGATTCCCAGTCACCGATGCGACGCTCGATGTCGTCCTGGATAGCTTGCTGGGTCTGGCGGGCCTCATCAAGATCGACTAGGTCTGATTGGAGATCGGCTTTGAGTTGTTGGGCAATATCTCGGGCTTGATTGGCTTGATTGCGGGCCACACGCTGGTCGTCTTGCAGATTTCGCAATACGGCGATGGCCTCGGCAGAGTTGCCGTTGGCGACTTCGAGAAAGAAGCGACGAAGTTGGCCGTCGCGTGGGTCAGCCGAGTCGAGCAACACATTGATCTGGTCGTGGTCGGGGGTGATATAGGCACTGACCGCCATAAGTCGCACCTGGGAGCGAGCGAAGTCGATGTCGGCTTCCAGACGGTCGGCTTGGGTATCGGCGGCGACGGCGTCAGCCTCGGCCCGGGTTATGCCAGCCTCGGCTTCGACGATGTTGGCCTCCGTTTGGGCAACGAATAGGTCGATGTCGGCTAGCGCATCAACGACGGCTTGATCGTCTACTGCGAGAAGATCGATTTCGCCAGCCACTGATGCGGCTTCGCGTCGGACATCCTCGCGTTGGGTTCGAGCGTCGTCGAGAGAGTCCTGCGCGGCAGACGGCACGGTGGCACCGAAGATGGCAAAAACCAAACTGATGCTAAGGAAGGTGAGGATTTTTCGCATGAATAAACGGGAGCGAGCGCGTTACAGGGAAGTGAGTAGTGTAACAGAACCGTAATGATTAGGGGTAGCGAGCGGAACGGTTAGGAAATGCCCCGTTTGTCTCCGCCGCACTGAGTGATCATCTATCCGACGCGCAATAACAAGGCATCGCCTTGTCCGCCGCCGCCACAAAGAGCGGCAGCACCTACGCCGCCGCCGCGACGGCGAAGTTCGTAGGCAAGCGTCAATGCCAAGCGGTTGCCGGAAGCTCCAATGGGGTGGCCCAGAGCGACAGCCCCGCCATGCACGTTGACGTTGGTGTCACTGATTCCCAGGTCGGCCATAGAAGCCAGCGCTACTGCGGCAAAAGCTTCGTTGATTTCAAATAGATCAATATCGGCAACGGAAAGTTCAGAACGGCCGACTGCGGCAGTAATGGCCTGCGACGGCTGATTAAGCAGCGACGGATCGGGGCCGGCAATCTGGCCGTATGAGATAATTGTGGCTAGGGGGGTGAGCCCTCGGGCGGCGGCGGCGGTTTCGCTCATCACAATCACGGCGGATGCGCCATCGCTAATTTGGCTGGCATTGCCGGCGGTGATGTTGCCGCCTTCACCGAAGGCAGGTCGCAACTTTGCTAGGCCCTCGGCTGTGGTAGCGCCACGGATTCCTTCGTCGGTCGATACGACAACAGGCTCGCCGCGCCGCTGCGGGACCGAAACGGGCACAATTTCCTCGGCCAGGATTCCGGCATCGGTGGCGGCGGCCGCTCGTCGGTGTGACTCAGCCGATAGTGCATCTTGGGAGTCGCGACTGATAGTGGCGGTGGCGGCGTATTTTTCGGTGGCCTCGCCCATCATGCAGTGTTCAATCGTGCAGTACAGGCCATCATGAAACAACGAGTCGACCATGGTTGCATCGCCTGCCCGCAGGCCAGCGCGGGCCCCGGGTACCAGATACGGGGCATTGGTCATGGACTCCATACCTCCAGCGACGACTATGTCCGCTTCGCCCGCCGAGATCATTTGGTGGGCGAGGTAGATGGTGTTTAGCCCGGAAAGGCAAACCTTGTTGATGGTGGTGGCGGGCGTGGTGAGTGCGATGCCGGCGTTTGTGGCGGCACGGCGGGCCGTGATCTGACCGGTACCGGCTTGGAGTACGTGTCCCATGTAGACATAGTCAACATCGGCAGGTTTGACGTTGGAGCGGCGCAGCGCCTCGGTGATGGCAAAGCCACCCAGGTCTGTGGCCGACAGCGAAGCGAATGCTCCGGACAACTTGGCAATAGGCGTGCGGGCGCCTTCGGCGATAACCGTCATAGCTGATCCTTCGGAGTTCGGGACGAGTCGTTGAATGTTTCTAAATTGTAGGGGCTTGTGCAGCGTCGGCAATATCGAGTTGGGCGGTGGCGGTCTGAAGCACCTGGGCTATTGGGGTGCGACTCCTCCCGTGGATACGGACCCGCATCTTGTTACAAACACTCTTCGTGTCAATTGACCGGGTACTTGGCAAAACCGTAGCCCGTGAATGTGGCACGCTGGGCGCATGGACGTGCATTTGGTCGATGGGACCTACGAGCTATTTCGGTATCACTACAACCCTGCAAACAAAGATGATCGTCATGGTGCGACCAAAGGGGTGCTTTCGAGCATGCTCGACTTGGTGCGCGGAGGGGCGACACATGTTGGTATTGCGACCGATCATGTCATTACGTCTTTCCGCAACGACATGTACGACGATTACAAAGATGGCTCGGACATCGATCCGCAACTGCATGCGCAGTTCCCCGAGATTGAAGATGCACTGCGGGCGGCTGGCTTCACCGTCTTCCCAATGGTGGAGTATGAAGCCGACGACGGGATGGCTGCTGCTGCGGTGGCAGCCGAGAAAGATCCCGCGGTCGACAAAGTCATCATCTGCACCCCGGACAAAGATTTGGGCCAGTGTGTTCGAGCCGACGGGCGCATTGTGCAGTACGACCGACGCAAGCAACTGATGATCGATCAAGCGGGCATTATTGAGAAATTCGGGGTACCTCCCGAGTCAATCCCGGACTACCTCGGGCTCGTTGGCGATACCGCCGATGGTTTTCCCGGATTACCGGGCTGGGGGGCCAAATCAACGGCAACGCTGTTAGCCAAGTATGGGCACATTCAGAACATCCCGCCGTCGTCCGATGACTGGCAGGTAAAGGTCCGCGGCGCCGTGAAGTTGGCCGTGACTTTGCGCGAGAACTACGACGACGCATTGCTGTTCCGTAAGATCGCCACGGTCATCACCGACATCGACCTCTTCGGGTCCGTCGATGAGATGCGCTGGGATGGTCCGACCCCAGCATTTGAACAGATTGCACGCGACCTCGGGCAGGTGGGGCTGTGGAAGCGAGCCGTCGAGTTGCATAAGAATCGTCGAGTCACAAAAGAGCCGATGACTGTTTCGCTTCGGCCCGTATCGCCCGCCGATCTCGGAGCGCTTTTGCCCATGAATAACGCGGCAGTTCCGGCCGTGAGCCATCTGGAAATGCCCGCACTTGAGGCGTTGGTTGACCAGGCCGAATGGTTTACAGTCGTTGAGTCTGAAGGCGAGATAGCGGGTTTCTTGATTGGTATGCATGGTCCGGGTTTGCCCTACGCCAGTGTCAATTACCGTGAGTTCTGTCGGCGATTTCCTGACGGATTTTGGTACGTCGACCGCATTGTGGTTTCGCCGGACCACCGCAACAAGCAGATCGGCGCCACGCTGTACGACGCGTTTGCGAAGTTTGGTCGAGCCAGTTTGGATGGGTCCGCGATAGGTGGTCCGCGTGTCTGCGCCGAGGTAAATGTTCGTCCGCGCAACGATGGTTCGCTGCGGTTCCACCGCCGTTTCGGGTTCCGCCCCATTGGTGAGTTGGACTATTCCGACGACGGCCAGCGGGTGAGTCTGTTGGCCTATGACCTCACCGATGGTGCCGCTCCGCTTGATCGGCATCACGTTGTTGACGTGACCGCCAAGCACGATCCCGACCTGGCGCAACGGTTAGAGTTTGTCTTCGATCTGGATCGTTTGAAGACGGTGCAACGCATGTCGCTCATTACCGATGGCAGTCGCCGCGAAAACACCGCCGAGCATTCGTGGCATATTGCCATGGTGGCTATTGCGTGTGCGCCCACTGCCGCTGAACCAATCAGTATTGATCGGGTGATCGAGATGCTGCTGGTACACGACATTGTTGAGGCTGACGCGGGTGATGTCTATATCTACGATGAGCTCACCAGCGATGTCGCGGCAGCAAGTAAGTCTCGGCTCGAAACCGAAGCGGCGAGGCGGATCTTTGGTCTGTTACCCAATGGCGAGGGTGACCGACTCCGTGAACTTTGGGAAGAGTACGAAGGTCAGACCAGCGCCGATGCACGGTTTGCCAAGGCTTGTGACCGAATTCAGCCGTTCTTGTTGAATGCTGCCAACGGTGGAAAATCGTGGACAGAGAACAACATCACCGCTTCGCAGGTGCGTCACGCGATGAGCGAGGTCAAGGTCGGTGCACCAAGATTGGTCGAGATGGTCGAAAGACTCATAGCCGAGCAAGTAGCCATCGGCCACTTACCCGAAGGATCGCCCCCGACGTAATTTTCCGTCCGGACACAGGAGGTCGTGCCGGCTAGCTCCGCGACGGGCGCGCCATCTACGCTCTTCGCCATGACCTCGATTCGTCCGTATTCCATCCAAATAGATGACGATGCTCTCGCCGATCTTGCGCAACGTCTGGCCAATACTCGCTTCCCCGAAGCCGAGCCGGTAGATGACTGGTCGCAGGGCATCCCGTTAGCGGAGGTGCAGAAACTGGCCGAGTACTGGCGAGACGAGTACGACTGGCGCGCTCGTGAATCTGGCATTAACAAGATTCCGGGGTTTGTCACCGAAATCGATGGTCTTGATATTCACTTCCTGCACGCCCGGTCATCGAACCCCGATGCGCTCCCGATTGTGATGACCCACGGCTGGCCTGGCTCAGTTCTTGAGTTTCGCAAGATCATGCCATTGCTTACCGAGCCCCAGGAGCACGGGGGCGAAGCGGCCGATGCGTTCCATGTAATTTGTCCGGCAATGCCCGGTTATGGATTTTCTGACAAGCCAGCCGAAACCGGCTGGACAGTTCAGCGTATTGGCGCGGCATGGGCTGAGTTGATGGGTCGTTTGGGATATGACAGGTACGTGGCGCAGGGCGGTGACTGGGGGTCAGCGGTAACCGCAGCTCTTGGGGCCCTTGCTCCGGACGGCCTCATAGCGGTTCACTCAAATATGCCGATCGCGCCGCCGACCGAAGAATCTATGGCGGATCTCACTCCAGCCGAGATGGCCGCACTGGAAGCGTTTGGCTACTACGACGAGCACGATTCGGGTTACTCCAAACAACAAAGTACCCGACCCCAAACGCTGGGCTACGCGCTGGCTGACTCACCGGTGGGACAAATGGCTTGGATCGTCGAGAAGATTTCGCAGTGGACCGACAAGACGAGACCAGTCACCGACTTCTTTAGCTACGACGAGATTCTCGACAATGTCATGTTCTATTGGTTTACCAATGCAGGGACTTCGTCAGGCCGTCTCTACGCCGAGAGTTTCGGTAACTTTGCCGAAGATCCCGTGCAGGTGCCAGCCGGCGTTAGCGCCTTCCCCAACGAGATTCTTAAGACCAGTAAGCGGTGGTGCGAAGCAGGGAACTATCCAAATATCGTGTTCTGGTCTGACCATGAGCGTGGCGGTCATTTCCCTGCATGGGAAGTGCCGGAGTTATTAGCCGCCGACCTCCGAGCCATGTTCCGAACCTACCGATAGAGAATCGAACAAGAGATGACGGCCGTGTCCTCGGCCGTCCAGCGATGAGCCTCGTGGGCGAAGAGCAAGAAATAGAGCTAGTTCAGGCTGGTGATTCCTTCGACTTTGTTTACTTCGGTGAGCAACTGAAGCGCATCGCTGGGCGTGTTGGCGTGATGGATTATGTCGCGGTTGCCCGAACGAATGAACCCCGCGTCGACTACGGAGTCCAGGAAGTTGGTCATCTGATCCCAGAAGCCATCGCGATCTAGCAGAACCACCCGTTTGGGACGATCGTGCAGTTTGATCTGGGTCCAGGTGGCAGCCTCGAACACTTCTTCAAGTGTCCCGAGCCCTCCTGGTAGCGCAATAAATCCATCACTCAGGGCGTACATGAGTGATTTGCGAGCGTGCATGTCCGGCACTTTGTGCAATTCGGTGATGGCTTCGTTGGGGATTTCGGTGGAGAATAGGCCCTGGGGGATGACGCCGATGACCTTGCCTCCCGCCGCCATAGTGGTTGCCGCAATGGTGCCCATGAGCCCAACCTCGCCGCCACCATAAACCAACTCGATATCTCGTTGAGCCAGCAGTTGGCCGAGTTCAATTGCCAGGTCAGTGTGCCCGGGCACGTTGCCATCATTGGATCCACAAAAAACACAAACACGCTTCATAGCGAACGAACGTAACCCATCACCGCCGTTGGGGTCGAAACATTCGTGTCGGTGATGGTGCACTACGGTCAGGGTGGCCGAACTACTATGCCGCCGACTCTCTTGTTGATTTTGACTACCACGGAATAGCTTTACAACATGTCTGAAAATCCTCTGACGGCACAGCTTGCCGATCTTCGTGCTCGCAAGGAAGAAGCAATTCACGCGGGCTCGGAGCGGTCGGTGCAACGTCAACACGACAAGGGCAAGATGCTCGCTCGCGAACGCATCGACTATTTGCTTGATCCGGGGTCATTTCACGAGATCGATCAACTTACCCGCCACCGTGCTACCGAAGCTGGACTTCCGGGCCGTCCCTACACCGACGGCGTAGTCACTGGGTGGGGGACCGTTGACGGGCGAAAAGTGTTCTTGTTCTCGCAGGACTTCACCGTCTTCGGTGGTGCTCTCGGCGAAATGTTTGCGAGCAAGATTCAGAAGGTCATGGACCTCGCCTTGTCTGTCGGAGCGCCGATGATTGGTCTCAACGATGGTGCCGGTGCCCGCATCCAGGAGGGTGTGGCCAGTCTCGATAGCTACGGCGGTATTTTTTATCGAAATGTGCAGTCCTCAGGGGTCATTCCGCAGATCAGTGTGGTGCTCGGCCCCTGTGCGGGTGGCGCGGTTTACAGCCCGGCTATGACCGACTTCATTTTCATGGTGCGCGAACACTCCCATATGTTCATTACTGGCCCCGATGTGGTTAAGGCGGTCACGGGCGAAGAGGTCACGCTCGAAGAGTTAGGTGGCGCAGGAAGCCACGCTAGTAAGTCGGGCGTCGCCACATTCACCGGCGCCACCGAAGAAGAGGTCCTCGACGACGTCAAGGTGCTGCTTTCCTTCCTGCCGTCCAACAATGTTGAGGCGCCGCCGGCCATCGAAACAACCGACGATCCCGAACGTCTTTGCCCCGAACTCAACGATGTTCTTCCCGCAACCTCCAATCAGCCTTACGACATGCGCGACGTCATAAAGTCTGTCGTCGACAACGGCGATTTCTTCGAGTACTTCCCCAGTTGGGCTCCCAGCATTGTGTGCGGATTTGCTCGTCTTGATGGCCACGTCGTTGGCGTGGTCGGCAACCAACCCCTCGTGCTTGCTGGTGTGCTCGATATTGAGTCCGCCGAGAAGGCCGCTCGTTTCGTCCGCACCTGCGATGCATTTAATATTCCGCTGTTCACCCTGGTTGATGTGCCCGGTTTCTTGCCGGGTGTAGATCAAGAACACGGCGGCATTATTCGCCACGGTGCCAAGTTGCTGTACGCCTACTGTGAAGCCACAGTGCCTCGTGTTCAGGTCACGACGCGCAAGGCCTATGGCGGTGCCTACGTGGTCATGGATTCCAAAGGCGTCGGCTGCGATATCGCCTACGCCTGGCCATCAGCCGAGCTCGCCGTAATGGGCCCACAGGGTGCGGTCGAGATTCTCAATCGTCGCGAACTCCAGTCAGCCGCCGACCCCGTCGCCAAGAAGGCCGAACTAATCGCCGAGTACACCGCCAAGTTTTCCAACCCGTACGTTGCCGCGGAACAGGGCTTCATTGATGACGTAATCGAACCGGCCGATACTCGCCGTAAAGTCATCGCGGCGTTCCGAGTTCTCCGCACCAAACACTCCGAGACGCCGCAGCGCAAGCACGGCAACGTCCCGCTGTAGCAGACTGTCGATATGGCAACCGCTGCGGTAGATCCCGCTGATGTAACAATCACCCCTACGCCGACCGCCGACGAACTAACGGCGATTCTCAAGGCGTACACCGAACTCTGGCCATCTGAGGCCGCAACACTTGATCCCAACGAAGGAATCCAATGGCGTTTCTCCGGCCGCTGGTGGAACCGCCCGCGCTAACCATGGTGTACCAGGTAAACGTTTGTGATTAAACAAGTGATTAAAAGACTTTTGCGACGGCGCATGGGGCAAATGGCAATTGCCATCGTGCTTTGCGTTGTGTTAGGCGTAGTGGCTGGCATGGCCGCCATAGTGATTGACCAAGAGCGCGTCGCCGAAAACTGGGTTGGCGTGACCGTTAGCGGTAACTCCGCCCAGATTCACGAAGTCATCGACTATGACTTCGGCTCGCCCTCCAAGCACGGCATCTTCCGTGATGTGCCCGGCCTCGACCCAAGTGCACCGATAGCGGTCTTCTCGTTGACCGCGCCGAGCCAGTTCGAGGTGATTGAGTTACCCAGCGAGACCCGGATCAAGATCGGCGATCCTGATCGCACGATCAATGGCCGCCATCGCTACACCATTGACTACCCGCTCAAACAGATAGTCGTTGGCGACACCTTTGACTTCAACGTTGTCGGCACCGATTGGACCGTGCCGATCCAACACACCGAAACGCACATCGTGGCCGACCGCGAATTTACCGAATTCGTCTGCCAACAAGGAACCACCGGTTCGACGGACGCCTGCGAGATCAGCCAAGTTGGTGCCGGTCACTTGATGGTGACCGTCGGCAAACTTGCAGCCGGCGAAGCGGTAACAATCCGCACCACGCTCGGTGCGACGCTACCGGCGACGCCAGTACTGCCCGCCGGCCCATCGGGCCCAGTAAATGATCCGGGGCATGGGTTCCTGCTGCCCGGTATCGCCGCTCTGGTTGCCTCACTGAGCACCATCATCTTGGGTGCTAGTTGGGTTCGTCGAGCCGGGCGCGAAGAAGTAGTGGCGGGAGCCGCCGCTGCGGCCGCCTACCCGTTGCCGGGCATGGCCATGCAACGACTCACCGAGCATGAGATGTACGACCTCACGACCATCGAGTTCTCCCCTCCATCGGAGATCAGTGCGGTCACTGGCGCCATCATCATTGAAGAAGACGTGCCTCAGCGAGTCACCTCGGCCTGGTTGCTAGAGGCAGCGCTTCGCAAGGAGGTCGTGCTTGATACCGGAACGACAAAGAACGGCGACCCCATCTTGCGACGTGGTCCAACGGCGGCAAGTGAGCCCGTCGAGCGGGTACTCAGTCGCATGTTCGGTGGCCGCGAAGAAGTCAATCTCGGAAGCTACGACAGCACCTTCAAGTATGGCGCTGACGGTCTTATCAGTGATCTCCAGGACTGGTACCGATCCAGCTCGCTTTGGAATGCTGATGGCGACAAGACGAAGCTGCGCATGCAAGCGATTGCCATTGTGATCATGATTGGCGGCATCGGCGGGGTGGTCGTGGCCTCGGCTGTCGGCAACTGGACTGGTGGGCCGTGGGTCGTCCTGGTAGCGGTGGGAGCACTGGCGGCTGGATTTGGTTTCGGAGCGCTCGCATCGGCACGCGAGTTGCGGGTGCGCACCGTCGAAGGCAGTGCGTTGTGGTTACGGATCGAATCGTTCCGCAAATTTCTGCACGACAGTGACTCCCACCACATTGAAGCGGCGGCCGAAATGGGGCTACTTCGTCAGTACACCGCTTGGGCTATTGCGCTCGATGAGACCTCGGCATGGACCAAGGCAATCGAGCAAACGGCCAAGGGCAATGCCGAGTTCGGCAATCGCTACGCCGCCGATATTTTTTTCATCGGTGGTGCCGGTCGCTTTGCCAGCTCGGTTTCGAGCAGTGCGACTGCCCCCTCGCCAAGTGGGAGTGGTTCCAGCGGCGGTGGCGCCGGTGGTGGCGGTGGTGGCGGCGGCGGAGGCAGCTGGTAGCTAGTTGCCCGCGTGCCGCGGCGTAGGTGCCGCCGAGCGGCGGCCACTCATTTCGGATTTGAAGCGAAGCAGGTCACATGGCCTATGCGTTGCGAATAGATCATGTATCCCACTGGCTTGGCAATGGCGTCTGAAGCACGGCTTGGAGTCGGTTGAGGTAGGCCGGACGGGTAATTTCAGTAGCGCCGAGCGTGCCAAGGTGTTCGGTGAACCATTGGGTGTCGATCAGACGGTCTCGGCCGTCGTTGATCACATCGGCCAGATGCATGAGGGCTACTTTGCTGGCGTCAGTAACGGTGTGAAACATTGACTCGCCCGCGAAAAGGCCACCAATGGCAATCCCGTACAACCCACCAACGAGTTTGCCGTTTTGCCAGGTCTCGATGCTGTGTGCCCAGCCCATACGGTGCAGTCGGATATAGCTGGCCACGATGTCATCAGAAATCCAGCCGCCCGGACGGGCCTGGCTACGGCATTGCTCGATAACTGTGTCGAATGAGGTATCGATTCGAACGTCAAATCGTTTCGCCGCTTGGCGCATCGAACGAGTGATTCGCAGGTCAGCCAACTCGATCACGCCTCGTGGGTCGGGTGACCACCATGCAGTAACGCTCTCTTGACCCACTGGCATTGGGAATAACCCATGGCAGTATGCGCCCAGCACCGTTCCTGGATCTAGGTCAGCTCCAACCCCAACCATGCCCTCCTCATCGGCCGTGGAGACAGATGGGAACATCCATGTCGACGGGGGAGGAATGACCGGCATGGGAAAATCCTACGGGCATGTCGACGGATAGCTGTTGAAGGAAGAGGTATGGTCACAGCGATGGCTTCGCCAATTCCTGGATTTCCAGATCTGACCCGCGCAGCACGTTCAGCTTTTCGTTTTGAGGCTGCGGAGCTTTTCGTTCAAGCCCATGGCCGAGTGCTCGATGTATCTCCGGTGAGTGTGGAGTCGGCACTATCTTCCGTGGATTCCTATCAACATCATCCCGATTCCCTCGACGGGGCCGACGGTACCTACGACACCGTAATTTCTGTGCTGCGGTCGACTGTTGAAGGGTCCTTATCGGACCTCGCTAGCGAACTGGCTCGACTCGTTGCCCCTGATGGCCGGTTGCTGTTCATTGAACCAACGCGAACCAATGGGATCACCGGTCGGGTGCAGCGATTTGGCCGGGTAGCCACACGAATCTCTGCTCAGTTGCGACTCCATACCGGATTTCGCATAGCGCTGTGGCGCGCCGGACTAAGCGTCATCGAAGTTGAACGCAAAGAGTTGCCCCGCGCTTGGCCACTGACCTCGGTAGCAGTAGGTGTGGCAATTCCTAGCCCAAAAATGCCCGACGGCGACATGCCGACAAGCTTTGGGGTTGGCTAGTTGCCGGCGATGGTGACGGAGTCGACGGTCACGGTACGGATGGGTTGCCCGCCGGTGAGCGAACCCTGAACAGCTTCGTGCAGGTCGAGGATCGATTCCAATACATCTAGGCCAGACGTTACGGTGCCGAACACCACGAAATCGCCCTGGGTGTCGAGCGCGTCGGCCTTGTCGGTCACAGTAAAGAAGTAACGGCTACCCGCACTGTCGTCTTCGGCGCCACGGGACATCACAAGTTGTCCGGCCCGGTAGCTAAAGCCGCTGGCCTCATCAGGAATGGTGTATCCCGGGCCAGGATCGTCGGCGTCATTCGTCCGAGCGCCTGACTCGATAAGCCCGGCAAGAGGGTCGGTCCGGAAGACCTCGAGTCCGTCGTAGTAACCGCTGCGGGCGAGATTGACGAAGTTGTTGGTGGTGCCAGCGGTGCCGTCCGTGTTGAGATCGACGGTGATGACACCTTCGCTTGTTTCGAAGGTGGCCTGCAGGGTTTCGCCGGATGTGATGCAACGCTGCGGAGCGCTGTCGAATGACGTAGCCCCGGTATTGGCAGTGGAACATTCGCTGTCGCCGAAGTCGGAATTAATAAACGTGACGTAGTTGACGTTGACTTGGGTGCTATCTACTACATCGTCGGTGCCCAATAGCAGGTAAACGAGCACGAAGGAACCAACAACAGCTCCGAGGATCCATCCGAATCGGCTGAAAGCCTGGTTACGCTTTTTGCGAACACGGACCTCTTGCGCGGCTTGACGCCGAGCTTCAGTGGTTGACTTGGTTTCTTTGGCTGCCTTTTGGCGAGCGCGTTTCTCATTGGCCATCGCAGCAACGGTAACGAATTACTGTGCCGATAGCACGGGGGACAGTTACTGTGAATGGTCTATGCGGCTCGTTGTCCAAAAATTTGGTGGTTCATCCGTTGCCAACGTCGACCGCATCCGCGAGGTTGCCCAGTCGGTCAAGCGTGCACTACGTCGCGGCGATCGCGTTGTTGTCGTTGTTTCGGCTATGGGTAAAGAGACCGACGAGCTGTTGCGGCTCGCCAACGAAGTCTCCAGCACCCACCCTGGTCGTGAGATGGACATGCTCATCACAGCTGGCGAACGCAAGTCGATAGCGTTGGTGTGCATGGCATTGCACGACATTGGTATACCCGCTGACAGTTTCACGGGGTCGCAAGCGGGGTTCATCACCGATACCAATCATCGCAACGCCAAGATTCTCGAAATTAACCCCATCCGTGTCCAAGCATCACTCGATGCTGGACGAGTTGTTGTATTGGCTGGCGCCCAGGGTGTATCCACAGATAGGGATGTCACTTTTCTCGGACGTGGGGGAAGCGATACCACAGCCGTTGCCATCGCTAAGGCACTAGATGCCGACCTTTGTGAGCTCTATACCGATGTAACCGGCGTCTACACCACCGATCCGCGTATGGTCGGGAACGCTCGCAAGATGGATCGCATCTCTTTTTCGGAAATGTTGGAAATGACCGCGGTGGGCTGCCCGAAGCCCGTTATGCGAGCCGTCGAAGTTGCCAGTCGATTCGGCGTGCGCTTGCACGTTCGTTCGGCCTTTACCTGGGGCGATGGCACGCTCGTAGTCCCGGAGGACGAAATTATGGAACAAGCAATCGTCAAGGCCGTGGTGCCCGACTTGTCGGAGGCCAAGATCACCGTCTCGGGGGTGGCAGACAAACCTGGGATAGCGGCGCGTTTGTTCCGTGCGTTGGCCGATGCCGATGCCAACGTCGACATGATCGTGCAGAACACGTCCGACGCTGGCATCACCGATATCTCCTTTACGGTGCCACACGAAGATTTACGTATTGCCACGAGCACGTGCGAACAGTTCCAGGCCGATGTCGGTGCCACCAGTGTTAAGGCCGACTCATCGATTGCCCGTGTATCGGTGGTAGGTGCGGGTATGAAATCGAACCCTGGTGTTGCCGCCACGATGTTCGAGACGCTGGCTGCCAACGGCATCAACATCGAGATGATCTCCACCTCACCAATTAGGGTTAGCTGCGTGGTTGCGGAATCCGATATCGACAAGGCCGTTAACGTCTTGCATGATGTTTATGGCCTAGCCGAAAGCGACGGCTAGGCGGGACTGGTCGCGAACCACCTCGGGCACGAGGTGGCGGTCGTTTCTCAGCAGCGGTCCGTTCGCGCCGCGATTTGATGGGTCAATAAACCGCGGGCTAAAGGGCGCGCTCGTCTTGTAGGGTTTTGGGCGTGAATATTGCAATCTTTGGAGCCACCGGCCAGGTAGGCGGCGTTATGCGTCGCATCCTTGTCGAACGTAATTTTCCCGTCAGCCAGATGCGTTACTTCGCATCAAGCCGGTCAGCCGGTCAGAAGCTGCCCTGGCGTGACACCGAGATCACCGTCGAGGACACGGCTACCGCTGACTTCAGTGGTATCGACATTGCCTTGTTCTCTGCAGGTGGGGCTACATCGAAGGCCATCGCCGAAGAAGTTGCTGCCGCTGGCGCCATAGTGATCGACAATTCCTCGGCTTGGCGTATGGACCCCGATGTTCCATTGGTCGTCCCTGAGGTCAATGCACATGCGCTAGACAACATTGCTAAAGGCATTGTTGCGAACCCCAACTGCACCACGATGGTTGCTATGCCGGTTCTCAATCCGTTACATCTCGAAGCAGGTCTTACCCGCTTGATTGTCAGCACGTACCAAGCAACGTCGGGGGCCGGTCTCGCTGGCGTCGCCGAACTCGACGAGCAGATCCGTAAGGGCGTCGACGAGGCAACAGCGCTCACGCACAATGGTTCTGCCATCGACTTTCCCGCCGGCGACAAGTTCCCCGCCACTATTGCCTACAACGTCGTTCCTGTCTGCGGCAACTACGTCGACGACGGTTCACTTGAGACCGATGAAGAACAAAAGCTCCGCAATGAGAGCCGGAAGATCCTTGAGATTCCCGATCTGGCGGTTTCGGGGATTTGTGTCCGGGTTCCCGTCTTCACGGGGCACTCCTTGTCGATCAACGCCGAGTTCGCCCACGAGTTGAGCCCCGAACGAGCCACCGAACTTCTGAGTTCGGCCGCTGGTGTCGTGCTGAGCGATATGCCAACACCTCTCGCTTCAGCTGGTATCGATGACACCCTTGTTGGCCGTATCCGCGCTGACCAGTCCACCAAAAACGGACTCGCATTGTTCTTATCGGGCGACAACCTCCGCAAGGGCGCCGCCCTGAACACAATTCAAATCGCCGAAGCACTCATCGAACGCAACATCGTCACTGGGAGTGCCACATGAACAATCTCATCTCGCGCCGCCTACTAGCCCTTGCGTTGGTCTTCGTCATGATTGCCGCGGCTTGTAGCACCAGCACCAGTTCTGGCGATGCCGAAACGGCGCCCGTCGAAGACGTCACCGATGTCGCCCAATCTGCCGGGCCCACACAGGACGATCATTGGCATTCGCCCTATGGCATCTATTTTTGTGATGCCAGCGGTGAAGGGTTCATTCAACCCCTTGCCAATGACAACGATCCCGATGGCATTCATACCCATGCTGATGGTGTCATTCATATTCATCCGTTCAACGACAACGCCACCGGAGCGAACGCCACGCTGGGTTCATTCATGGTGGCAGTCGGACTCGAGCTTCATGACGACAAGATTGTCGTACCTACTACCGGCGACGAAATCGCGGCTGGCGACGCATGTCGTGACAGCACATCGATTTTGCAGGTCGCGCGTTGGTCCCTTGATGCTCTGGATGCCGCACCCGAAATCTTCACCGAGAATCTGGCCGACATCGTGTTTGTCGCTGATCTCGACGTCTACACCATTGCCTATCTCCCCGTCGGTGCCGAAATCCCGCAGCCCCCCACCATTGGCAACCTCGCCCAACTCAGCGATGTAGCACCCGAAGAACTTCCGGACCTTCCTGACGACTTCGATTTCCCCGGTTTTGGTACGGTTGCGCGTGTCGATCCACCGCCGGCCGGTGCAACCATTGCGGGCGAAACCCCGTGTCCCGACGATTCCAGTGAGCGTGTTACGACCTTCTCGCAAGCTCCGTCGATGTGCATCGATCCCGCGAACAACTACGTTGCCGTATTCAATACCAATCAAGGTGTGGTGCGAGTCGAATTGGATACGGAGCGCACGCCTGAGACCGCCAATAACTTTGTCGTCTTGTCCCGCTATGGCTACTACGACAACATCGCTATGTTTCGCACCGATACCTCAATCGACATCATTCAGTCGGGCGGCCCGCACAGCAACAGTGCTTCGGACCAGGGTCCTGGTTACAACATCAAAGACGAGGGCGGGAGCTTTGCTTACCTGCCAGGTGATCTGACTATGGCCCGAACTGCCGGCCCTGATTCTGCCAGTGCGCAGTTCTTCTTCTCCGCGGGCGAACGGACCGCCAACCTGGACGGTCAAGGCACCTACGTTACATTCGGGCGTGTCATTGAAGGTCTCGATGTACTCGAAT
>CAWKZT010000002.1:0-35405 GCA_963854565.1 Acidimicrobiia bacterium
GGCGGAGGCGGCTGGATTGGTGGGCGGTCTTGGTCATAAGGTCACCATGCAAGCTTGCGTCAATTTCGGTGATTGGGCCCGCCGGTTCGGCACCACAGCGATGGTGTTGCGTATCAACTTGTCTGCCGAGCAACTTGCTGATCGGACTATCGTGGACACGGTCAAGCAAGCAATGACCGAAGGACAATTGTTACCTGCGTCGCTGTGTCTGGAAGTTACGGAAACGGCGTTGATGAGTGACTCATCGGCACTTGATCATCTTGAGGCTTTCCAGAGCATGGGGATCCGTATTGCTGTCGATCATTTCGGCACCGGCTATTCGTCACTCGGTCAGCTCAAACGTTTGCCGGTAGATGTCTTGAAGATCGATCGCAGCTTTGTTGATGGCCTGGGACATTCGGTCGAAGACACGGCCATCGTGCGGGCGATTGTCGACCTTGCTAGGGCTATTGGCCTTGGGGTAGTTGCTGAAGGAATCGAGCACCCCAGGCAAGTAGATGAGTTATTGCGCCTCGGTGTACGCCGAGGTCAGGGCTCGATGTACGGCAAGGCTGTCCCATGGGCACAGTTCGAGTCGGACCATTTGTAAGAGTAAACCCAATAGTGATCTACCTAAGGTGTCGTTGAGCTACTAGGTTTTCGCTCGTGACTGACGCATCTGCTATGCCAACCACTATCGCCGAACTGCGGGCTTCGGGATGGGAGTCCGTGCCGGTACGCGACGAAGTGCGTCGGAATGCTCTTGTGCGCATGCGCGCCAGCGAACCACTATTTAAAGGTGTGCTTGGCTATGAGGACACGGTGGCTCCGCAGTTGGAGCTAGCGATTCTTGCTGGTCACGATGTGGTGTTTTTGGGCGAGCGGGGTCAAGCCAAGACCCGCATGATTCGTTCGCTAACGGGCTTACTTGATGAGTGGATGCCGATCATCGCGGGTAGTGAGATAAACGACGATCCGTATAACCCCATTTCGGCCTATGCCAAGAACCTTGTGGCCGAACATGGCGAAGACACCAAGGTTTCGTGGGTGAATCGCGACGCCCGCTACGGAGAAAAGTTGGCTACACCTGATACTTCGATTGCCGATCTGATTGGCGAGGTTGATCCTATAAAGGTGGCCGAGGGCCGGTATCTTTCCGATGAATTGACCATTCATTACGGCATGGTGCCGCGTACTAATCGTGGCATCTTTGCGATCAACGAGCTTCCTGATCTGGCCGAACGCATTCAGGTGGGTCTGCTTAATGTGCTCGAAGAACGCGACGTGCAGATTCGTGGCTTCAAGATTCGGCTGCCCATCGACGTGATGCTCTTTGCCTCGGCTAACCCCGAGGATTACACCAACCGTGGGCGCATTATCACTCCGCTCAAGGATCGTTTTGGGGCGCAAATTCGCACGCACTATCCGCTTGAGGTTGGCATCGAACAAGACATAGCTGAACAAGAGGCCCATGTGCTTGGCGCCGATGGTGTTGAGGTCAAGGTGCCCGATTTTATGGGCACGATCATTGCGATGTTTAGCCAGATTGCTCGTCAAAGCGCGCATGTGAACCAGCGCTCGGGGGTGTCGGTGCGCCTGACAGTTGCCAATTACGAGACGTTGGCAGCCAGTGCATTGCATCGCGCTATTCGCACCGGTCAGTCGGTGGCCGTGCCTCGGGTGTGCGATCTGGACTCATTGGCTTCGTCCACGATGGGCAAGCTGGAAATCGAGTCGATGGACGAGGGGCGCGACGGCGAGATTGTCAAGATGCTCATCGACACCGCGGTGCTCACTGTGTTTCGTGATGCGGTCGATCCGGCGGACTACACCGCATTGGTTAGTGCGTTCGACGAAGACCTGGTTGTCGATGCGGGTGACGATGTCAGCCCTGATGCGTACGTGGCCCTCGTTAACAAGGTGCCCGAGTTGGTCGCCTGTCTCAAGTGGATCGGTATCACTTCTACCGATGCGCCCGGCGAAGTAGCCAGCGGCGTCGAGTTCATCCTCGAAGGCCTACATTTGGCCAAGAAGCTCAACAAGGCCAGCCAAGGCAAGAAGTCCGTTTACCAGTCCAAGGGCTAGCCAGTGATGCGGCGGTTGAGTCTTTCGGCGCTGGGTTTGGCGTTGCGGTCTCGGCCGATGAGGCCGCGTTGGGTGGTGAAGCCGCGGGTGCCTTCGTAGCCGTCGATGCCGGTGTCATAGAAGTAGCCGACTAGAGGTACGCCGTCATCGACCGCGTTATCGATTTCCCTCAGTGACTGGTTAAGGAGTTCGTCGCGCCAGTCGTCGTCGTTGGTTGTCACACCGTTGCCGGTGATGAGGAGTTTCTTGCCGGGTAGTTCGCTGGCGAGGCGTCGACATGCCACGCCGAGTTCTTCGGGCAGGGGAGCGAGGCCGGTGTCGTCTAGGTCGCCTTCGACGGGGTAGGGGGTAAATCCGCCGCTGAGGTTGATGCCGAGTGGGTAGGAATAGCTGAAGCCGATGATGTCGTAGATGTCGACGTATTCGTGGGCTTGGCGCGGGGCGAGTTCGGGGACGACTAGTTCACCGTCGCGGATGGCACCGATCCAAGTGTCCCAGAAGAGGTGTTCCCACCAGCGGGCCTTGGGTCCAGCGCCGACGCCGACCGGAAAGATTGGGGGTAGGCCGAACGACGAGATTATTGGTGCTCGGCCTGATCCCAATATTGTCGCAGCCAAACGGTCGGCTTCCATGGCATCGCCCACGGCGCCAAGTGCTTGTTCGAGGTCTTTGCGGCCGGGTGGGCGTGAGCCAAGCAGGTAGCCGCGGATAGCCCAACCAATGGGGTCGTCGACACCGATCCATCCAGCCACGAGGCCGTCGAAGGCTTCGGCGCAGTGATCGACGTGGCGGGTCCACATTTGGTTGCGAGCGTTGTCGTCGCGGAACCCGCCCATGTCGATGTGGAACCAACCGGGCAGTGTCTGTGATTGCAGGGTGACGATGGGTTGGAGTCCAACATGGCGCGCCGCGGCTAGGACGTCGCGGTAGCGATTGAATTCGTCGCGGTCGATCTTGCCTGGCTCTGGTTCGAGCCGAGACCATTCCAACTCGATGTTGATGTGGGTTAGGCCGAGAGCCGCAAGTTGGCCAAGGTCATCGCGAAATTCGGTGCCGAACCCGCTGCCTTCGTCGGATCGCGGGGCTTTGCCGTCGCGTTCCCACGCCGACCAATCAGCCGAAGGATGTACACCTTCGGAGCGAAGCGATGAGGAGGTAACGCCCCACCAGAAATTGTCATCGTCAGCCATGGAACGAGAACGCTACCGATTCGTTAGTCGGTATGTGGAGGAATGTCAGCTCGGGTGCGGCGGCGAGTAGATAAAGGTGGGAGTCAAGGCGCTCGATTGCTGGAGCGGGCGTCAATGGCCCGATCTCTCAGGGCATGGAACCGCCGTCGCCCTGGCAGCCGCTTAAAAATCGGTACGCATTTCATGACCTGGTACCGTTATTGGAATTGTGAGCTGTGCTCGGCGAAGCGCTGACGCCGAAGCCTGGCTATCACGCATCCGCACGCCGATGAATGGACGAAGGGGAGATGTGCAGCTGATTTGCAGAAGATCTCAGACCCACATTCTCGCTAGGCGAGGCAGCAACATCCGGTGACGTGGTTTTCTGCACGAAACATCTCGATGTCGACCGTCCCTGTTGGGCCAGACGAGATTTGGCGAATTCTCACCGACCCATCAGCGCTGGCCGGCTTGACGCCGCTGGTTCGATCGATTGAAGCGACAGGGTCGCAGTGGCGCTGGAAGCTCAACGGGATCGACGGGCTGGGAGTGAGCGTCGAAGCTGTCTTCACCGAGCGCATGGAGTTCACAGAAAAGCAGCAGATCATTTTCTCGCACGATCCGCCAGAAGGTGAACGCGAGCGCGCTGCGGTGGAGGGAGTCTACGACCTGAAGCCGGCTGGCGAGAGCGCCACGGATCTGCAAGTCGACCTTGAACTCTTCGTCGACCTTCCACTGCCCCGTTTGTCGAGATACGCCGTCGAGCCCCTGATTCTCTCGACGATGCGTTTGACCGGGCAGCGATTTGCATCGAACTTGTACGAATATCTGGGACTTGATCCCTCCACAGCCACCATCACTGAAGTCAGACCGCCGTGATGGAGCGACTCGCTAGCAAAGCGCCGATCGGACAGCCATCTAACGGGGTGTGGGGTTAGGATTACACGGTGAAGAAGCTCTGGATCCATCGTGACATCGAGGCCCCAGGAGAAACCCTTTGGGATCTTTTGACCGACCCTGAACAGTGGCCGAGTTGGGGAACCACAGTGCGTAGCGTCGAAATGAAAGGCGAACGGATCGAACTGGGCTCCACCGGAACCGTTTCATCGGTTGCTGGGCTGGATCTCAACTTCATTGTCACCGAGTTCGACCCTGGCGTGCGCTGGGCTTGGAAGGTCGCCGGTATACCAGCAACCGATCACACCGTTGAACGCGTCGAGGACGGCCGGTGCAGAGTCGGGTTTGGTGTTCCGTGGGCGGCGGCTCCGTATCTGAGCTTGTGTCAGTTGGCGTTGCGTCGACTCGATCGAATCGCTACACAGGAAAGGGCCATGTAATGAAGGTCGCAGTGATCGGCTCGACGGGTTACGTCGGGGGCCGTCTGATACCCGAACTGCTCGCAGCTGGACACGATGTCCGCTGTGTCGCCCGTACCCCAGCCCGACTTATTGGGGTCGACTGGTGGTCCGAAGTTGAAGTCGTAGCCGCCGATGTATTGGACCAAGACTCGCTCGACGGAGCACTCCACGATATTGACGCTATCTACTACCTGGTGCACGCCATGGGGCACGCCGGCGATTTCGAAGAGGCCGACCGAATAGGCGCAGAAAACACCCGGATCGCGTCGGAAAAGGCAGGAGTTTCAAGGATTGTCTACCTCGGTGGTTTGGGAGAGGAAGACCCTGACCGACTCTCCAGCCATCTCGCAAGTAGGCACGAGGTCGGCGAGGTACTCGCTTCAGGAGCGGTGCCCGTTACCGAACTCCGTGCCGCTGTCATTATCGGCTCTGGTAGTGCCTCATTCGAGATGCTCCGCCACCTCGCTGAAGTGCTCCCCGCGATGATCTGCCCGCGCTGGGTGACGGCGACCAAATGTCAACCCATCGCGATCACTGATGTCCTTCATTACCTCGTGGCGGTCCTCGACACGCCAGGTACCACGGGGGAGATCTTCGAGATCGGCGGTCCCGATGTGTTGACCTACCGCGACATGATGGACCGCTACGCGGCACTTGCCGGCCTGCGACGACGACTCATCATCCCCGTACCGCTCTTGACCCCACGACTCTCATCCCACTGGGTCAATCTCGTCACCCCGCTGCCTTACGGGCTGGCCCGCCCCCTCGTCGATAGCCTGATCAATGATGTTGTCGTTAGCCCTGAACGCGACATCCGGCGCATGGTCGACCACGCACCCTTGACACTGGACCGAGCTATCGAACGAGCTCTCGCTGTTGTCGGTGATCTCAAGATCAAGACCAGTTGGATGGACAGCGCACCCACGAGCACCCCCGCTTCCCCGATGCCGCAGGATCCCGATTGGGCGGGTGGCACGATCTACGAAAACACCCAAGAGGTCAACACGACCGCAAGCCCAGCGGCACTGTTTGCAAGTATCTCGGGTGTTGGTGGCGAGCGCGGGTGGTACGCCGCCAATATTTTGTGGACTTTACGTGGCTGGCTCGACAAACTCATCGGTGGTGTCGGCATGCGACGTGGTCGTCGACATCCAGACGAGTTGCGTGTCGGTGATGCTCTCGATTTCTTCCGAGTCGAAGCGTACGAACCGTCTTCGTTGCTGCGACTGCGGGCCGAAATGAAGGTGCCTGGCGGTGCTTGGGTCGAATGGCGGGTCATCTCCGAAGATGACGGGCAAACCCGGCTGCGGCAGCTTGCGCGGTTCACACCACGCGGCGTATCAGGCCGGCTGTACTGGTGGGTTCTTCTGCCCATTCATAAGGTGATCTGGAAACAGTTGGCCGAGCGCCTGGTGGCTAACGCCGAAAAGCCGGGAGCTGACTAGCGGGGACTTGCGGAATATGACCTTTGGCCATAACGCCAGTGGAGTCGGTTGATCACCATTTAGTTATCTCCAGCGCTGAGACGACCGCGACCGTGTCGAAGCTTCCCCTGCTGATCATGGCTGCGGTGATAGGACTTGCTGTGCTCGTGACCTTCTCACTGGCAGCACATTTGGATGCGTTCGGAACTAGCGTGACGAGATGAATTTAGAGATCGGTAATCTTCGCAAACTGAACCTGTTCGCCGGTTGCTTGCATCTTGTTTCTTTCATCGCAATCCTGCTGCTGTCCAATAGCGCGTCGCTTCCGGTGGTGGCGACCTACCTGACCGAGGCCCCCGGTACGGGCAACTTCTCCGATCCGGTGAACTTGTTCGACTTGAATATCAGCTACATGGTTGCTGGCTTCATGGGGCTTTCGGCGTTCTTTCACTTCTTTGTGATCTCACCGCCGATCTTCCCGAAGTATGCCGAGGGTCTGGGCGAGCACATCAACAAGTACCGGTGGATCGAGTACTCGTTGTCGTCTTCGATCATGATTGTCATCATCTTGCAGTTGAACGGGACCGCCGATTACATAGCTCTCCTCGCCATCTTCGGTGTGAACGTCTGCATGATCTTGTTCGGTTGGTTGCAGGAGAGGTACACCACGCCCGGCGACGGCGACATGCTCCCGTTCTGGTTTGGTTGCTTCGCTGGAGTGATCCCTTGGATTGCCACGGCCATCAATGTCATCTCGCCCAAGGGCCCGTCAGGGGCCAGCGCCCCCGGGTTCGTGTACGGGATCGTGATTTCACTCTTCATCCTTTTCAACAGCTTCGCCATTGTCCAGTGGAAGCAATACCGGGCGAAGGGCAAATGGGCCGATTATCTCTATGGTGAGCGCCGGTACATCGTGCTTAGCTTCGTGGCAAAGTCGCTGCTTGCTTGGCAGGTCTTCGCGGGAGCGCTGGCCACCTAAAACATCGACCTCCAAGTCGAAGTCCACCAATCGAATTGGGTCTCTACTCGCCAGGTATGGGCCCGGGATTTGGTTGCCGGAACAGTCCGTCCGGGATCGGGGCATCGCAGCGCACCAAGGCGAGTTGCCAGGCCGGTGAAGCACCGAGTGCCCATCGAAGTGCACTCGTCGCATTCTTGCCGATCCCGCCTGCTCGTCTCCCTGGCTCGACCTCAAGTTGCATGCAGATGTCGGGGGGAATCGTGGTCAGAGCGGCATCGAAAAGTAGTCGGTAGCCGATTTTGACTGGTGGTTTCAGAGGAGGGTTACGGAGAAAGGAGATGGCGCTTGCCTGTGCTTTGGTGGCGACCCGATCGGGATGATTGGTGATCCAGTCCTTGAGTTCTTGGGCCGTTTCGGGCCGGTTGGCCCGTGTGAGAAAAGGCCCGTGATCGCCGACACAACGGGATCCCGCAGTTTGCGACCCAACTTGTTCAGGTTTGACACTGTGGTCCCTCATGGCAGGCGATCGTTGCTTGTAAGAAGTGTACGTTCAGGTCGATTCGCATCGTTGTTTGGGGCCACCGGTCCGTTCGTCAGTCGAAGGAGCACAAGGCGTCACCATCCTGAGGTACCGGGTTCACCCTTGAATGGACCGACAACCTCGCCGGTAATCCATCCTCCGTAGAAGCCACCGGCTTGGGGTCGCACTAGTTCGCCATCCACGCGGCAATGGATCCGGCCCGGATAGAAGGAGATCCACCCGGCGTAGTCAGCGAACTCGGGGTATGGATCGGGGTAGCGCCAGCCCACAGGTTCGGTGGTCCCCGCTACCGCTACATATTCGGCCGCACCTTTCCATTCGCAGTGCGATGTTCCGTGCACACTCACTAACCGCCCAGCGGGCACCGATTCGGGTGGTAGGTAGAAGGCAGGCGGATGTGAGGTCTCCAGCACTCGTGCGGATCGGTTCGTTGACGCCACGAGGCCGTGAGCGTCAGAAACTTCGACCGCTCGACTATCGGGCACTACTGCGGGCGGTCTTGGGTAGTCCCATACTGACTCCTGGTCGGGGCCCGGGTCTTGAGCGAACGTCGGGCGTTGTTCGCCCCGGTGGGTCCAGCTATCGCGCGCATGTTGAAGCCATGCTGGTTCGTTTTTGGTCACGATCTCCACGCTAGGTGGAAATAGTGGGAGGTGGGTGTCACAAACGGGAGCGCTCTGACTTTGGCTTTCGACCGTCGTATGCGGTTAGGTGAGGGCTTGTTTGTAGGTCTGGAGGGCACGGGTTCTGGCGTTGGCATGGTCGACCATCGGCACTGGGTAGGTGTCTCCTAGAACCACTCCGGCTGTCGCCAGCATGCTGGGATCGGTGCTGTGAGGATGGTGGATGGCTGAAGGGGGAAGGGCGGACAGTTCTGGTACCCAGCGCCGGACGTAGTCGCCCTGGGGGTCGAATTTCTGCGCCTGAGTGGTGGGGTTGAACACGCGGAAGTAAGGGGCGGCGTCGGGCCCGGTTCCGGCGACCCACTGCCAGTTGCCCGCGTTCTGGGCCATATCGGCGTCGACGAGATGATGGCGAAAGAATCGTTCCCCTTGGCGCCAGTCGATGAGCAGATCTTTGACCAGAAAGCTGGCGCAGATCATCCGTACCCGGTTGTGCATCCACCCGGTCGTGGTCAACTGACGCATCCCGGCGTCGACGATTGGATAGCCAGTCTGACCGGTGCACCAGCGTTGGAAACCGTCTGGATCGTCGCGCCACGCGATGTTGTCGTATTGCGGCTTGAGAGCCACGTCGGGGAGATCGGGACGCAGGGTGAGGGTGTGGTTCCACCAGTCTCGCCAGGCCAGTTGGCGAACGAACGCGGCCCGGCCCGGCGTTTGAGTGCCGACGATGTCAACGAGGGTGCGGGCGGCGAGGGTGCCGAACTTTAGGTCGGCTGAGAGTTCGGAGGTACCGGGCATAGCGGGCAGGTCGCGAGTATCGGGGTAGTCGTCGACGTGATCGAGCCAACTGGTGACCCGCTCCCACGCTCCGGATTCTCCGGGTGACTGGTAGATCGGTCCTTCGGTGCGGGGGAGCGGTTCGCTCGATATGGCAACGGGTCGGCCTGGACCCGGTGACGGCCACGCGGCAAATGGGGCCGCGGTCCAAGCCTTGTAGAAGGGTGTGAAGACCTGGGACAGGGTGCCCTTCTTGGTGAGCACGGCACCGGGTTGATGCACTGTGACACCATTGAAGCCATGCGTCGGAATCGTCAGGGCATGGGCTACGGCCTCGTCCCTTTCGACGGAGAAGGGGGTGGCGTCGACGTTGAAGTAGACCGCCGAGGCTTCACAGTCTGCGACCAGGGTCGGGACGGCCGATGTTGCGGGGCCACAACGAACAACGAGACCCCCGCCGAGACCTTTCAGTTGCTGGTCAAGTGCATCGAGATGTGCGAGGAGTTGATCGCGACGGATTTGTCCTGCCGCGTCTATCAGTCTGGGCTCGAGGACGAACAAGGCAATGACCTCGTTATGAGCCGACGTTGCGGCTGCCCACGCGGGGTTGTCGTCGAGGCGAAGGTCTCGCCGGAACCACACCACGCCCGGTCTTGGATTGGAACCGTCCACGGACCCAGTATGAAGTGCGCACGGACAAATAACGTCTTTGGGCCAGATGTATTTGGATGGGACCGGGATAGAACTTGGCTATGGCCCGTTAGCTCGCTCACATCTGCGATCCGAAACCAGCGACTGCGACCCCACCGCGCTCCCGGAAACAAGTCCGGACAGATGCGAGGGGTCATGACCATCATCTACATAGACGAGGGCATGCAGATTAAGCGGGCCGAGAATACGTTTCAGCAGAACGATCATGCATCTTTTTGTCCACAGACTTTGGCCGGTGGCCCTGCTGCCGGGCCACTCAATCCGGTTCTTTATACGACGAAGAGCTAGACGTCGTATGGATTTCTAGCCGGATTTTTAGGGGAAGAGAATTTCGTAGGAACAGGTGTGCGCCCCGGCGGTCTTGTGGGTCACCCTGTCGACTTTTGCATCGGGCATGAGGTCGCGAATGAACTCGAGTTCGGTGGTGCACGCCTGTGTGTAGAGGCTGGCAACGGCCCATATGGGGCAACTGTGAAGGTTGATCCGATACTGGTTGTGGTCCGGCTTCTCGCAGTCAGCGAGGAACCCCTGTTCATCGAGCAACTTGGTTAGGACGCTGACACGTTGGGCGGTCGACTTGCCGATCAGTTGGTCTTGCGCTTTCTCGACGAGGCGGAGCCGGCGCCGCTCGAATATTCGGTTCACGAGTTCGGGGTCTTCTTCTTCGATGTGTTCGAGGAGTTCGACGGAGAGGCTGCTGTCGGTCGTGACAAAGAGTAGTTCGGCGCGGTCGGTGGTTTGGTAGCGGTCGGCCGGGCGTCCGGGTTGGCCTCGGTCTTGCGTAGCGGTGATGAGGTCGGCGGATCGCAGGGCCCTCAGGTGTTGGCGAACTGCGCTGGAAGAGATTTCGAGGGTGTCGGCGAGTTCTTCAGCCGTTGCGCTGCCACTGCGTTTTAGTGCAGTGAGCACCCGGCGCTGGGTCGGTGAAGGTGCAGCACTGGTGGTGAGCATTTGTCGATCGTAGCATGTCCAGATAGTTCGATAGTTTCGCAACTTGGAACTACCAAAACGGTGGTATATTAAACGCCACCGAAGCACCAATAATGCAAGACCACAGGCTGTGACCACAGCAGGGAGAAGATCACCATGAAAGTCTGGATCGACCAGGATCTCTGCACCGGAGATGGCCTGTGTGAAGAGATCGCCCCCGATGTGTTCTTCGGAAGGGACGACGGGCTCTTCTACGTGAAGGAGTCTGAGGAAAACTTTGGGGAAGAGAAACTGTTCGATGGCACAGCCAACCCGGCGGCCGCCGATGGAATGGCTCGGATACCTGACGGTGGCCTAGAAGGGGTCATCGAGGCGGCAGAGGAATGCCCCGGCGAGTGCATCTTCATCGAAGTCGACGCGTAATCACGAGTCCAGACCCCAACGCTGCGGGCATGTCGCAGCGAACCAATCACACCCGTACTGAAGCCAACGAAAGACAAGAGCGATGACAACGACCGAACTGGAAACGCAACCGCCGATCGCGCTGAGCGCCGAGGCAATAGCCAAGGTGACTGAGCTCTTGGCCGACGAGGGCGAACCAGATCTCGGGCTTCGGGTGGCAGTGCGCCCGGGTGGATGTTCGGGTTTCTCCTATGAGATGTTCTTCGATTCCGCTGAGAGCGCTGATGATCACGTCGCCAACTTCGGGCCGGTCACGGTCCGAGTCGACGCAGCCAGCGCGCCGCACCTTGCCGGCGCAACGCTGAACTACAGCGACGGCCTCCAGGGCGCCGGATTCAGCGTCGAGAACCCCAACGCCCAACGCAGTTGTGGATGCGGGCAGTCGTTCAGCTGATGAGTGAAGCACTTCGTGAAATTAAAGAACTGACCGATGCGGCCTACGAGTACGGCTTCAGCACCGATCTTGACACCGATATTGCTCCCCCCGGTCTGACCGAGGACACAGTACGGCTGATCTCCGGGAAGAAAGACGAGCCCGAGTGGCTACTCGAGTGGCGCCTCAAGGCCTTCAAGGCCTGGCAATCGATGGATGAGCCCGATTGGGCCAAGCTCGAGATTCAACCCATCGACTACCAGTCGCTCAGCTACTGGGCCGCGCCGACGAGCAAGCCGGTGCTTGACAGCATGGACGACGTGGATCCCGATATTCGCGACATGTTCGACAAGCTCGGGATTCCCTTGCACGAACAGAAGATGCTCAGCAACGTCGCAGTCGATGCGATCGTTGATTCAGTTTCAGTAACCACGACCTTCAAGAAGACGTTGGCCGAGGCCGGCGTCATCTTCTGCTCGTTCTCCGAAGCGGTGCAGGATCATCCTGAACTGGTGCGCGAGCACCTGGGCTCGGTCGTGCCGGTGCGCGACAACTACTTCGCGGCCCTTAACTCCGCAGTCTTCTCCGACGGATCGTTTTGCTACATCCCAGCTGGGGTTCGATGTCCGATGGAGTTGTCGACCTACTTCCGGATCAACGCCGAGAACACCGGGCAGTTCGAGCGCACGCTCATCATTGCGGAGGAAGATTCCCACGTCTCCTACCTCGAGGGGTGCACGGCGCCTCAACGCGACGAGAACCAGCTCCATGCCGCTGTGGTCGAGTTGGTGGCCAAGGATCGATCCGAGATCAAGTACTCGACGGTACAGAACTGGTACCCGGGCGACGAGAACGGCGTAGGTGGCATCTATAACTTCGTCACCAAGCGAGGTCGGGCCCACACCGAGGCCAAGATCTCCTGGACCCAGGTCGAGACCGGTTCGGCCATCACATGGAAATACCCCAGCGTGATCCTCCAAGGCGATCGATCTATCGGCGAGTTTTACTCTGTGGCACTGTCGACAAAACGTCAGCAAGCCGACACCGGCACCAAGATGATCCACATCGGTGCCGACACAACCAGCAGCATCATCTCGAAAGGCATCTCGGCGGCGCGCGGCCAGAACACCTACCGAGGACTCGTCAAGGTGCTGCGATCGGCGGAGAATGCCCGCAACTACACCCAGTGCGACTCCTTGCTTATCGGCAAAGAGTGTGGTGCTCACACGATTCCCTACATCGAAGTGAAGAACCCAAGCGCCCAAGTCGAACACGAAGCGTCGACGTCCACGGTGGGCGAGGACCAACTGTATTACTGCCGCCAACGCGGCATGACCGAAGAGGATGCCATGTCGATGATCGTTAACGGATTTTGCCGCGAAGTGTTCGACGAACTCCCCATGGAGTTCGCCGTCGAAGCGCAACGACTCCTGAGTGTGAGCCTGGAAGGAAGTGTCGGCTGATGTTGCACGTCAACAATCTCACCGCCTCAATCGGCGGAACACCGATCCTCAACGGACTGGACCTCAATGTCGGGTCGGGCGAGGTTCACGCCATCATGGGCCCCAACGGTTCGGGTAAGAGCACCTTTGCCCACGCATTAGCTGGCCGAGACGGCTACGAGATCGCCGGAACGGCCACCCTTGACGGGGTCAATCTGCTTGACATGGAGCCTGAAGCGCGCGCCGCGGCTGGCTTATTTATCGGTTTTCAGTACCCGGTGGAGATCCCGGGTGTGAACAACATGTACTTCTTGCGCACCGCGTTGAACTCGGTGCGACGGGCCCGCGGCGAGACCGAGATTGGTGCGCGCGACTTCTTGTCCGTTGCCCAAGAAGCGATGGATCTCGTGGAGATGAAGCAGGACTTCCTCCATCGTGCCGTCAATGCCGGGTTTAGTGGCGGTGAGAAGAAGCGCAACGAGATACTGCAGATGGCGGTGATGGAACCGCGCCTGGCCGTGCTCGATGAGACCGACTCGGGTCTCGATATCGATGCCCTGCGCATCGTTGCTTCTGGGGTCAACGCACTGCGAGGGCCCGAGCGCTCCATGATCGTGATCACGCACTACCAGCGACTGCTCAACTACATCAAGCCGGACTTCGTGCACGTTTTGGTCGATGGCCAGATCGTCAAGTCGGGTGATCATACGCTTGCATTACATCTCGAAGACCATGGGTACGCCGACTTCGTCAACCACGATCTAGATGATGCCCCCGAGCGTCCCCTCTCCGGAGCGGTGCGGTGACCGCAACCTCAACGGCGGATCATCAAGAAATTATTGCGGGGCTCACGTACCCAACCAAGCGCGACGAAGCGTGGCGGTATGCGCCCCACGATGTGCTCGGCCAGTTGTCGTTCGGCCCTTCGGTCGAGTCGATTCGTCAGCTTCCTCTGGCTCTCGATGCGAACATCCCGGCACTCGACGGACCGCGCATCGTTTTGGTGAACGGCGTTGTCGACCTTGGGCGATCAGAGCTTGACGCTCTGCCAGCTGGTTTGCGTCTGTCGACCTTCGACGACGCACGGCGCGACCAACCCGAAAAGCTGGCGGTGCACTTCGAAAACGACGCGGATCTGGCCACGAATACATTCACGGCCATCAACAAGGCGTTCGGCCACAACGGCGCCGTTGTCCAGGTCGCCAGCAGCCATGCCATTGAGGTACCGATCCAAATTGTCGACATAGCGCTGTCTGACGTGCCAGCAACAGCGTCATGTAGCGGCTTGATAATCCACCTCGAAGAGGGAGCGTCGGCAACCGTTGTCGAGACGAGAATCGGACACGGCGACTTCGGCGGCTCGAACACCCGCACAACGATCACGCTTGGCGACCAGGCGTCGCTCACTCACATCGTGCTTCAGGACGTCGCATCCACACAGGTTCATCTGGGGCGCATCGAGGCCACGCAAGGCGCCGGGAGCGTGCTGCGCTCCCACTTGTTCAACCTCGGTGGCAGGTACGGCCGGGTCGACTACGACGTGCGCCTCGCCGGCGAAGGCGCAAGGGTTGAACTGACGGGCTTGTACTTCGGTATGGGCAACCAGGTCCTCGATCAGCAGGTCACCGTCGTGCATGCGGCACCGGACTGTACAAGTCGTCAATCGTTCCGTGGCATCCTCGACGATGAGAGCACTGGCGTGTTCAATGGCGGGATCGACGTGCGCCCTGGAGCTGATGGCACCGATGCCGAGCAGTCCAACGACAACCTTTTGCTGTCGGACCGTTCCGAGGCCAACACCCAACCTCGGCTCGAGATTCTCGCCGACGAGGTCGTCTGTAAACACGGCGCAACCGTCGGCCAGCTAGACGGCGATGCCCTCTACTATCTGCGCACCCGCGGCATTCCCGAGGCCGAGGCTCGCCGACTCCTAATCGGAGGATTTGCCGACCAAGCCGTCGACGCCGTCGACGACGAGATCCTGAGGATCTGGATCACTGAACGACTGCAGCGCCACGATGCCTGAACAACGCGAAATGCGCGAACAACCGGTAGATATCGCCTCGACGCGAGCGTTCTTCCTCCCCCGTGAATGCGAGGTAACAATCGTTCCCGCCGGACACCGGGTCACCCTCGCCGAAGGCGAACGCGTCAAGGTGCTCCAGGCCCTCGGCGGAACCGCTACTGTCACCACCAGCAATGGCGAGATGGCGCGACTTAGCCCGCAGGACTCGATCGACTTCGGCTTCATACGGGAACGCACTCCACGCGAAGTTGAAGAGGGATTGACGTTCGACATCGCCTTGGTGTGGGAAGCCGCCACCACGGTTTATGACCCTGAGATACCTGTCGACATCGTTGAACTGGGCCTCATCTACCGGGTTGAGGCTGATGAGTTGCCCAACGGTGAATGGGTGGTGGATATCGACATGTCGGTCACCGCACCGTTCTGTGGCATGGGCGACATATTGCGCCAAGACCTCCACGATGCCGTAGCGGCATTGCCTGGAGTGTCGGCGGTCAACGTCACCCTGGTCTTTGACCCTCCGTGGGACGCATCGCGCCTTTCCGATGTCGCCCGCCTCGAAATGGGAATGATGTGACCGAACCAACAACGGTGCCTCGGCCGCAGGTATCGAGCCCGGAACTGGTTGGTGATGATCTCGATTCGGTGGCCATCACAAATGCGCTGCGCGGTGTCATCGACCCATAACTCGGCGACAATGTTGTCGACCTAGGCCTGGTCAAACGACTCGAACGCAGTGCTGACGGCGCTGTCCACGTCACGACTTCACTCTGGCTGTCCGCTGCGAGCGCAACTCATGCGCGACGCGAAGGCCAGAGTGGGGTCGCTTCCGGGAATCGAAACCGTCAAGATTCATTTTGGTGAGATGACCTCCGATGAACGCAGTGACGTGATGTCACGGGCCCGCTGGAAAGCGCGTGACAATGCCGTGCAGACCGACATCCCGGCTACCTGTCGAATTCTCGATGCCGCGACTGCTCGGTATCGACAGTTCGTTGTGAGACGGGTCCGTTTTTGGGACATATGTTATTCTCCGCTAGCGGTCACACGGCCGCGTTGATGATAAGGACAATTTAACATGTCAAAGTATTTGGTGACGGCCTCCTACACCGCCGAGGGCGTCAAAGGGCTGATGCAAGAAGGCGGCTCGATGCGGCTTGAGGCGGCGACAGCTGCGATCGAATCCTGCGGCGGCTCAGTGGACTGTTTCTATTACGCCTTCGGTAAGGACGATGTTGTGGGAATAGTTGACTTCCCCGATGTTGCCAGTGCAACGGCGGTGTCGCTCATGATCAACTCGACCGGTGCGGTCCATCTCCGAACCACCCCACTTATGACCGTCGAGGAAATCGACGCCGCTGCGCAAATGACGCCCGCGTATCGCCCGCCCGGAGACTGACTCGATCGTCGGACGCGAACGTACCTGAGGTGAGTTCGCGTCCGGCCACCACCACCGTCGGTGATCGAGGCGGAATCGCCACGGTAGCGGTCGCTGAGAATCTCTGAGCTCTACCAATCTTCGCGGCTGCAAGATCGCGCCGTGAACTTAACCCTGGCGCATGGTTTAGGGTCTGATCCATGGACGTGACTTTGCTGTATTTCGACGACTGCCCGCGCTGGATCGTCGCTAACGAGCGACTCGACACACTCCTCGTTGAGTACCCCGGTATGTCGATCACCCGCCACGTGGTGGATACTCCCGAAGAAGCAGAACGCACCGGGTTCCGGGGCTCACCGAGCATTCTCATCAACGGGGCCGACCCGTTTGCGGGTCCTGATGATCCGGTCGGACTAGCGTGCCGCGTCTACCAGACACCCGCTGGCCTAGCCGGAGCACCTACCGTCGATCAACTGCGCCATGCCCTCAGCAGAGGTAGTGGCGAGTCGCCGCTCGGCTAGAACGGCGGGAACACGCTCCGCACAGTCGACGTAAATGCACTCGCCGCCGGAGGGACCGGTCCGTTGTAACAGACCGCTCCCTCCAGCATGCTTATGCGGGTGGGATTAGATGATGCCGTTGGTGGTCAGGAAGTCGTTGGCCACATCGGCAGCGTCTTCGCCACCAGCGGACACTCGGCGATTGAGTTCGGCCATAGTGTCGGCGTCGAGCGGCGCAAGGATGGCCCCTACGACAGCGTCCCAAGCCTCGGGTGCCTGCTGGTAAACGGTGTCAGGCATGGTGAGTGACACGTTGTAGATGATGAACACACCGGGATCATCGACGACGTTCAAATTGAGCGCTGGGATACGGCCATCGGTCGTGAAGATCTCACCAAACTGGCAGTTGCCGTTGACGGTCTCTTCGTAAATTACGCCGGTTTCCAGGATGTCAATTTGTGACTCGGGGACTGTATAGCCGGTGGCCTCCTCGAAGAGCACAAGGCCGTCGGGACGGTTCGGGAACTCGGTCTCGAGGCACAAGGTCGCGTCGGCGTTGGCTTCAAGGTGATCGGCCATGCTTTGCAACGTGAAGGTCGCGCCGCCGTCGAGGAAGCCCGGGGCGGTTGCGAATCCGTAGGTGTCATTGAACGGTGACACGCCGACCCAGCGGATGTTGTTCTCCGCGAGGTCGTTTACGCATACATCGGTGGAGAGTGTTTGCGAATCGAAGCTGGGGTCTTCGTTGGCGAGGTGGACAGTCCAGCCGGTGCCGTTGTACTCCCAGTAGGTGTCAATCTCTCCGGAGAGTAGGGCATCGCGGTTTACCACGGTTCCGCCCAGGTTGGTGTTGTTGGTTACCGTCGCACCCTTGGCTTCGAGGGTTTGCACAAGGATCTCGCCGAGCACTATCTGCTCAGTGAAGTCCTTCGACCCGACGTTGACGTCGATGCCACTGAAGTCTGCCGACGCGACGTCGCCTGACGGCGCGATCGTCTGGCAGTTGCCCGCGGCGGCGGTGTCGCCGGCGGCGGCCTCTCCGTCATCGCTGCCACATGCGGCGGCAATCAGGGCGAAAGAGAAGACGATTGCGAGAAGTCGCAACAGTTTGTAATTATTTGGTCTTTGGGTATTCATTGAAGGTTCCTTTGATGGTGATGGTGTTGAAATGAAAAGTTGGCGCGCCGCGGCATAAATCGAAGATGCATGATTCACAAACCTCGGGGCCGCAGGGTGCGTTCGATAATTGAGGCGATCCAGTCGACCGAGAGAGCCACGATCGCCGTGAGTCCGGCGCCGGTGAGTATCACGACCTCGCGACTGAGCTTTAATCCTGTGCTGATGGTGACACCCAACCCACCACCACCGATGAGGAAAGCGAGAGCGGCCATACCGACGTTGATGATGAGTGCTGTACGAATTCCGGCGAGGATGATCGGTATTGCTAGCGGGATTTCAATTTGGCGCAACACCTGTCGACGGGTTAGGCCCATACCGCGACCGGCCTCGATCACTGCTGGATTTACCTGTTCTAGGCCCACCATCGTGTTACGTAGTACCGGCAAGATCGTAAAAAATGCGAGAGCCCAGATCGATGTCCATGGGCCGCTGCCCAACCATGCGAAACTCAGGATTATCAGGCCGAAGGCCGGTGTGGCCTGACCGGAGGTGGCGACCGCCAGAACGGGGCCGCCCCAGTGCTTGTAGCTAGGCCGCGTGAGGAAGATGCCCAGAGGTACGGCGATGACAATCACTACCAGCGTCGACCACAGGGTAAGGGAGATGTGTTGTTCAAGCTGCGGCTTAAGATTGTGCTCCCATCGCAGCGACCGTTCATCTTGAAAGATTGCTTTGTCGCTGTCGAGAAAGTTCGATACGTAGGCGTACAGCGCAATTGACAGGCCGACGATTATCGCCGGGCTAACAATGAGTTGGATGTTTTTCCGCGCGGCAGTAGTCAGGCTTGGCCGAGTCCCGGTTGCGGGGGGAGCGATGGTGTTAGCCATGACTTTCCAGCGATTCGTAGTGTTTTCGTGCCTGTGACCTCATGCGTTTGAGGACATCGGCAAGCACCTCGATATCGACGATGCCAATGTAGACCCCGTCGGAATCGACTACGCAGGCGTGCCCGGCGTTAGACAACAAGAGTTCCTCTAGTGCATCATGCAAGGTGGCGTGCAGTGGGAGCTTGGCGGCAACCTCGACGCCAGCGCCGGCGAGTGATTGCAACGGTCCTTCAAGGCACTTTTCGTCTACCCAACGCGACGGGCGACCGTGCTCGTCGAGCACCAACATCCAACGTTCAATTGACGCCTCAAGAGTCGATCGGGCGGTGGCAACGTGGGTCGAATGCTCGACGACGGGAAAGCTGCTGTAAAGATCGATGTCTCGGAGGCGTTCGAAGTTGAGACCCTTGAGCGTGCTCCCTGACCCGATGAAATCGGCGACGAAATCGTCGATTGGAAACGCCAAGATTCTTTCCGGAGTATCGAACTGAGCAACGTGCGACTGTTCACCAAGTATGGCAATTCGGTCGCCCATTTTGATGGCTTCGTCGATGTCATGGGTGACGAACACGATGGTTTTTTTGAGTTCACTTTGAAGTCGAAGAAACTCATTCTGTAGGCGGTCCCGGGTAATTGGATCGATGGCACCGAAAGGCTCGTCCATCAACAGCACAGCGGGGTCAGCGCCCAGCGCTCTGGCAACGCCCACTCGTTGCGCCTGCCCACCCGAGAGCTCCTTTGGGTAGCGGTCACGGAAGTTCTTGGGTAGTCCCATAACATCGAGCAATTCCTCGACGCGTGCGTTGATCTTTTGCTTGTCCCACCCCAATAACCGGGGTACGGTGCCGATGTTTTGAGCGATGGTCTGATGCGGGAACAGGCCAATCTGCTGGATTACGTAGCCAATTCGTCGTCGCAGGAGGTCGGGGTTAACGCGGGTGACGTCTTCGCCGTCGAAGATGATTTTTCCGGCGGTGGGTTCGATCATGCGGTTGATGAGTCGCAGCGTCGTACTCTTGCCGCAACCCGAGGGCCCGACTAACACCAGGATTTCGCCTTCGGGAACGTCGAGATAAAGCCGGTCGACCGCAGGAGTGGCGGTGCCAGCATAAGTCTTGGTAACGCCTTGAAGCGAGATCAGCGCCTTCGACTCTCCGACGGTTGTGGGTGAGGCGGCGACGTCAGTAGAAGTGCTAGTCATCGAAGTCCTTTCGGGGTTGTGAGCTTTCGGATGATGCCGATAGCCAAGTCAAAAGCGAGCGCCAGGGCGATGGTCCACACCACTCCGGTCCACATGCGTTCTACTGACCCCGGATTTGGGTAGCGGGTCAGACCGTCATTGATATAGGAGCCGAGGCCGCTGCCTCCGACTAATACGGCAATAGCGGCGATACCAACGTTGAGGAGTGTCGCGATACGAATGCCGGTTAGCACCACTGGCCAAGCAAGCGGCAACTCGACTCGCATGAGTCGCTGAAACGCGGACATGCCCATCCCTTTGGCGGACTCGACGACCGCAGTGTCGACTTCCTGGAGACCAGTCACGGTATTTCTAAGAATCGGGAGAATCGAGTAGAGGGTGAGGGCGATGATGGGACCGCGGTCACCGATACCTACGAATGGAATCGAGATGAAGATCGAGAAAAGAGCGAGGGAGGGGATGGTGAGGAGAATCGAGGAGAGACCGACAACGAAGCCTGACACCGCTCGTACTCGGTTCACTAGAATGCCGAGCCCGATAGAGATGGTGATCGCCCAAAACATCGATGCGAGAACCAGCTGGGAGTGGTCGATTGTGTTGGCGAGAATGTTACCGATTCCCTCAGAATCGAACATGTATGACCAAAAGCTTGAGTAGGCGCTTCCGTCGAGCGTTAATGCAGGTATCTCGCGGATACCTCGGGCGAGGTCGACGAGTCCACCGACTACATCATTGTCGGCGGCGGTGTCGGCGACGAACAGATACCAACCGACCACCAGAAGAACCAGCCCTCCAGAGATGGAGCGAACCGGAACTTGTTCTAGGGTGCCGCGCACCCCAAATTGGGATGCCATGGATTTGGTTGGATGTTCAGTTGACGAAATACTCGTCAGTCCTTCGGCGGCCCCGGTGCATCCACTGCGTGGACGCTCGACAACGGGACTAATTGACGTTAGGTGAATACACCATAGACATGATCACGCCCGAATGCACTGTGCCGCCTTCCTGCGAGCTGGTCTCAAGGCCGTTGTTCACGCCTCAACTGAGCATGAGTATTTGGCAATGTCTAGCGACGATGCGTGGAAGGCGCTACCCGCGGAACACCGCTAACACGGTGATGCAATCCTGATCTGATTAGCGTTGTTTTAGGCGAGTTCTTCGGCGAGAGTTTTGAGATGGTGCCGGACGTGAGCCTCGAAGGTGATGGCACCGTGGATGTGTCACGTTGCACCCTGTTCCCACGCCGATACCGGCACGCCGATTTAGTGACCAGCACGGTTGCGTTTGACGACCCGGCGCGGGGGTGAGGAGGTCTTGTGCGATAGTGGGTCCTGGACAGGTTTCTGCCTGACCGGAGAAAGGCCCTCATGGCCAGCAAAGACAAGGGTGGACGGAGCAGTAAGACTCCTGCCACTAAGACTGCAAAAGAGAAGCGCCAGGCCAAGCGGGACAAGAAGGGGCCGAACGGGTAAATCTCGGTCTACGTCGACTACTGACAACGTCGCGACGTGTCGCGACGTTGTCGTGTCGGTGGCCGTGAGTTGATGCTCACCACAGGGGAGCACATAGCCAGTGGCAGATTTCTACCCGACGGACCGGTCGTGGTCGGACCAGTGCGGGTCACGTAGGGTCCGCTTGAGCACCTTTCCCGCACCAGATTTGGGCAGTGGGTCAGTAGAAAATTCGATCGTGCGAGGCAGTTTGTAGCCGGCGATGAGCGGCCGGCAATGAGCGACAAGTGAGGCGCTGTCGACTGGATTGGCTCCGGGGCGCCGCACCACGACTGCGTGAACGGTTTCGCCCCATTTTTGGCTGGGAATGCCAAACACTGTGGCTTCAAGAACGCCTGGGTGGGTGTAGATGGCATCTTCGACCTCGGTGCAGTACACGTTCTCCCCACCGGAGATGATCATGTCCCTCGAGCGGTCCAGGATAAACAGGTAGCCGGCCTCATTAATGCTGCCCACGTCGCTAGTCCAATACCAGCCATCGCGAAGAGAAGCGCTCGTTTGTTCGGGTTGGTTCCAGTAGCCGGCCATGACATTCGGGCCACGCACGGTGACTTCACCGGGTTCATTCTTGTCCGCTGGCGTACCGTCGGGTCGGCGGATGACTACTCGACAACCGATGGCAGGCTGGCCGGCTGAACGACCTTCAGGAAGGTCGACGAGGTCCTTTTCGTTGGCAACACCGGTCACAATCGGCGACGTTTCGGTGGCGCCATAGAGGTGAACAAACTCGGTGTCGGGGAAAGCCGTAATGCCTCGACGCACCACCTCAAGGGCAATTGGGGCCCCACCGTGCGCATAAACCTGAAACGAACTGACGTCGCGCGGGCGCACCAACTGTTCTTCGACGGTCGCCGCGACCATGGCCGGAACGCCGAGTGTGTGGGTAATGCGCTCGGCCTCAACCAGGTCGAGCATCGCACCAGGATCGAACGAGGGAAGTACAACTTGGGTTGCGGCAATGAAGATCGACTGCAACAAACTGACCGACCCCGCCGCATGAAAGATGGGTGCCATTAGCAGGTACCGATGTTCGCTCGTCATGGGTTGAATGGCATGAATATTGATCGCATTAGCAATCAAGTTGCGATGGGTGAGCATGACACCCTTGCTTGTTCCGGTGGTGCCTCCGGTGTAAAACAGTCCGGCAGTGTCTGATTCGGCCAGTGTCAATTCATCAAAGGGGAGCGGTGTAGCGGCCGTCACCAGGGCGTCGTATTCGCCGGTGTCAATCCGGATCACTTGTTTGACAAGTTTGCTCAGCTCGCCGGGGTCCCGGTCGGTCACCAGGATTTGCGCTCCGGAGTCTTCAATGGCGTGGGCGAATTCGGGTTCGATCCACCGGAAATTCAGCGGGACCTGAACATAGCCAGCCATAGGAATGCCACAGTACAGTTCGACCATCGCATCAGAGTTGGCGGAAATTATTGCGACGCGGTCACCTCGACGGACTCCAGTGTCATGCAGTACCGCGTGGAGTTGTTCAAGTCGTTGTTTCAGTTGGCGGTAGGTGATTCTCCGGTCTCCGCACACAAGCGCCTCGCGGTCCGGGGCGACCGTCATGGCCCGCTCGAACACGTCAATGAAAGTCTGACCGGAGCCGGACCCAAAGTTGGCCGTTGGGCTAGATGGTGGGGGTTGCTGATCCATGGATCTCCTGGTGGTTCCCTTGGAGAGTAGGCGGTCAACTCGTGTGGCGGTGTGCATTGAATAAGCGTGAACGGTTCAAACAATGTTTGCTTCGATTTTGCACGAAAGTCAGCGTTCAAAGGATCTCTGGACCTATTTCATCACTCAATTTTGGGGTATGCTTGATTGTTAATCATGACGACTGAACCAAATCCACTTCATTCCGAGGACCCTTCTGTACCGGGTTCCCCCGTGTACCTAGTGGACGAAATCGATGAGCCGCTGGTCAACGTGCAGGTACCCGCGTCAATTGCCGACATTGTCCTGAACGACCCCAAGGCGGTTGCCAAAGCAATGCGGTCGCGCAAGCGAGAACACATCTTGCGGCCGTGGCAGGTCGAGCTCATAAAATTGCAAGAGCATCTCGATAATCAGCAGCGACGAATGATCGTGCTGTTCGAGGGTCGCGATGCGGCCGGCAAGGGCGGAACCATCCGTCGTGTCACTCGCTACATGAACGAGAAGAATTACCGAGTCGTAGCGCTTGGAAAACCGCGGTCCGACAATCTCACGCAGTGGTACTTTCAGCGCTACGTGGCCCAATTTCCTCGGGGCGGTGAAATGGTGTTGTTCGATCGCAGTTGGTACAACCGTGCCATGGTTGAGCACGTGTTCGACTTCTGCACCGAGCAAGAATACGAACAGTTCATGAAGGGCGTTACCGGGTTCGAGAAGGACCTTGTCCGCAGCGGAACGATCATCGTCAAGCTGTACTTCTCGGTGAGCAAGGAAGAACAAGCTCGCCGGTTTGAGCGTCGGCGAGATGATCCGTTGCGCCAATGGAAACTTAGCGAGATCGATGTTCAAGCCCAAGAACATTGGGACGATTTAACCGAGGCCAAATATCAGATGTTGCGTCGGACTTCAACGAACGCTGCGCCGTGGACCATCATCCGTTCCGGCGACAAGCACAAAGCCCGGCTAAACGCCATGCGCGTGATTCTCAATGCAGTTGACTACGAAGGCCGTAGTGCTGATCTCGACTTTGTTCCTGACCCCAAGATCGTGGTGCATGGGGCTCAAGAACAGGTGCTGATGGAAGCCGATCGAATTCGCCACGGTCGCTTCCACGAATAACGCCAAGCCGTTGCCGCTTCCCGCATGACACACTGGCATATGGCCAAACTTTCTTGGGTTGATCAAGCTGCGTTTTGGTGCGCGGACTTGCCGCACGCTGAGTTGGACTACCCGTTCGGGCCCCAGACTGGTGTATATAAAGTCGCCGGCAAGATGTTTGCGCTGTTCAACGCCGATGCCGATGTGCCCTACCTCAATCTCAAGGTCGATCCCCCTGATGGTGAGGCGTTGCGCCTAGCCCATCCCTATATCCGTGGCGGCTATCACATGAACAAGAAGCACTGGATAACGGTGGACTTTACCGACGAAATGGAGCTCGGTTTACTGGACGGCCTCATCGAAGATTCCTACTCACTTGTCGTCTCCAAGCTCCCGAAGAAAACCCGTCTCTTGTTGGACTTCGTTTAATGGGTATTTTTCGTCGACATCGCCAGGAACGAAAGGTCAGCTACTCCAAGTGGGACGGAACCCAATCCGGATTTGATGTGTCCGCCGCTCAACTCATGGAGGCTATGGGCGATGACCTGATGTATCACGGCGATCTCAACAACGCCTTGCGCCACATGATGCAAGACGGCTTCGACATCGACGGCGAACGGGTGCAGGGCCTTCGTGACCTCATGGAGCGTTTACAGGAACGACGCCAAGAACTCCTCGATAGTGGCGACCTGGGTGGCGTCTACGACGAAATCGCCGGCGACCTGCGGAAGGTTGTCGAAATGGAGAGGTCGACGCTCGACGCTCAAAGTAATGATGCCAAGGCCAGTGGCGATGATCGCCGATCAGAACTCACCGATGCGGCGACACAAGAGAAACAGTTCCACCTCGACATGCTGCCCGATGACCTTGCTGGGCGAGTCAAGAGTTTGCAGCAATACGACTTCGCTAGCCAAGAGGCCCAGGAACGCTTTGATGAGTTAGTTAAGACGCTCCGCGAACAACTGATGCAACAGTTCGTGGACCAGATGGCCGATGGTGTCGACGCGATGTCTGAAGCCGACATGGCTCGGGTCAAAGACATGATGGCAGCGCTCAACGAGATGCTCGAACAACGAGCCGGAGGAGAGGAACCCGATTTCGAAGGATTTATGGAACGCTTCGGCGATTTCTTCCCCGAAAACCCTCAGACGCTCGATGAACTGCTCGAAATCATGGCCCAACGCATGGCTGCCATGCAGGCGATGCTTAATTCGATGACGCCTGAACAACGTCAGCAGTTGGCCGACCTCAACGCTCAACTGATGCAAGACATGGATCTTCAATGGCAGGCCCAGCAGTTGGGGCAAAATCTACAGCAGGCTTTCCCCGATGCCGGGTGGGAGAGATCACATGATTTCGGTGGGTTCGATCCGCTCAATATGAGCCAAGCCCTTGATGCCATTGATCAGTTGGGTGATCTCGATCAGCTCGACAACATGCTGCAGAGCGCAACAAACCCCGGAGCCTTGGCCGAGATCGATATCGACCGGGCCCGTGATTTGCTGGGCGACGATGTTGCCCGCAGCCTCGAACAAATGGCACAGATGGCCAAGGCACTCGAAGAAGCTGGTCTGATCGAAAATCGTGAAGGCAAACTCGAAATGACCCCCCGTGCCATTCGCCAACTAGGCAAGCAGGCGCTGAACGAGGTGTTTAAAAACCTCGATGGCAATCGGTTTGGTGGCCATCAGATGTCGCGAATCGGTGTGGGTCACGAACGAGACTATTCAACCAAGCCCTATGAGTTCGGTGATCCGTTCAACCTTCACATCGAAAAAACCATCCAGAATGCGATTCGTCGGACAGGTGGGGGCACGCCAGTGAATCTCACGCCCGACGACTTCGAAATTGAGCGCACCGAAATGGTTACCGATGCCAGCACCATCTTGATGCTCGATCTTTCGTTGTCGATGCCAATGCGCGAAAATTTCTTACCGGCCAAGAAGGTGGCCATGGCCTTGCACTCGCTCATGACCAGCCAATTTCCCCGTGACTATTTCGGCGTGGTCTCGTTTAGTGAAGTAGCGCGGGTACTTAAGCCCGAAGAACTCCCTGAAGTGTCGTGGGACTACGTCTATGGCACCAATATGCAACATGCCTTCCGTCTGTCGCGTCAGTTGTTGTCGAAGCAGCGTGGCACCAAACAGATCATCATGATCACCGACGGTGAGCCAACCGCACATATCTTGCCGAACGGATCTCCCTACTTCGCCTACCCGCCTTCTCGCGAGACCGTTGAGCTGACTTTGAACGAGGTTGCGGCCTGCACCCGGGATCGAATCCGGATCAATACGTTCATGCTCGACGCGACACCGCACCTCACCTCGTTCATCGAAAAGATCACCGAGATGAACGGTGGACGCGCTTTTTTCACTACAAATCAAAATATTGGCGAATATTTATTGGTGGATTTTGTGGAGCATCGACGCGCGATGGTGACGCGCTAACGACAGTGTTCCAAAAGTGCGAAAACGGCGCGAAAACGCGCGTTTCCGCGCGGTTTACGCGCGATTAGCGCGCGATCGCGTGACGGTTTGAAATGCTACCGTCACGCGAATTCGCCTAGCAGATATGGCATGGCAAGCGGCGGCAATCACGTTTCTACTTGCATTTTTGCAGGTCACGGGGCAGAATCACAACTAAGTAATTACGGGGCTGTGATTAACGCCCGGTTGGAGGAAGCTATGCGACAGTTACAGACCGCTGCTGAGAGTGAGTGGCAAGACTCAGCCAACTGCCTCGGGGTCGACCCCGATTTGTTCTTCCCCGAGCGTGGTGCTTCCACCCGCGAGGCCAAAGACGTTTGCCGCGGTTGTGTCGTACGAGTCGACTGTCTCGAATATGCCCTCGCCAACGGCGAGAAGTTTGGTATCTGGGGCGGTATGAGCGAACGTGAACGTCGACGCATCCGTCGTCAGCGTGCCCTCGAACGTCAAGCGGTTGCCGAACGAGTCGCAGCACAACCTGCCACCGGATAAACCCGATCCTCAGCTAGAGTGGCCGTATGGGATCACTTGGAACTGGCGAACTACTTATTATTCTGCTGATCATTTTGGTTGTTTTCGGTGGTGCCAAACTGCCGACACTAGCCAAGTCACTCGGTCAAGCACAGAAAGAATTTCGTTCCGGTGCTGACACCGACGACGATGCTTCTGAGGACACCAAGAAGTCTAAAGACGCCTAATCCCGCCGGCGCGTAAAGAACCGGGAACCCCCCGGCTCAATGCAAGGCTGGTTGGCGCGCCAGAGATGCACTAGGCCATGGAGGCCAAGGCCTCCGACCTCTAGTCAGAGGGAACGAAGAAATTACGCTGGCTGAGCTAATTCTTCGAAATGGACGGCCGTTTCCTGAGCACGGGCCCGGATCAGCTTGCGCCGACCTCGCTCGGAGTAGCCGCCCCAAATACCGTGGTCGACACGGTTGCGAACTGCATATTCGAGGCAAACATCCTGCACAACGCAGGTTCGGCAAATCTTCTGGGCTTCGATGACGCCAACGCCATCAGAAGGGAAAAACGTCTCAGGTGGAAGCTCAGCGCAGTTGCCATTTGCCATCCATTCGGTATTCATTATTTCCTCCCAAAGATAGTGGTGTTGCCTAGTACGACGACTGGGCGTGCTTAGAAGTTCCCACATCACGGTGAAAATGCGCGTAAAGCGACCAAACAAGGGGATTTGCTTGCTCTACGCTGGAGAAATCGACTTCAACCCCGAACAACCCCCGCTGCTCGATGCCGCAATCTACGACCAAGTGCGTAACCCCATACCCTCGGCCGCGCCCGAGACCGAGATTGTTCGGATCGAGACGATCCCGCGCCAGCTGATGTGGAGAATTGCCACTACTACCGCGGTAGTAGCCATCGGCGGGGCTCTGCTGGTTTCTTGGATCCTGGGTCGAGGCGACGTTGTCCAACAGGTGGCGCAGGCTCCCGACTTTGGCGGCCCCGATTCAGGGCTCGACTTTACGGGAGAAAGCCTCGATGTGCAGAGTGTTCTCAGCCGAGTGCAACCCTCGGTCGTGACGATCGAAACGGGTCTAGAATCCGTTAACGCGGTTTTTTCGGGAACCGGAACAGGGGTAGTGATATCCGAAGACGGGCTCATCCTCACCAATGCGCACGTCATCAACGGAGCCGACAACATCATCATTCGATTCTTTGACGGAACCGAAGCCGAGGCCACCCTCCTTGGCAGTTTTCCCGACGATGACATTGCCCTCGTGCAAGCGCGTCGGGTTACCGGAACCACCTCCGCATTGTTGGGATCTTCGGAGTCGGTTCGAGTCGGGGACCAAGTGGTGGCAATCGGAAACGCCCTCGGCTTGGGTGGTACGCCGTCCGTTACTCTCGGCATCATTTCGGCCAAAGGACGATCGATCGATGCCGGCATTGTCAATCTCATCGATCTGTTACAGACCGACGCCGCAATCAATCCCGGCAACTCGGGTGGGCCCCTTGTTAATGGGGCGGGTGAGGTGATTGGAATCAATACGGCCATCATTGAAAACGCCCAAAGCATCGGTTTCGCGATCTCCATTGATTCCGTCAAGCCGCTGATCGAACAAATTAGATCCGGCAATGGCGACATTACGCCTGATACCGCTTTCCTTGGCGTGACGACACAATCCATCGATGCCATGTCCACCGAAGCTCGCTCCAGAGCGGGAATCGACACCGAGACGGGAGCGCTCGTCGTCGATGTCGTAGCGGCCAGCGCAGCCGCCAACGCCGGTATCGCTATTGGTGACGTGATCGTCGCAATTGGTGACGAAGTAATAGACAGCCCCGAGGATGTTGCTCGCATTGTGCGTGGCCATGCCCCCGACGAAGAAATTGTCGTCGCCGTTGAACGATCGGGAACTGTTCAAGAGGTAGCCGTAACTTTGGGTGCTCGGGGCGACTGACCAATCGCGCCGGTTACACTCGTACTTTGATTTGAGGAGCTTCGATGTCTGATATCGCAACACCAGAAGAAACCGTGCCACCCATTGGTTCGGTGAAGGTTATCTACCTTGGCCCGGTCGCGCCGCATTGGGAGTTCCGTTCAGACTTTGGCGAAACGGCCGTCATCGATGGGTTCCGGGCCCGTGCCCATGCCCGTCTCATGTTGCTTCCGCCCCATGATCCCCAGTTTCGCCGTAACCGCGAACGAGTCAACCGCGACGCCGAACGCACCAACCTCAGCATCGACTGGGATCTTGGCTACCCAGAGGACGACGAAGGCGGACGACGCTAAAGCGTCCCCGCAATCCGGCGTACGTCTTGCCCCAAATAGCGGTGTGCCCAGCGTCACCTCCTAAGCTGGCTCGGTGAGCACGGGTTGGCAGACACTATCGAAACCAAAGGGTAAGACAACTACCGAAGCCAAGCCCACCGTCACGCCCGAATTCCTCCGCCTAGCTCGTGTGCAAGCGCTCAGCGCAGCAGGCGACGCCGCTATAGCGGTCGCGTTAGCTGGAACTTTGTTCTTTTCTATCGACCCTGATGAGGCTCGCTACAAGGTCGGGTTGTATCTCGCCTTCACGGTCGCACCTTTCGCAATTGTTGGACCATTAATTGGCCCGGCGCTCGACAGGGCGAAGGGTGGCCGGCGCATGATGATGATCCTCATTAACCTGGTTCGCTCAATCGCCGCCCTGTTTCTCATTGGAAATATAGACAGCCTGCTGCTCTTGCCCTTCGCTTTCATGTTGATGGTGTTCGGCAAAGCATTCGCAGTAGGTAAGGCCGCCCTCGTCCCCACAGCGGTTCGACACCAAGGCGAGTTAGTGACGATCAATTCGAAGCTGGCTTTGATCAGTGGCATCGCAGGAGTAGTGGGTGCCGCTCCCGCCGCGATGGCCGGTTTGATCTTCGGACCCGGAGGCTCGGTGGCGCTTGCCATGATCCTCTTTGCGGGTGCCTCAATCATGTCTACGCAACTCCCGCGCACGGCTGTTGCTCCGGAACCGGCCGATTCAACCGAGAAACTCGAACTCAAATCCAGCGGCATCATCGGGGCCGCTCAAGCCATGGGATTGCTGCGAGGCGTCGTTGGCTATATGACGTTTCTGCTGGCCTTTGCCTTCAGCGGCGGCGAACGTGCCCTAGATCACGGAGCGGCGTTTGGCCGGGCGCTCCGCGATGCATTCGGCCTTGATCTCGAAAGCCTCGGTGGCACACCAGCGTGGAAACTGGGTGTTGTGGTCGGAGGAAGTGTGCTCGGCTCGCTGCTTGGGTCGGTTGTGGCTCCGCGCATGCGTAAGCGCGTCGCCGAGGAACGCATTCTGGCTGGAGTGCTGGTCCTACTGTCTGTCATTGGGATGCTCTGTGCTTGGGTTGGTGGCCTTTCCGCCGCGGCGCTATTGGCCATGACCGTTGGGTTCGCCGCCGGTTCGGGAAAACTTGCCTTCGATTCCATCGTGCAACGCGATGCCCCCGATGCCAACTACGGCCGATCATTCGCTCGCTTCGAAACCCGTTTTCAAATCTGTTGGGTTCTCGGTGCTTTGCTGCCGGTTATATTGCCGACGCCGCTTTGGGTTGGCTTCTTGGTCGTGGCCTCTGTCGCCGGTTTCGCGGCGTTTACCTATGCGATCTTGGGCCAATGGCCTACCCGCAAACCGGCTCCTCCAAAACCCAAACTGACAGGTGACGGTGACATCGTGTTGGTCGAGGAAGACCTACGGGCTTCGTACCCCAAGATGAACCTCCGCAGCCCGATTCGCAATCCCACCGGCTGGGAAACACCGGTACCCGAACCGCAGGATTCGATCGATTCAGCGCTGCCCATGAACGACGACCTCACCATCGTGGATCGAATTGTTCCGTCCGATACCGACTAGCTGTCTTCGTCAAGCCGAAGGTCGATCCGGGCCAGCCACAGACCGGGTGCGTCGACCTCGTTGACCGTGGGGAGATTCTCAGGGCTAGCAAAGATTCGTTGCAAGCCCTGGTGTCCGGCCCGTTCTATGATGCCCTCGATAAAGGCGGCGCCTCGGTCATACTGTGCCTGATCGAGTTCGAGCCCTAGCAGTTTTTCAACAAACCGGTCTGACTGACTCGTCGTAACTCTCTGCCGATGAATCGCCTCGGTGATCTGGGCATGACTACCGATGAGTTCCGACGCAATGCGATCGACAAGATGGTCGGCATATCCGACAACCACCGACGTCAACGCAGCTAGTTCCGGCTGCAGGGCCACTTGGGCGGGGGATTGCAATGCCTGGAGCAGGGTGTGGGGATCACCCAAACTTGATTGGAGTTCGGCCAACCCGGCCGGGTTTGACAAATCAAGCGAACCAAACTGCTCACCCAACATCGTCGGGTCTACCTCGAAGGCGGCGACATAGCGGTGCAACAGACTGTTGATGCGTTCGCGTATATGCGGTACCGAAAATATGGCGTGGTGAGCGACCTCGTGAATACAGGTCCACATGCGAGTGTCGTTGAGATCGAGACTCCAGTCTTCGGCGATGGAATCGATCGCTGGTAACGATAACAAGATGGCCGAATCCTCGGGTCGAGGAATCGGGAGGGCGTAGCCACCCAACGCTCCCTGGGCCAGATGGCCAACCATTGAGCCAGCGGTAAATCCAAGCATCATGGGCCCGAGCATGCCCATGAGGGCGCTCATCATCGGGGCCATAGGGTCGCTGGGGTCGGGTTCCCCCAGTGGGGCCTTGCTGAGAGAATCGGCGAGGCCCTGTAGGAGCGGTTGGTAGTCGCGAATTGTGCGGGTGGCCCACCCACCACGGTTGGTCGCCTCGGTTGTCAACCCGGTTTGTCCACCGAGGCTCAACCCGGTGAGGTCAGCAATTCGCAACTCGGCAACTCGAACAAGTTGCTCGACAGCAACACGTTGCACGGGGTCGACATTGTCTTCGGACCGTCCCTCGTTGGCCAACTGAACCGCTAGTTGGCGCGCAGTTTCCCACGGGCCAGCCGTGCTTCCGCCGCCGAACATCTTGGCAATGTCCCCAAAGAAGGGAAGATCACCAAATGGGTTGGGGGGTGGATTCTCGTCGCTCACAATGGCATCGTAGGGCCATGACACGTGTTCCTGAACCGCGGGCTTCTCTCTGATGAGCGTCTTCGTTGTGACTGGTGCCGCTGGCCGATTGGGGCATCGGGTCATTTCCCGGTTCCTGCAAGTTGCCGAGACACCTTCGGCTACCTCGTCTGAGCGCGACAAATCCGAGGCCACGCGAAGCGTGACTGACATTGTGGCATTGGATCAGCGCGGAGGTCGAGGTGTTGACAAGGTAGATTTAGCGCTCTCCGACCTAACCGAACACCTGGCTAACTGCAGCACGGTCGTACATTTGGCCTCCGCCTTCGATGGCCAGCGCAGTGCATTGCAGTCAGGCGAAATTGACGTTGCTGCCACCACCCGGTTGCTCGAAGCCGCGGCCGAAGCAAATGTCGAACGATTTGTGCTTTTGTCAAGCGCCATGGTCTACGGAGCTTGGCCCAACAATCCAGTGCCACTCACCGAAGCAGCACCCGTCCGCCCGAACGCCGGCCTGGTTTTTGCCAAGACCAAAGCAAAACTCGAGGAGCAGGTGATTGCGTGGGGTATCGAACACGACGTCGAAGTCGTGGTCTTGCGCCCCACCATTGCCGTTGCGCCGAACGTTTCGAGTTGGGTGGCTGACGCCATCCGCTCAGCATCGGCAATAGGCGTCGACGGCGAAGAACCACCGCTGCAATTCCTCCATCTCGACGATCTGGCCGAAGCAATTGTTCTGGCCGGGCTAAGTCGCTTTAACGGAATCTTCAACGTGGCTCCGGACGGATGGGCCGAAGCCGCTGTCGTACGCTCGTTGGAGGGAAGTCCGCCCCGCCTGCAGGTTTCCGAAGAAATAGCCGGCAAATTCGCCTCGTTCCGGTGGCGGTATCGGCTCGCCCCGACGCCACCGGGTTTAGTGCCGTACACGATGTATCCGTGGGTCGTCGCCAATGATCAGCTGAAGGCACATGGTTGGGAACCCCGCAGAACAACCGAGCAAACGGTCGTTGAGAGCATCCGACCTAAGCCTTGGGCCATGGTCAGTTCTCGCAAACGGCAACAAATAGCTCTAGGAGGTGCCGCTGCGGTTCTGGCAACCGGAGCGGGAATTGCGGGCACGTTGCTGGCTCGGAGGCGTCGTCGGTAGCGCTTCCGCCTCTCGCATAGCCGCAGCCACTTCGGACGGGTGGCGCCAAGATCGGTCGGCCTGCGCTGGCAAGGCAGAGAAATCGTCGGGGTCGTCATGGGGCACGAATATTCATAGTAGTTACTCCGAAGCCCTGGGATTGCGCGGCGTCGGCCATTGGGCCCTTTGCCCACCGATTGTGCTGCGATTCGAACGACACAACCCGACCGCTGCGCCTACGATAGGACTGCCATGACAATCGCGATTGACACCTCTGCACCGCTCTCTCCGCCCGACGGGTCGACGTGGCTGGCGCTGACCAGCGAATCGCTTCCTGTGCAGTCGGTATCAGATTGGGTGATCTTGCCCAGCTGCGGCGCGGTGGTTGTCTTCTCCGGAACAGCTCGCGACAACAGCACAGGGCGCCCCGAGGTTTCGCGGCTTGAATACGAGGCATATGACCTCGAAGTCGTGCCGCGCCTCGAAGCCATCGAACAAGAGATGCGAACACAATGGTCCGCGGTTGGCCGTATTGCCATGTTGCATCGCATTGGCGTGGTTCCAGTAGGAGAATCGTCGGTCCTTGTTGCCGTGTCATCGCCACACCGTGTTGAGGCATTTGAGGCGGCCCGATATGGGATAGATACGCTAAAGGCGACTCTTCCCGTGTGGAAACGTGAAACGTGGCGCGATGGCGAAAGCTGGGCGCTCGAGTCCCAACCAATTACCGACGTAGAGGACCTCTAATGGGCAGCCTTATCTTTCTAGCGATCGCCCTCGGCGTATCTGCCGTGGGTGTTGGCATCTTGTGGCTGTTTTCATTGGATCGACGCAAATTCGATGCGAGTATTAACGAGTTCCAACGCGACATGAACGCCCTCAACGGAAAGAACAACCCCCGTCGTCCCCGACGGTAGAGCGGATTACCTATGGCTCGCGATCTAGCAATCGACCTCGGAACAGCCAATACGTTGGTCTACGCACGCGGTCGCGGCATCGTGCTTAACGAACCTTCAGTAATCGCCCTCAACGACCGCACCGGCGATGTCTTGGCTATGGGCCAAGAAGCATGGCAAATGATAGGGCGGACCCCCAGTTACATCGTGGCGGTACGGCCGCTCCGCAGCGGAGCTATCACCGACTTCGATGTGACTCAGCGCATGATCCGACTCCTGCTACAGCGGGTTGGCGTCAATAGATTTAACCGACCACGGGTCGTTATCTGTGTGCCTTCGGCTATTACGGCAGTCGAACGACGCGCCGTCACCGAAGCGGCAAAACGGGCCGGAGCCGCCGACGCACAGTTGATCGAGCAACCCTTGGCAGGAGCCATCGGTGCTGGCCTTCCAATCAACGAACCGGTTGGCAACATGGTCATCGATGTTGGTGGCGGCACTACCGAAACCGCACTCATCTCGATGGGCGGTGTCGTAGCGATCGAGGCGATCCGGGTTGGCTCATTCGACATCGATCACGCCATCCAGAACTGGGTGCGCCGAGAATATGGCATGGCCATTGGCGAACGCACAGCCGAAGAAATCAAAATCACGATCGGTTCAGCCGCACCTACCCCCGATGAGTTCCGAGTCGAAGTTCGCGGTCGCCAACTCATGAGCGGCCTACCCGAGACAATTGTGCTCAGCCCCGGCGAGGTTCGCGAAGCAATCGAAGAACCGGTATCTGCGATGGTTGACTCGGTGTTGGCCTGCATGGCGCAGTCTCCACCTGAACTCGCCCAAGACTTGCTGACCCAAGGCGTACATCTGTGTGGTGGCGGTGGACTGCTCCGTGGTCTGGCCCAACGCATCACCGCCGAGTCCGATGTCAAAGTCAACCTTGTCGATGCACCACTCGAAGCCGTAGTGCTCGGAGCAGGTCGGTGTATCGAGAGCTATGAGGCAGTGAAAACGATGTTCATGGATTCCGCTCGCTGAACCGCTTCGGTTCTTCGGTTCTTCGGTTCTTCGGTTCTTCGGTTGAGCGGTTGAGCGGTTAGGGTTTGGTTTATGCATGTTGGTGACGTTGTCGAGGACTTCTCGGCCTTAGACCAAAGCGGGGCCACGGTTCGATTGACCGACCTGCTCGAAT
>CAWKZT010000003.1:0-34961 GCA_963854565.1 Acidimicrobiia bacterium
GAAAACATATCGATGGCTTACGGCGAGAACGTGTTGTTCGAGGATCTTTCCTTCGAACTCCACCGCCGAGACCGGCTAGCCATCGTCGGTTCAAACGGCTCGGGCAAGACCACATTGCTTGATGTGTTAGTTGGTAAGACAACCCCAACTAGCGGTTCCATTCGTTGGGTAAAAGGTGCCAATTTCGCGTACTACAACAGCGTGTTCGAATCCCTGGATTTGGATGACACGGTTGCACACTCGATCAACTCTGCCCCTGGGTCATTGGCGTTCGCAGCACCCAAGAAACACGTCAATCGCTTTCTTACGTTGCTGCAGTTTTCCGAAATGGACCTTAAGCAACGAATCGGCGACCTTTCGGGCGGTCAACGGGCTCGTGTGGCACTAGCTCACTGCTTGTTGTCCGGCGCCTCAGTCATCATCCTCGATGAGCCAACCAACCACCTCGATATTCTCAGCGCCCAAGTAATGGACCGGGCGCTGGCGCACTTCCCTGGTGCCGTCGTTGTGGTTAGCCATGATCGCTTCTTCATTGACAAACTAGCGAAACGCCTCCTCGTATTCGACGGTTCCCCCATTGTCAAACGATCTGCGAGTACCGGCGCCATCTAACCCATGAGCCTCCGCCAAATCCTTCGTAGCCATCTTGGCCCCTACAAGAACATCTTGTTGCTCATCGTCGTACTACAAGCCATCCAGACGTCGGCCACATTGGCCCTGCCGACGTTGAACGCCAACCTCATTAACAGAGGCGTGCTCACGGGCGACAACGATTACATCTGGCGCATCGGGTTCATCATGATTGGATTCAGCATCGTCCAAGTCATTTTCGCGTCGGTCGCTGTTTGGTTTGGAGCCCGCACAGCGATGGGTTTTGGCCGAGATCTCCGACGCGATCTTTTCCACCAAGTCACGGGTTTCTCGGCCCGCGAGGTTGGCCAATTTGGCTCGGCCTCACTCATTACTCGCATTACCAACGATGTCCAGCAAGTCCAGACTCTGGTCGTGTTGGTTGCCACATTGATGGTGGCGGTGCCGCTCACGATGGTGATAGGCATCGTTTTGGCCATCCGCGAAGACGCCGGGTTATCAATCGTGCTCCTGTTTGCCATTCCAATGGCCGTCGTCTTGCTCGGGATAATCGTTTCCCGGATGGTCCCTGCCTTCCAACTTATGCAAGTACGCGTGGACCGGGTCAACCTGGTCTTACGCGAACAGATCAGTGGCATTCGAGTTGTTCGTGCCTTCGTACGCGAGCCAGAAGAGACCGAACGTTTCGGCGAAGCCAACGCAGACGTCACCGAAGTTTCACTCATTACCGGCCGACTCATGGGGGCGATGTTCCCAACGGTTGGTCTCATAATCAACATGGCCAGCCTCGGAGTGTTGTGGATCGGAGCCGATCGAATCGGTGCTGGGAACATGCAAATCGGCTCATTGATTGCCTACCTCAGCTACGTCGTACAGATCCTTATTGCCGTCGTCATGGCCACGTTTATGGTGTCCATGATTCCACGGGCCTCAGTAGCCGCCGAACGAATCGCCGAAGTTCTCGACACCGAATCCTCGGTCCACCCACCGGCCAACCCCGTCACCCAGATTGTCGAGCACGGGACGCTCCAATTTCGCGACGTTGGTTTTAGCTATGCGGGTGCACAATCCCCCGTCTTGTCTAACATCTCGTTCCGAGTCACAGCGGGCCACACCATCGCAATCATTGGAAGCACCGGGTCAGGCAAGACCACCTTGGTCAATCTCATTTCCCGCCTGTTCGATGCCACCACAGGGTCCGTGTCTGTGGGGGGAGTCGACGTCCGCGAACTCGATCCGAAACTGTTGTGGGGCAACATTGGTTACGTCCCCCAGAAGGCTTTCTTGTTCGGCGGAACCGTCGCCTCCAACCTGCGATTCGGCCGCCCCGACGCCACCGATGCCGAGTTGTGGGAAGCGCTCGAAATTGCTCAGGCCGCGACATTCGTCCAGTCCATGCCCGAAGGAATCGAAAGCCCGATCAACCAAGGCGGCACCAACGTCTCTGGCGGGCAACGGCAACGCCTAGCAATCGCCCGGGCCTTAGTTTCGCAGCCCGAAATCTTCGTCTTCGATGATTCCTTCTCCGCCCTCGACCTAGCCACCGACGCTCGCCTCCGTGCCGCTCTCAAACCACACACCCAAAATGCGGCGGTCGTCATTGTTGCCCAGCGCGTATCAACCATTATCGATGCCGACCAGATCCTGGTGATCGACGGCGGGCACCAAGTAGGCCAAGGCAGCCACAAAGAACTGCTGTCCACCTGCCCCACGTACGTCGAGATCGTCGAGTCACAGCTAGGGGTAGATGCCCCATGAGCCCCGACGAACCCACTAAACCCGACCTCTCCGACGAGGACCGCGAGGTCCTCAATACCACCGGACGCGAGGCCCGGCGTAGCAGCTTTGGCCCAAGCGGTGGCGCGGGGATGCCCGCGGAGCGCAGCAAGAACTTCGGCTCGTCCGTCCGGCGCCTCGGTGCCATCTTGGGCAAAGAACTTCCCTTGCTGCTCATCGTCATGGTGCTCACTGCCGGCAGCGTCCTACTCACCGTTATTGGCCCTCGTTTGTTGGGCAAAGCAACCGACATCATCGTGTCGGGTGTCATGGGAGACGGCATCGACTTTGGCGCATTGCATCGACGCTTGTTCTTCGTTGGCATCATCTTCCTGGGCTCGTGGATCCTTGGCTATTCGCAGGCCTACATCATGGCCGGCGTGTTGCAGCGCTCGATGTTCGAACTTCGCCAATCAGTCGAACAAAAAATCAATCGCTTTCCCTTGGGATACATAGATAGCCAACCTCGTGGTGACCTTTTGAGTCGCGTCACCAACGACATCGACAACCTGGCCCAAAGCCTGCAACAAACAACCAGCCAGATCCTTTCGTCGCTGCTCACTATTTTGGGCGTGACAGTGATGATGATCACCATTTCGCCCAAAATGGCCGCTATTGCTCTCGTCACCGTGCCACTTTCTGTGATCCTGATGAAGAAGATCAGTGGCCGCGCCAGACCTCGTTTCATGGAGCAGTGGCGTCACACTGGCAGTCTCAACGCCCAAGCCGAAGAAGTATTTACTGGGCACTCGATCGTCAAGAGCTTCGGTCGCCAAGCGGACGTCGAGAAACAGTTCGAGGGCGACAACCAGAAGTTGTACGAGGCCAGCTACACCGCCCAGTTCATTGCCAGCCTCATCCAACCAATGATGGTCTTCATGGGCAACCTGCAGTTCATTTTGATTGCGGTCGCCGGGGGTCTACAAATATCTACCGGTGCTATTTCCGTGGGCGACATGCAGGCGCTCCTCCAGTACACCCGCCAGTTCTCGCACCCCATAACGCACCTGGCGTCAATGACTGCGACATTTCAATCGGGTATTGCCTCACTAGAACGGGTCCTTGAATTACTCGACACCCCGGAGCAAACCCAAGAACAAGCCGACACTGTTAACCCCGCTCCCGTGAAGGGACGCATTGTCTTTGATGACGTCTACTTTTCCTACGACCCAAAAACCACCCTGATCGAAGGATTAAGCGTCGTAGCCGAGCCAGGCCAAACGGTGGCGATAGTAGGTCCGACGGGCGCTGGCAAGACCACACTTGTCAACTTGATCATGCGTTTCTACGATCTAGATTCGGGCAGCATCAGCCTGGACGGGCGAGACATCTCGGCGTTTCCTCGCCAAGAACTTCGCTCCAAAGTCGGCATGGTTCTGCAAGACACCTGGCTATTTGGGGGAACTATTCGCGAAAACATTGCGTATGGCAACCCCGAGGCCAGCGAGGCGCAGATCCTTAAGGCCGCACAAGTTACCTACGTCGACCGCTTTGTTCGCTCATTGCCCGATGGCTATGACACCGTCATCAACGATGAAGGTGACAATGTCAGTGCGGGCGAGAAACAGCTCATTACGATCGCCCGGGCGTTCCTTGCCGACCCATCAATTCTGATCCTTGATGAGGCCACCAGTTCGGTAGACACCCGCACCGAGGTGCTCATCCAAGAGGCCATGAACGCTCTGCGGTCACAACGCACCAGCTTCGTAATTGCTCACCGACTGTCGACCATTCGTGGAGCCGATGTCATCTTGGTGATGGAAGACGGCCGTATTGCCGAGCAGGGAAATCACGACGAACTCCTCCGGCGCGACGGCGCCTACGCCAACTTGTACAACGCCCAGTTTGAGGGGCAAGAAACCTAGCAGAGGTGCGCCGCTTAACTGCCGCGGGAATGCCACGGCAGTCCGCGCGGTTTCCCCATCACAGGATCGCCTCTGACGGCGATCGTGAATTGGAGCAAACAATGTTGGCAATCAACCTGGCAGGCAATTTTTCAGCGAGCGACGCGATCCTCGCGGGGATCGTGGGCGCCCTCGCAATGCTCGTCGTCATGTACGGCGGCAGAGCCATGGGCATGACGAGCATGGATCTCCTGCGAACCCTCGGAACCATGATGGTTCCTAAGGCCAGCACCGGCATGACCTATGGCATCGGAATGATGATGCACCTAATGATGGGCGCTGGGTTCGGGTTGCTGCATGCGGGCGTACTGCACGCCGTCGACCCCTCGAGCGACGGCGACGCTGTCGTGGTCGGCCTCGTAGCCGGAGTCGTTCATGGCATGGTCGTCGCTGGCATGATGCCCACCATGTTGACCACGATGCATCCACTGGTGAAAAGCGGCCAGATTTACGCACCCGGTCCATTCATGACCGGGATGGGCAAGATGACCCCCATGGGGATGATCATGGCCCATGTCGTATTTAGCATCGTTGCCGGTGCCATTTACGTTGGCGCAGTCGGTTAGCGGGTTTTCCCGGCGCAACTCGACGCCCTTCGGGGTGAACCGAACGGTGGCCTTAACTGCCTCGCCCGGCGGGCCAGCGGCGCCATTCAGCTTGGGCTGTCGCCTCATTGGGGTTCTACTCGACGTACTTTGTCCGATTCTCGGCCATGTAGGTAGCCAGATTCTTGAGAGACTTCTGGGCAGTCTTCTTGAAACCCAGGCCGACAATTGGCTGCGCATATTTGAATGGACCCCGGCATTCAAAGCCCCAACTCCATACCAATGTGCATTGGTCGGCGCCTTCGTCAATAAGTTCGTAGTCTTCAGCAAATGCGGCAAAAAACGGCAACTGGCTTTCGGTGAAGTTGAAGGCCATCCGGCGGCCGTCTTCCCATGCGAAGAAGTACTCCGACGTCACTGCTCCCTTGCCCGTAATGTTGCGAGTGGTCCCCACCCCAAAAGGCTGGGGCGATGTCCAGTCGATCTTGTCTACAGGAACGAGCCACACCGGCCAGGCATCGCCATCTTCGAGGGCTCGAAATGCTTCGGCCGCGCTGGCGGGAAGTATTTGACGGGCCGAGGCGGTTACGGGCGCGTCGGCAAGGAATGAAGCGTCGACGAAACGAAGCGAACGGGTCTTGGCCATGGTGGATCCTGTCGGTGAAGGCGAGTCCGACCATCATGGCCGGTAAGCCCATCGAGCGCTACCCGTCAAGCAAACCAGTCGAACCGGTCCACGGTATTAGCGCTGCTACCGTTGCTGCGTGCATGTCGTCTTAGTTCACCCTGAAATTCCTCCAAATACGGGCAACATTATTCGCCTTTGCGCCAACACAGGAGCGTCCTTGCACTTGGTCGAGCCGCTGGGATTTTCTCTTGAGGATCGGCTGCTTCGCCGGGCGGGGCTCGACTACCACGACCTCGCAAATGTGACCATCCACGCGTCGTTCGATGCTGCGGTCGCAACGTTACCTGGCCGCTGGTTAGCGTTCTCATCCGGGGCTAGCTACCGGTACACCGATGTCGCCTATCAGGACGACGATGTGCTGGTGTTTGGACGTGAGTCGGTTGGTTTGTCCCCCGACCACATGGCCCGTTTCGACGCCGATCACCAGATCAAGATCCCCATCCGACCCGACAACCGCAGCCTCAATCTGTCCAACTCGGTTTCTGTCGCCATGTACGAAGCTTGGCGGCAACTGGGCTTCCCTGGAGCGGCCAAATGAGCATCATCTTGGTAGTGGTCGACATCCACCCAACGCCGTAGATCATGATGAAGTAACGTCGCCCCATGGGTTCGAACCAACACACCGGGGCCTCCCAGATCACCGTGGATGAGGCTGATATTGCCGCTTATCAACGCGACGGTGTCGTCGTGCTGCGCAACGTCATTTCACCAGAGTGGCAAGAGCGCATCGCCGGCGCCATCGAACGAGACATTGCTGACCCCGGCCCGTTCGATCATTCCTATGCCACCGACAGAGGCCGCTTCCATGGCAACTTGCGCATCTGGCAAAACGACACCGAATTCGCCGAATTCTGTTTGCATTCACCGGCCAAGACCATCGCCAAACAATGCCTTAGATCAACCCGGCTCAACCTGCTGTATGACCAACTCTTCGTCAAGGAACCTCACACACCGAACCGAACCCGATGGCACAACGACCAGCCGTACTGGCCTATCGCTGGCCGCGACGTCATCTCAATTTGGGTCGCAATTGATGATGTGCGAGCCGAAAACGGTGCCCTCGAATTTGTGCGTGGTTCCCACAAGTGGGACCGCTGGTTCCAACCTGAACCTTTCGGCCCTAACGCCGACCGCAGCAGTTACGCCCGCAACCCCGACTTCGAAGACATCCCCGACATCGAAGCCGCTCGCAACGAATACGACATTGTCACGTGGGATGTGCAGCCCGGCGATGTCTATGTGTTCAGCGGCATGATCGTGCACGGTGCTTTGGGAAACTCCACTGCTCAACACCGACGGCGCGGCTACACCGTGCGCTACGTCGGCGATGATGTTCGCTACGACCCGCGCCCCGGCGCCAGCGAGCCGCTTTACACCGATTACCTTAACGCCGGCGACCGCCTCGACTGCCCGCAATTCCCGCTTCTCTATAGCTAGGGGCCCAGTTTGCTAGCCGAGATTTCCGCGGTTGGGCGCTGGGTACTACGTTGGACCAATGGTTGATACTCCCTGGCAAGGCGATGCATGCTCACTGGTCGACGAATTTCGGGCCGGTCGACGGTCCCCTTCCGAAGAACTGAACGCCACCCTTGCCGCGGTCGAGGCCAGTGACCTAAACGCCATTCCTTTCACCGACCCCGAACCAGCCATGGCGTCGGCCTCGAGCGCCGACGTGTCAATGCCGTTCGGCGGCGTGCCCATGGCCATCAAAGAACTTGACCAGGTCAAGGGCTGGCCCGACACCGGAGCATCGGTGCCGTTCAAAGACAACATCGCTACCGAAACCAGCACCAACGCTGGCCGCATCCGTGACCGAGGCGGCGCGGTCTTGTTCGGTCAATCGGCAGCCTCAGAGTTCGGTGGTATCAACTGCACCCGGACGGTGTTGCACGGCGCTACCCACAACCCCTGGAAACACGGCCACACACCCGGCGGATCATCCGGTGGTGCTGCCGCAGCGGTAGCCGGTGGTCTCATGACCTTGGGCACTTCCGGCGATGGCGGCGGATCGATCCGTATCCCAGCCGGTTTCACCAATCTCGTCGGGCTGAAGGCCACCTTCGGGCGCATCCCACTGTCTCCATCAGCCGAATACGGTAATCTCACCGTCGCCGTCGGCTGCGTCTCACGCTCTGTTCGCGACACCGCCCGCTGGTTCGACGTGACCAACGGACACGACCCCCGCGACCCGCTGAGCCTCGCGCCCGTCAGCGGGTGGGAACAAGGCCTCGGTACCAACGGTGATGCCCTCAAAGGCAAACGTGTGGCCATCGTCGCTAACTGGGGTGGCGCCACGGTCAGCCCAGTGATGTGGGAGTTGCTCAATGAAGCCGCTCTGAACCTGATCGACGATTGCGAGCTTGTTCAGGTCGACGAACTCGACACGAAGCTTCCCAACATGGGCGCCGCTTGGTCCATCAGCGGCATGATGAGTCTGCGGAACAGATTGGGTGATCTCTGGCCCGATTGCGCCGACGACCTCACCCCCGAAATTGCCTTCGGGTTATCACGCACCGATGGCCTATACAACGGTGTCGCCCGCGGCCGCATCGAAAAGCGTCGCACGGAACTCAACCAAGCAATGGCCAAGATCTTTGACCCCAACAACGGCGGTGTCGACTTCATCCTCACCGCCAGCAATCCCGATATCGCCTTTGCCGCCGAAGGCCCTTTGCCCGACACCTTCGGTGGCATCGAAGCCGGACTCGCCAACAATGGGCTACTCACCTTCCCGTGCAACCTGCATGGCAACCCCGGCATCTCGATTCCGGCCGGATTCTTGGACGGCTTGCCCATTGGTCTTCAAGCCATCGGGCCGCACTTCAGCGAACCGCTACTCCTAGAGCTGGCCCACACCGTCGAACTCAACCGCCCCTGGCCGCTAACGGTAAACGCCTAGCACCTGCGGGTCGATCGGTAACTCAAACGACGTTCAGTCGTCGGCACCGGTGTAAGCCAAATCCCGGAGCACAATCGAACGCAGCCGATCGATATTTACTCCCTTGCTCGCACTAACCCACACCACATCTTTTTGGTCGACGCCACAACCAAGCGCCAAATCGACCTTGCGACGTTGCCGCTTTGACGACTTGACCTTGTCATGTTTAGTGGCCACCACGGTGAACGGAATGATCTCGTGGCGCATCCAGTCGAGCATTTGCACATCGAGTTTGGTGGGCCCGATTTCGCCATCAACCAACACGTAGACCATCACCAACTCTTCGCGCTCAAGCAAATAATGCTCGATCATCTTGCCCCAGTCCTTACGCACATGACCAGGCGCTTTGGCATAGCCGTAGCCCGGCAGATCCACCAAGGCATAGTTCGTGTCGGCCAATTCAAAAATGTTAATAAGTTGGGTGCGGCCCGGAGTATTTGAGACACGAGCCAACTGTTTCTGATGAGCTATCGCATTAATCAGCGAGGACTTACCGACGTTGGATCGGCCCACAAAAGCGACCTCGGCCTCGGTTTTGGGGAGGGTGTCCATTCGTTTCGCGGAGGTCACGAATTCGAGAGAAAGAGGTCGAGCAGCCATAGTGCAGTGTAGGGCCAGTTGAAATGCGGCCGTTCTTAGGGGATCCTTGGTACATGGCCATTCCGACAATCAAGGATTCCTACGACATCGGTACACAGTTGTGTGACGACCCGTTGGTTACGGTCATCGACGATTTCCTAGCTGTAGATGACCGCAATAGCATCATGGCCCTGGCCGCCGGCAATCTCCACCAGGCCAAGGTCACACTCGACAGCGGTAACGACTACAGCGACAAGCGCACCGGCAGTGTCACCTGGCTCAAACATGACAACGCCCTCGTGGTCCGAAACCTTGTGACCCGAGTTTCGGACCTCGTGGGGATTTCGTCCCGCTACGCCGAGTCGCTGCAAGTCATCCACTACGCCACCGAACAGGAATACAAACCACACTTTGATGGCTGGGATATCAACACCGACAAAGGTCAAGAGAAACTCAAAAAGGACGGGCAGCGCCTCGTCACTGCGCTGATATATCTCAATGAGGTCGACGCCGGTGGTGACACAATCTTCCCAAAACTCAACCTCCAAGTGGAAGCCAAACCGGGCCGGTTAGTCCTCTTTCACGACACCATCTACGGTCAAATCCAGCGCCATCCCCATTCACTTCACGGTGGCATGCCCGTGCACCATGGCGAAAAATGGGCGTGCAACCTGTGGTTCCGTTCGGTTCCCCAGCGGAGCATCGGCGGAGGTAAGCCCGTAGGCAGCAGTAGGGGCAACGCCGCTGCACGCAACAAAGCCAAGAACGCCAAAGCCGCCCGCAAGAAACGGCGCCGCTAACCCAATTAACTGTTCGGTGCCTAGGGCGCTAGCGTCGCCTAAGTGACTAACGGGCCGACCACCGACAAACCCGAGCTTGAAGTCGGCGCTCGTGCCGCGTTACGAGAACGCAACTTCCGCCTGTTCTTCATCGGTGGGATGATTTCCAACGCCGGCCGTTGGATGTCCAACATCACGCTGCCGTTCGTATTGTTTGAACTCACCGGCCTAGGACGGTGGGTTGGGATTGCCGCCCTCGCCCAACTCCTCCCAAGTGCGCTCATGGGGCCCCTTGCCGGGTCGCTATCCGACCGCTACCCCCGCAAAAATATTCTCCTCATTAGCCAATTCGGATCAGCGCTCGTGGCCATCACCTTTGCACTCATGTGGTCAAGTGATGTTCGCGAGCCCGCGGCCTATGTCGGCGTCTCGGTCGCGGCAGGCATTATTGGTGGACTCGGCATTCCGTCATGGCAAGCCTTCCTAAGTCAGCTCGTTCCACGCCACCTTCTCCTCAGCGCTATCACCCTCAATTCGACGCAGTTCAACGCCGCACGAGCAGTCGGGCCGGTTATCGCCGGAGCGGTTCTCAAACTCGCGGGGCCCACGTGGACCTTCACAATTGACGCGATCTCATTTGTGGTCGTAATCGGCGCTCTATTGCTCATCGATGTGAAACCACGGCCAGCTGTGGATCGTGCCGGGCGCAAGGTCGCTGGCGAGTTGGTCGACACCGTGCGCTACATCCGTCGCCACGATGGCCTCAAATCGGCAGTGCAAAGCATCGTCTTTGTAGCCGGACTCGGTATGCCCATCGTTGCCCTCACCGTCATCTTCGCCGATGACGTGTTCGAGGTCGGGGCCGGTTGGCTCGGTATTATGACTGCAGCCATCGGTGTGGGTGCTGTGCTTGCTACACCGATGGTCTCCTCAGCCTCCAAGAAAATCCCCCGCAGCACAATGGAGTGGTGGTCACTGGTGCTGTACTCGACTTCAATCTTTGCCTTCGCAATTGCGCCAGTCTTGGGGCTAGCGCTAGTGGCGCTCCTCTTCGTCGGCGTCGCTCACATCATCACCGCCGCAACACTTAACACCACAATTCAACTCCAGGTTGAAGAACACATGCGGGGCAAAGTGTTGTCGGTCTACATCATGGCTCTACTGATTTCGGTCCCGTTCGGCCAATTCGTCATGGCTTCACTTGGCGACGCGATCGGCATTCGATGGTCTACTGCTGGTGGTGCGTGCATCTTGCTCATGGGTGCTATTTGGTTAAAGCAATCAGGTCGGCTGGACCACCTGGACGATGAGGCCATCAACCCCGCCGAATAGGTGTGGGACAGATCGGTTCTGTTCACTGAATCACCGACAACTAAGATCAGCCCATGAGCGACGAACTTGGTGAGTTTTATCCCGGCTATCACGCAGCCAACCGACCCGACCATTTGGCGGTAGTCAATGCCACTACGGGCGAAACAATGACCTTCGCCGAGCTCGATACCTACGCCAATCAGCTGTCGCATCTACTGCGCTCGTCGGGTCTCGAAGTTGGTGACCACGTCGCTTTCTGCATGGAGAATCGCACCGAATTTCTGGCCGTCGCCTGGGGGTGCCACTACGCCGGGCTGTACTACACGGCTATCAGTTCACGGCTGACGAGCGACGAGGCGGCGTACATCATCAACGACTGCGGGGCGAAGGGCTTCATCACTTCTCCCTACCTGGCCGACGTCGCTACCAGCATTGCCGATGACATTCCCAACGCTGCTTTACGACTCTCCTCGGGTGGCGCATTCGATGGCTACCTGGATCTCACAACCGAGCTATCGAAGCAGCCCACCACGCCCCTCACCAACCGACGCGAAGCGGCAGATATGTTGTATTCGTCGGGCACGACTGGGCGTCCCAAGGGAGTGAAGCTCAATCCAGACGATGAACCGCTGGGCACCGGGAGCCCGGTTACCACCCTCTCTGTGATGTTGTTCGGCGCTACTCCTGAGGCGATTTACCTATCCCCTGCGCCGATGTATCACGCTGCCCCACTTCGCTTCAGCCTGTCGATGTTGCGCGTCGGTGCGACGGTCGTGATGCTCGAACGCTTCGACCCCGAAGCCGCCCTTGCCGCGATCGAGAAGTACCAAGCGACCACCAGTCAGTGGGTGCCGACCATGTTTGTCCGCATGCTGAAACTGCCGGAGGAAACCCGCGCAAAGTACGACGTGTCGTCTTTGCAGGTCGCCGTCCACGCGGCAGCACCGTGTCCCATTGAGGTCAAAGAGAAGATGATCAACTGGTGGGGTCCGGCCCTGCACGAGTACTACGCCGGGACCGAAGGCAACGGTTTTTGCTACACCAACTCCCATGACTGGCTCACGCATAAAGGCACCGTGGGTAAGCCACTCACCGCGCCCGTACACATCGTGGGGGAAGACGGCGAAGAGGTCCCAACAGGCGAGGAAGGCACGGTCTACTTCGCCAGCAACGACTTCAGCTATCACAACGACTCGGCTAAAACCGAGGACGCCCGCCATCCCAACGGCTGGTCAACGTTGGGTGATGTCGGCAAGGTCGACGAAGATGGCTTCCTTTACCTCACTGACCGCAAGGCATACATGATCATTTCCGGTGGGGTAAATATTTATCCGCAAGAGGCGGAGAATGTCCTCACCATGCATCCCGACGTGATTGATGTTGCGGTTATCGGTGTACCAAACGATGACTTCGGCGAAGAGGTGAAGGCCGTGGTGCAACCCGCAGTCATGCCTGCCGATGCTGACGCCGCCGCAAAACTAGAACGCACACTCATCGCCTATTGTCGCGGCCAACTCGCCGACGTTAAATGTCCGCGGTCAGTCGACTTCCGTTCCGAACTCCCCCGACACCCGACCGGCAAGCTTTACAAGCGACTACTCAAAGACGAATACTGGCAGGCCGCCGACCGCCGGATCTGACCCAGGCCAGGCTGTACCGGGACTCTAGCCGGGAACGCAAAACGCCCCGCCTCTTCATCGACAATTGGTTTTGTCAAACCGGGCGTTGCAACCCGCAATCTCTCTGTGCCAGGATTTAGTTTCATAATGAGATCAGGGGCGCAGACAGTGGACCCTGGCCAACCACAAGGAGAGCGTCATGTTGTTCATGATCGAATTCAAACTAAACCACGAGCAGAAAATGGAAACGTTAGGAGCCTTCAGCGGAATGACCGCAGATGATGATGCTGCCGTAGAGCAGGCGCACGGCTTCAAACAGATCGGCCGGTGGCATGACATCGCTAACGGGCGTGGGGTCGCAATCGTTGAAGCAGAGTCGGCGGAAGCAGTGCACGGCTTCCTCCTCATGTGGGCCGGTGGCAGCAACATAATGAACATCACCCCAGTGCTCGACGACTCGGGAGCGCGAGCGGTCATTAGCGGGTATCTCGCCAGCCAGTGAATTCGTTGCGGCTGGGCCTGGTGAGCGACCCTCAATCGCAACCAGCGTTCGGCCGCCGACCGCCGGATCTGACCCAAAATTTGCTGCAGTTCCGCATTCCGAGACGAAACCCTTCCGTACCCGAATATTTCCGACGCGTGCGCTGAAGCACTAGACAAACGTGTCATTTGTGACATGTTCGAAGGTCATGCCCCGTACACGGCTCGCTACATACTTCCCGACTACGAAAAAGCAATCCACCAAGGTTTAGCCTTCCTGGAGATGCCGCCACCCAACGATCTCGATGACGCATTGTCGTTCCTCCAGATTATGTACACCTACGTCCCCAGCGTGACGTCCTACCCGGTTTATCTCGGCGACCTTGACAAGGTTCTCGAGCCATTCGTTACCGATGCAATTAGCGACGAAGAACTCGATCGCAAGCTTCGTCGGTTCTGGATTGGTATCGACCGCATGCTGCCCGACGCATTCGTCCACGTCGATCTCGGGCCCCACGACAGTCGAATCACCCGGTCAATTTTCCGTGTCGAACGATCGCTTCGCCAAGCGGTCCCGAACATCACCTTGAAAGTCGATCCCAGTATTACCCCCGATGATCTCATCGAAGACGGCGTACGTACGGTGTTCGAAACGGCCAAGCCACATTTCGTCAATCATCCGATGATGGTCGGCGATCATGGTGAGCAGTACGCCGCTGTGAGTTGCTACAACTCGCTCAAAATTGGTGGCGGAGCCCACACCTTGGTGCGGATGAATCTAAAGGAAGTTGCCCTACGCCACGACGGCACCGCAGAGGAGTTTCTGACCACGACGCTGCCGCACTATGTCGAACTGACGGCCGAACTCACCGAAGCGCGCATCCGTTCCCTCGTAGAAGATCAACACTTCTACGACACCCACTGGCTCGCCGCCGAGGGTTTGATCGACATCGATCTCTTCTCCGCCATGTTCGGAATTTTTGGGTTGGCCGAATGCGTCAATCTTCTGCAGGCCTACGAAGGCAACCCCGAGTCCCAGTACGGTCACGACGCCGCCGCCGACCAGCTCAGCGTGCGCATCGTAGAGCGCGTGGCCGAACTCGTTGCGGCTCGGCCGATGCCTTATTGCGAAGGCGGCGGTGGACGCTGCTTCTTGCATAGCCAAAGTGGGATCGACCTCGATGACGAAGTTACCGCCGGCACCCGAATCCCCGTTGGAACCGAGCCAGACATGTTGCAACACATCGCCATCTGCGCTCCTCACCACCACCTCTTCCCCGCGGGGATCAGCGACATTTTCCACGTAGACGAGACCGCTGTTCGTAACCCGCAAGCTGTCGTCGACATCATTCGCGGTGCCTTCACCAGTGGCATGCGGGACTTTACGTTCAATCTCGACAACAACGAATTCGTTCGCATCACCGGCTATCTCGTACGCAAGAGCGACCTAGCCGCCATCGCCGAAGCGAAGACGGTCCGCCACACCAGTGACCACCTCGCCGCCGGCAGTGAGGACGCCTATCACCTCACCCAGCGAGCGGTGAAGCGGATTAGTTGCCGCGAACGTGACCCCCACTAACGGCCTTATTGCTGACACGGTCGCGTTTAGCAACGTTGATGGTCCCGGCAATCGGTTTGTGGTGTTCCTGCAAGGCTGCAATTTTGATTGCATTGCCTGTCACAATCCCCAGACCATCCCCGGCCACGATCCGTTGGATGGGTTTGGACCCCAGCGATCTTCCATCACTGAATTGCTGACACAAATCCGGCGGGCCGCCCCATTCATCAGCGGGGTCACCGCATCGGGTGGCGAAGCAACACAACAATCTGCGTTCTTGAGCGACCTGTTTGGGGCAATCAACGCCGACCCAACGTTGGCTCACCTCACAACATTCGTCGATTCCAATGGTGCCTGCGATGCGGGCACGTGGGACATGTTGGCCCCCGTTATCGATGGCGCCATGATCGATCTCAAATGTTTCGACTCGACCATTCACGAGCAGATGACCGGTCATCCCAATGATGAAGTCCTGGCCAGCATTTCCCATTTGCAGGAACAGGGTTTGCTTTACGAGGTCCGACTCCTACTGCTCGCGGGGGTAAACGACGATCCCGAACTACTCACCGAAACTGCCGAATGGCTCGCAGCCCTCAACCCCCACATGCGGATCAAGATCATTGGCTTTCGGCCCCATGGGACACGACCCCATAGTCCACCCATGATCAAGCCCACCGCCAAAGAACTCCAAAGTTGTGCCGACATCTTCACAACGGCGGCCCCGTTCGAAATCCAGATCATTTGACCTGGCTATTTCGGGGTGCGGTCGACTCAGTTACTGCGGCGCTGCCGCCGCTGGGCGTAATCCCAAGTGTGCGCCAAGGCTGCTACGGCACGTGACGCTGATGGATAGCAATATTTGCCTGTAGCGCGCACTGTTTCGGGGCCCGGGTTGTTGGGATCAGCTACCGCGAACTCGGTCGCAATGAGCACCGGTTTGCCCGATGTTTCCGACGCTTCTGCTGCTGCTTCGGCATAACGGGTGTCTTGGCGTTCGTGGTAGGCCACGATCCGTTCGAGGCCATAATCGGGGTAAAATCCGCCTTCGCGTTGAAGCCGGGCCTGGTTGGACTGGATGCCGATTCCCAGAAACAACACCGCGTCGATGGCCGGGTGACTGGCGACAATGGTGAGAATGTCCGGGACGGTGTCGCGGGTCTCGCCACCCGCTATGTCAATCGGGTTGTTGCGACTCCACCGGGGTGGAACCAGCTTGGCGATGTCGTCAAAAAGATCCTGCGGAAGGTCGGCGAGTTCCAGTCGACTGCCCGAAATTGCGTCGGCGGCAAGCACCCCCCAACCGCCAACAGTCGTGACTACGGCAACCCGAGGACCCTTCGGCAACGGTTGGGTCGCAAACGTGGCGGCAGTATCAAACGCTTCTTCAAGACCGTCCGCTCGGACGGCACCTGCCTGACGGATTGCTCCGTCAAATACACGATCATTTGTCGCTAGTGATCCGGTGTGGCTTGCCGCAGCCTTGGATCCCTCGTCGGATGCGCCGCCCTTCACCAGGACAATCGGCATTTGTGCGGCAACCGAGGTGACCCGGTCCATGAACGCCCGCCCGTCGGTAAGCCCCTCGACGTAGGCCAACGCAACTGACGTGGCGTCGTCGGTGCCGAACCATTCGAGGTAGTCGCTGACATCGAGCATGGCCGCGTTACCAGCACTAATTGCCCGGCTCACGCCAACCCCACTGGCGCGAGAAAGGTTGAGGAACGTGGACACCAGATTGCCCGACTGGCTCACCACACCAATGCTTCCCGCCGGCGGGTACGGCGCCACGATCTGGGCACACATGTTGACGGGCGTCGAAATGACGCCTTGTCCATTTGGCCCGGCAATTACCATGCCTAGTTCTTCGGCCAAGGCCACTAACTCACGCTCGGCCTGTGCTCCGTCGTCGCCCGCCTCTTTGAAACCGGCTGAAGTAATAAAGGCCGCCTTTATGCCTTTGGCCGCAGCCTGCCGCAAGAGACCGGGGACGACCTTGCCGGGGGTGCAAACAAAGACCAAGTCGGCGGCACCGTCAGGGATCTCATCAAGTGACCCAACGGTCTGAACGCCGAGCACATTTTCGGCTTCGAGATTGGTGGCATACACATTGCCTTCGTACCCGTTGGCCAAAAGGTTGTGCAGTGATACGAACCCGAACTTGCCGGGATGGGTGCTCGCCCCGGCGATAACAACCCCTTTGGGGTTAAACAGTGGCGACAGATCGCGGCTCATAGCGTCACCACCAAAGCGTCGACCGCAACGGGTTTCCCGTCCACCACGATGAGCGGATTGACATCAATTGACGTCAATCCCTTGACCGATGCCGCGGCAGCGCCTACGGCCAACAGGGTTTCGGCCAGTGCTTGGCGGTCAACCTCGGGTTCGCCTCGGAAGGGACCGAGCAACGCTTGACTGGCTAAGTCATCGATCATCTCATGGGCATCGAACTGTGTGATAGGCAGCAGCCTAAAAGCCACATCGGCCAGGACCTCAGTGAAAATACCGCCAATGCCAACCATGATCGTCAAACCGAATTGTGGGTCAGTCGCCACGCCCACAATGAGTTCACGGTTGCCGCTCACCATCTCGGCAACTAACACGCCAACGTCACCGTCGCCGGGTTGCGCGGCGGCTAATAGTTCTTGAGCGGCAGCGCCGACTGCGTCTGTATCTCCCAGTCGAAGTTTGACCAGGCCTCGTTCAGTCTTGTGCGCTATCGCCCGGCCACACAGCTTTACCACCACCGGGAATCCTATGGTTGTTGCGGCGCGCCCTGCGTCCTCGCTCGACTGGACAAGGCGTTCAGCGGCCACCAATACGCCATGTTGAGCGAGCAACTGCTTGGACTCGTGTTCAGACCACGTGACCTCGTGTGTGTTCGTCGCATCGGCTGTCATGTCGATCGGCTCCCCATCGTTGATCGGCTAACCCTACTGGCGACCAGTGGGGCGACTCCCAACCGAGAAGCGGGTTGCGTCCGCGACTCTTTGCGGCAACGCTGGAGAGGTGATCGACCTAACTTCCGATACTTCCACCCGGCCTTCGCAAGCCATGCGCGACGCCATGTATGTCACTGAGGTTGGCGACGACGTGATCGGCGGCGACCCGACGGTCAACAAACTCGAAGCAACCGTGGCCGAAATGCTCGGATTCGAAGCTGGCCTTTACGTCCCCAGCGGCACCCAGTCGAACCTCTGTGGACTTCTCGCTCACTGCCAACGCGGCGACGAATACATCGTCGGCGACCGAGCCCACGCCTACCGCTACGAAGCAGGTGGCGGCGCAGTTTTGGGCAGCATTCAGCCGCAACCCGTCCGCACGCTCGACGATGGGCGCATCGATCTAGAACATGCCGAGTCGGTCATCAAGCCCGACAATCATCACTTTGCCAACAGCCGACTACTGGCGCTCGAGAACACCATCGACGGCACCCCACTACCACTGTCTCACCACCGAGAAGCTCGCTCTCTCGCCGACACGCATGGTTTGGGACTGCACCTGGACGGCGCCCGCTTGTGGAACGCGGCGGTCGCACTAGGCGTGACACCTGGCGACGTTGCAGCAGGATTCGACAGTGTCTCGGTCTGTCTTTCCAAGGGCATGGGGGCTCCCGTTGGGTCGGTGCTCGTCGGCTCTTCGGACTTCATTAACGAGGCACGCCGCTGGCGCAAGATGTTGGGAGGCGGGATGCGCCAGGCAGGCATCATCGCCGCCGGCTGCCTTTACGCCCTGGAACACAACATCGACCGACTTGCCGACGATCATGTCAATGCGCAACGACTGGCCGAGGGCATCAACGACATCGAGGCAATGCACGCCCGATGGACCGGTACAAACATGGCGTTCGTCACCTTCGACTCCCCGATCGATGATCTCAATGCCAAGCTCACCGCGGCAGGGGTCAGTACCTTACTCAGCGACGAAGGTGGCCGCTTAGTAACCCACCTCGATGTCACCGCCGCCGAGGTAGAAGCGACATTGGTAGTCCTCCAGCAAGTCACCACCTAAGCCAATCCCAACTGGTAGGCCCACACGGGGGTCCTGGTGTCACCCGCGCCTACCAGTTCAAATAATTTCCCAACTGGTAGGCCCAAACAAGGGTACTGGTGTCACCCGCGCCTACCAGTTGGGATGGAATTTGGGTGGAGTTTTAGCTTTGACGCTGAGCTGACTCGAAATCCTCGTGATTGCTGTAGCAGCCTAAGAATCTGCGAGACCCAGTAAAGGCATCGCGTCCGTGTAGCAACCGCCAGTTGTCGAATACCAGCACCTCGCCGGGTTTCCATGGCAATCGTAGCCAGGTTGATTCGTCGCACACTAGGTCGCGCAACAGCCCATAGGCCACCATGAACCGATCCCACAGGCCGTCCGGCAGCCAGAACGGCGCCCGATCGAGATTGTTGAAACTGACCTGCACGACCTGGCCACCACTGTTAAGACGGATGGCCGGACGTTCAGCCTGCAAACTCACTCCTGGTTCGACATAACGTCCCGGGATTGGCACTTGCGTCAAAAGCACAAATGCCTGTTCGTCGACCTCTCGAAGCCGTTCGACCGCAGCGAACCCATCGACCAAGATGCTCGCACCACCGGTCCCATCACGTTCTTGACAGGAAAACAACTGCAGGCCAGGCGCATCATGACTATATGTGCCGTCGGTGTGTGGACCCAAGAAAGTGGTCTCGTACGCACTGTCACGATGAGCGTCGACCTCAGCTGACAAGGTCCAAACCCCTCCGAAGATGCTGTGGCGTACATATCCAAGGGGAGCGATGGCCTGACATACACCGTCTTCACCAGCAGGGACATCAGACAACTTGGCCCAACCCGTCGCGGCGACGCGTTGAACCATCTCCGACCCGCCCCCAGTTGCTAACGAAGCGAACGGTACGGCATGAGAAATATCGCCGGCTTGATCCCACGTGACCGTGCTGGCATCGACCAAAGACTCGGCAACAGTCATAGCCATAGGGACCATCGGGGTTTGGGTAGTTAGTCGTCGCAGCGCCGTCACATCGTGGCCGGACGTGGTGTCGTCGCTCCAAACAATGTCGACTCGACCACCATTCTGCGACAGCTCGTAAGAAACCAAACTCAAGTCAGACGGTATGGCAAACGTGTCGGTCTTTCGTTGGAGTGTGTCCGCATCAAGACTGGCTACATCATCTCCATGATCTCGTAACCACCTGGCTCCAAGAGAAATAAATCGACCATCGCAGAAATGCAACCCGACAGATCCTGAGCCATCCCCGGCAGAAGCGAGCAACGCGGACAGACGGTCCGGGGGAGCATGTATATGTGCCGTTTCGCTCATACGCAGTGGCAAACCTGACCGATCTACTTCGAATCTATCCCGAGTCCCCGGGCAATTATTAGTCTTTGAACCTCGCTAGTGCCCTCACCAATTTCAAGGATCTTGGCATCGCGGTAGTAGCGACTGACTGGCGTTTCATCAATAAACCCGTAGCCGCCAAAAATCTGTGTGGCCTCACGGGTGGCGAGCACGGCCGCCTCGGTGGCATAGAGCTTGGCAATCGCAGCCTCTTGTTTGAACGGCAGGCCCTGATCCTTCAACGCTGCCGCGTGGTAGGTGGCCACCCGCGCCAGATGGGCGGCGGCGGCCATGTCGGCGCACTTGAATGCGATGGCTTGATAAGTGCCAATGGTTTTGCCGAAGGCTTTGCGTTCGTTGACATACCGGGTGCACTCGTCGAGGCAAGCCTGAATAAGCCCGACTGCCAACGCAGCAATGGCGATGCGTCCGTCATCGAGCGTGGCAAGAAACTGATGAAAGCCACGACCGGCGGCACCAAGCAGATTCGCCTCTGGAACCCGACAGTCCGTGAAGACCAGTCCGTGGGTATCGGACGCATGCCAACCCATCTTTCGGTAGGGCGGTTCTACTTCGAAGCCCGCGGTCCCCGCGGGGACAACGATGGTGGAAACACCCTCCTCGGTCTGCGCTGTGACGGTGACCACCGAGGTGATGTCGGTACCGGAGTTGGTGATGAACGTCTTGGCTCCATCGATAACCCATTCGCCGTTGTCGAGCCGGGCCTTGGTCTTAGTGGCGCCTGCATCGGAACCGCCATCGGGTTCGGTCAAGCCGAATCCGGCCAGCTTCTTGCCCGCGGCAAGGTCAGGCAACCACTCGGCTTTTTGGTCGGCGTTTCCAAACTCGGCGATGGGATTGATACCTAGACCAACGGCCGCTTCGAGAGTGATACCCATCGACTGGTCGACACGCCCTAGCTCTTCTATGGCGATGCACAGCGTGGTGAAATCGGCACCCGCTCCCCCATATTGCTCATCGACGGTTAAGCCAAACAAGCCGAGCTCCCCCATAGCCAAAACCGCATCGGTAGGGAATGTGTGGTCCCGGTCCCACGCCTCAACATGAGGTGCCAATTCGCGCTGGGCAAAGTCGGCCACAACGTCACGAAAGGCAATCTGTTCGTCGGTGAATCCAATTTGCATATGCGTCCTATACGGGTGGTACGCCGTGGCGTTTTCGGCTGAAATGTCGGTCTTTGCTGGCGGCCATCGCCAGGCGAACAATTAGGTCGCAGCGTAGATCCTCGGGTTGCACAATGGCATCGATCACCAGGTCGGATGCAAGTCGGAGAAGATCGACGTCCTCGTCATATTCGGCGCGTTTCGCCGCCACGAATGCCGCACGTTCGTCGAGGTCGTCGATGGCCGCAATGTGGTGGGCATAGACCGCGTTGATGGCCGCTTCAGATCCCATGACCGCTATCGCGGCGCTGGGTAGCGCTACCACTGCATCGGGCTCGAAGGCCGGCCCACACATGGCATACAACCCCGCGCCGTAGGCCTTGCGCAAGATGACCTGCACCTGCGGCACCGTGGCCTCGGACATGGCGGTGACCATTTTGGCGCCGTGGCGGATAATGCCTTGACGTTCGACGTCAGACCCGATCATAAATCCGGGAACATCGGCCAGATAGATCAGCGGGATATTGAATGCGTCACACCACCAGATAAAGCGGGCGGCTTTGTCCGCAGAATCGACAAACAGCACGCCACCGGTAACGGCCGGATTGTTGGCCACAACGCCAACAGTGTTCCCGGCCAGAACGCCAAAACCAACGACCAACTCGGGAGCAAAGAGCGGCTTGATTTCGAAGAACGAATCTTCGTCGACAATGGCGTTGATCACCGTGCGAACGTCGTAACCCAATTTGTCGTCAACGGGAATGAACTCGGCGGTAAGCGTGGACGCTGAGTCAGCCGGAGCGAACACCGGTGGTGCTTCCTCCCAAGATGTTGGCAAGTAGGAAAAGATCGTCTTGGCCTGGTCGATGGCATCGGCGTCGTCGACCGCCAACTGATCACCACAACCAGAAACCGTGGCGTGCATACGAGCGCCGCCCATTTCTTCGAGGGTTACCTGCTCGCCAATAACCTCTTCGGCCATGCGCGGCGAGCCGAGATACATCGAGGCGTTGCCCTCCACCATTATCACCACGTCGCAGAACGCCGGAACATAGGCTCCCCCTGCCGCGGAGGGGCCGAACAAGCAACAGATCTGCGGGACCCGACCCGACAGCTTTACCTGATTGTGAAAAATGCGACCAGCTCCGCGGCGTCCCGGAAAAAGCTCGACCTGATCGGTGATGCGAGCACCAGCCGAATCAACAAACCAAAATATGGGGAGATCGTTCGCGAGTGCCTTCTCGGTTAGCCGGACCATTTTCTCGACCGTGCGGGCTCCCCATGAACCGGCTTTGACGGTGGGATCATTGGCCATCACTAAGGCAGGGCGACCGTCAACCAATCCCTGCCCGGTGACCACTCCGTCGGCGGGATAACCATCGCTAAGTGCGTTCGCTAACTGGCCATCCTCGACAAAGGTGCCTTTGTCAAAGAGCAACGCAACACGCTCGCGCACATGCAACTTGTTGTCGCGGTCCAAACGCTCGGCGCCTTTTTCGGTTATTGCCATGGAGGCCGCAACTGCTGCCTGCATCCGGTCATCCATAGGCTTCCCCCGAATCTGCTAGTTGATCGTCACTCTAGTGCCCGACGTTGCCACCTACCCAAGCAGAGTTACGCATCCGAACCGGTTAGTCGGTTTGTCAGCCGCGACGGCGGTCGAAACACCAGCAGAGCGACAACGTTAAGGTTGACGGCAATGATGAGCGGAAAGGTGTAACCGCCCGTTTGGTCTTCGGCCAGACCAAGTAAGAATGGCCCGGCGGCTGCGGCCAAACTCATCACTACTTGCTGCATGCCCATCATCTTTCCAATGCGACGGTGACCAAACAATTCGGCGGCGTACAAGCCTTGCAGCGGAGCAACACTGCCGAAGGCCACGCCCGTGATAATTGCGAAAATCCACACCGTTGACAATGGCCCCGCGAACAAAAGCGCCGTCGTACCAACTCCCATGAATACATAGGTGAGGCGCAACGCGCTAACGAGACCTAGTCGATTGACCAGCGGGCCAACCATGCCGCGACCAGGAAGGGACAACAATCCACGGACCGTGGCGATTGTGGTGGCGGTTCCTAAGGCAACCCCCGTCGCCTCAATAGCCGCCACGTGGTGGACCTGGACCGCCACCAAGCTCATATGTGATACCCCGACAGCCAGTAACCATCGGCGAACAATCGGCGTAGCCAAAGCTTCTCGAACGGTCAAAAACCCAGTCTCGTCCTCGTCACTTTCGACATCGTGTTGATGTTCCGAAGCCGTTCCTTTGTGAACAAACAAGACTGCGGGCAACGCGCAGATGGCCAAGAAGCCGACCATCGACCGCATGGCGTCACGCCACCCATATGCCTCAACAAGCCAACCCGAAAGGCTGAAAGCGACCGGTGCGGCAAATCCTCCGAGCAAGGTAAGCATGGCAAATGCCGATGGCCGCTCCTTCGCCGGGACCAGACGGGTGGTGATCGCCATAGTCGTGTTGTAATAGAGGCCAGCACTGGCGACACCGCCTCCGACCCCCCATGCAATCAGAAACTCCCAGGGGCTCGAAGCACTGGCTGCCCACCACAACGAGGCGCACGAAACCACGAGTGAACCGAGCAATACCGGCCGGGCACCGACTCGGTCCAAGAGGTTGCCCGCCAGCAGGGCTCCCGCCCCGCCCAACAGTGCGCTGACCGAAAAAGCTCCCGATACCAGAGCATTTGACCACCCGGTGTCTTCCCGGATCGGGGTTATGAAAGCACCGAAGGCGTAGAGGAATAGCCCATAGGCCCCGACCGTTAGCAAGCCCAGTAGCGCGATCGGCAGTCGCCAGGACGGTGTTTTTGTAGTCGTTGTTACCACGGTAGCCAAACAACTCTCAAAGGCCCTTCACCACGACCACATGTTCGATGCAAGGCGATTATGCGTGGCCAAACCGGCCACTGAAGATCCTCAGACCACGAATCTAAACCTCGTTAGCAAATCTCCAGAGTCTTGGGGATGGCGCCCGACAACACCTCGGGACCATCGGCGCAGACGTGCACAGTGTCTTCAATGCGTACCCCACCAATGCCACGCAATTCGTCGTCAATCAGTTGCCAGTTGACCGCTTCGGCAAAGTCCGTTCGAAGCGCCGGGTCATCTAGAAGGGCATCGATGAAGTAAATCCCCGGTTCGACCGTTACCACGGCACCCTCGTCGAGTCCTCTATCGGTTCGCAAAAACTGCAGTCCGGCCGAACCGGAACGCTCACGACCAGTGTCGTAGCCAGCCACATCATGAACTTCAAGACCAATTAGGTGACCCACACCATGCGGAAAGAAAATCGCCATGGCGCCTTTCGCTACTAAGTCCGCCGGCACCCCGCGTAGTACATCGGCTGCCACCAATCCGGCTGCCATTTGTTCGGCAGTAGCGAGGTGAATTTCCCGGTACTCCTGCCCTGGAACGCAACGAGCAATACCGCTGAGCTGCGCTTCAAGCACGATCTCCCAAATGGTACGTTGCCAGGGGGACGCGTCACCAACAACCCATGTGCGGGTGACATCACAGGCGTACCCATCCACACTGGCCCCGGCATCGACCAATAAGAAATCGCCAGCGGCTATTGCCCGACGACTCGGCGCAAAGTGAAGGACTGCCGAGTTAGGTCCGCCCGCAACTATTGAATCGTAAGCCGGACGATCGCCGCCCGAACGCAAGAACTCCGCATCAATCGTGGCCCGTAGTTGATGTTCAGTTCGACCCACATGGGTGTCGGCTACCAGCGCGGCAAAACCCGCGGTGGTCGCCGCAGCGGCATCGCGCATTGCGGTGAGTTCGAATGCGTCTTTCCGTACCCGCATGTCATGCAACTGCGACTGCACTTCATCGTCAATTGGTGATGACGCGCCGATCGCACGCACATTCACGTTGGCCCGACTGGCCAGCCAGCTTTCTAGCTCGCCTAACGGAACACCGACCGGTTCGGTCGCGGCATGCCACACTTTGTCCGACGCTGAGGGTCGTGGCGCAAACAGTTGCCATTCGCCGGACGCATCAACTCCAAGAACACCGTCCACCACAGAACGACCCGCCAGATACAGGAAATCGGGGTTGCAATAAAATGGATAGTGCATGTCCGTGGCTGGAATCTCCACCAGCCCGCCCGCACGAACCAAAACAACATCGTTGGGGGCCAAGCCCCATCGCGAAAACGCGTGGGAACGACGCTGGTCAAGAAGGGGGCTACCTGGCATGCTCATCCCCACGTTGTACTCGGTTGTGTGATCCGTTGCGCGAATGTCGTGTGACTGCAACACATCCGCTAACCCCGTATCTCTAGGCTCAAGTGTCCACAACACATGGAGATTCCGATGCATTGGGTAAAGCGAGGAGCGGTCGCCGCTTTCGTTTGTGGCGCCTCATTGTTTCTGACCACTTCGTGCGGATCCACTAGTCCCTCTGGGGTGGACAAAGCGATCATTGAGGCAATCGATACCGACTCACTGTCCACCACCGAACGCACCCCATTGGCACCAACACCTACCCCTGAGATCGTCGCATCGCCATACCTCGTAGGCGAAGCACCCTCCTGGCGCTATTCAACAACAACTATCGACGGCAAGCAGGAGAACGACACACTTACCGTAGAATCGCCCATTTTCGAAGGCGGCACGTTCCAAGATGCCCTCAACTCGCCCCTGCTTCCTTCATTCTTCGATGCCCTCATCGCCGACTTTCATGCCGCGGCAGGCCAAAACCCCGAACTTGAAACCCACAGCACAGTGACCGGCACAGTGCTCTTTAGCTCGCCAGGGCTCGTTAGTGTCAGCTACCACGCCACCCTCGATACCGCGTCAAAGCCACGCGAGGTGACCTATCACGCATTTATCTTCGACTTGGTGGAGCAACGCTTTGTCCTCCCCGACGAACTCTTTGTCAATAGTGCGGCACAAGAGCGAGTCGGCGACCTGATGCTTGGTCTCGTCGCCCAAAAGTACGGCATCGAACGCGACGATCTCGACCTATCCGCATGGGACGATGGGCTTGCCTCAATCGTGCCGACATCGGCTGGATTGCGGATTTCATTCGGTCGCGGGCTCATGGTTTCTGACCTCTTCGCCAATGGCGCCGTGGTCGAAATCCCGTGGGGTCGTCTCCATGGTCTGATCCGAGCCGAAATCATCGACCTTCGCGATGCACCGCACGGTGTTGAAATCGTCAAGTCCGACCTCGGATTACCAACTGTTGAAGGAACGGCGACCAGCCTCGAACCCGCCCTTCCTTTCGGAACCCCAACCGACGATGTACTTAACACGCTGGGCATTTTGCTGGGTCCCTCCACGGGGGACACCGATTTCACCGCACCCGCCAATCTGTGTCCTGACGCCGCCGCCGACGCCATCCGCGTCGTTACTTGGGGCGATGTAGACGTCGTGTTTTCTAAAGACGTTGGACTGGTTGGCTGGTTTGTCACGAACCGTGGCTTTGGCAACGGATCCAACTTCACGGAGCAGGGCATCGGTATTGGATCCTCGGTCGAGCTTCTAACCGCCGCCTATAAGACCGCGTTTGCCAACCCCTCATCAGCCGACACCGATAAAGAAATACCCTTCCAAGCTGTCCTTAACTCCGCGGCCATCGGCGGCACAGTAAGCGACGGGGTAGTTACCAACCTGTGGGCCGGCCTCCGGTGCGAACTACCCGAAACCTAACACTGACAAATTAGCCGATAGGTCGATCAGGATCTGCTCCCCACTCGGACCAACTCCCGGTGTACAACTGGACGTTGGTATGGCCGAGCAGACGGAGGGCTAACAAGTCGGCGCTCGCACTTACGCCAGACCCGCAGTAGACCACAACGGGTTGATCGGGATCATCAATCCCAACCTTGGCGTAGGCCGATGCCAGTTGACTCGTAGTTTTAAAATCCGTAGTCCCGTCCACGAAATTTTCGGTATTGGGCACGTTAACCGCGCCCGGCACATGTCCAAATCGAGCATCAACACGAAAAGGCTCGCCCGAATAACGACTGGCCGAACGAGCATCAACAACAACGACTTCCTTCGAACGCCCAGCAACTTGGTCGGCAGTGACAAATCGTGTAGACGGAAACGATTGCTCGGTAAATACGGCCGGCTCAATACGTCGCGTTGGCCCTACCTGGAGAGGTTCGGTCCAGGCATCAATTCCACCCGCCAACACCGATGCACCACGGCCCAGAGCATCAAGCATCCACCAAAGCCGACCGGCAACCACCCCACCACAGTCGTCGTACACAACGACGTGGCTGTTGTCACCGATTCCGAGATTACTCATGGCTGCAGCAAAGCTAGATGCGGTCGGTAGAGGGTGACGGCCAGCCTTACTTGCCGGAGCTGAAATGTCGACATCGAGGTCGGCAAACACAGCGCCCGCAATATGGCCAGCCTCGTACACGCCCCGGGCGTCGGTGCCATCGAGATACCAACGACTATCGACGATGACAAGATCCGGATCGCTTTGGTGCGCCGCTAGCCAATCGACGCTGACTAAGGGATTAGTTGAGGTCATCGCAATCTCCGGTTAGGTGCTGGATTGACTATCGACACTAGCCATAACTTGGGACGCCTCAGCCATGGCCCCGGCGAGGTCGTCTAGCCACACTTCGCTTGCTTCTTTCGGGTCACAAAACACAAACACTGCCCCGTGCACGGTCTGGCCCGACGCCGCTTCGATGGCGAGCGCGTAGGCCCCCAACTGCAAGCGATACCGCTGCACCTTGGCCTGGAGTTCGGCGGCGTCGGCGACCAGGTCGGTCTTGTAGTCGACAATCACTAACCCATCGGGACCATCGACCAACACATCGATATACCCCTCGAGAAGTTGACCACCGATAGGTGCCGCTACGAACACTTCTTTCCAATACTTGCTTGCCGTCGCCGCGCGAACTACCGGGCTTTGAAGCGCGGACAATGCTAGCTGGGTGATGAGTTCGACATGGGCTTCGACCCCCTCACGACCAGCATGCACCGCTGCCAAAGCGGCAACCGCTTGGGGCTGATCGAGGCTGACGTCCTGCAGAACCCCGTGCACGGCACTACCAATGCGGATTCCGTCTGGACCTCGCGTAGACCCGAATCCCGGCCGTGCCCCTTCGGAGACGCCCATGGTGGCCCGTGTGGCTATCGCCGTGGCAGAGGTCACCCGGGGTCGTTGAGCCGCGAGCAGCACTTCGTTGCGTTCTTGGGCCCACTGTTGATGCGGGATCATTGGTTCTTGGGCCGGGCTCTGTTGAACGACCGCTCCCGTGCGGCGAACCTCGGGTAGCGCTTGCCATTGCGTAAACTCTGACGCGCCCCAGAGCATCTCGGCGTTAGTGGGTTGCGCCTTGCTTGTTTCCTTGCGTTGTAACCGACAGCACGACACCACAAGGTGATCGACGGCTCGGGTGCATGCAACATAAAGCAACCGGAGTCGCTCGTGATCCTCCATTTGTTCGTCAATTGGGGCGAATCGATCAAACTCGTCGGTCGCAAGTTGCTTGTTGATACGAATGCCGAAACGGTCTGAGTCAGGCGGAAACACAACCTGCACACCCTTTGCGCCGGTGACCGAACGGGAGGTCATTCCACTCACGATGGCAATCGGAAATTCGAGGCCCTTCGCGGCGTGAATAGTCATAATGCGTACGGCATCGTCGTCGGTTTCGGGAAGCACTGTCTCGGTGACCCGACTGCCGTCGGCCGCCTGCATTGCTACCCACACCAAGTAGTCGCGCAGTGACCCGGCCGCCGCGGACACATACGCTCGGGCATGGTCGGCCACGAAACGGTACCGACGCCAAATGTCGCGCGGGCGGCCCTGGGCCAGGGCCAACTCGTACAACCCTCGCTCGCGAGTGACCCGTTCAATGAGTTGCGGCGGCGACAACCACACACGCTCACGATGCATCGCCCCAAGCCAACGCATGGATTCGGCCACCGGATCGTCGGGATCGAGGGTGTCGGGCAGATCAAGTTGATGATTCCATGAACCGCCGTGATCAACCTTGAAGCGGTACAGATCGTCGTCACCACAACCAAATACCGCTGATCGCAAGGCCGTAGTGAGCGCGAGTTCGTCGGTGGGGTCATCAATGGCTCGTAGCACAGTCAGCAGATCTCTGACCTCGGGTGACTTGTACAACAGAGCACTGGACTCGGCGCGGAACGGAACCTCTGCATCATCAAAAGCCTGCTCGAGGTAGCTGAGCGACGTGCGCGTAGGCAGCAGGACGCAGATGTCACCCAGGCGGGCAGGGCGGTGACCCTCACCGTCGCGCACTTGCCAGCCATCAGCTAAAACGGTCTGCACCGTGGCCACGATCTCGGCGGCCTCAAAACGGGCAACATCAGGTGCTTTGCCCTCGGTGAGAGGATCGGGCCCAAGCAAAGTCACCGCCGGGCCAGAGGGCTGATCGTCGCGAGCGGCTTGCAACACCTGATAGGCAGGCTGCGACCCGGGTTCGTGTTGGATCAGCAGTCCGAATACTTTGTTAACCCAATCGACGACACCAGCGGTGGACCGGAAATTCGTGACCAGATTGCGAATCGGTTGACCAAACTGCTCAGCAGCGGCGAGATAGAGCCGTATGTCAGCGCGACGGAACCGGTAGATCGATTGTTTGGGGTCGCCCACGAAGAACACGCGCCCTGGGTCGGGGGTGAATTGGATCCAGTCGAGGACTCCGTCGCCTTCATGCGGCGTGGCTGCTAACAGCAACGCCAACTCAATTTGGATTGGATCAGTGTCCTGAAACTCATCGAGCAAAAGCCGTTGATACCTGTCTCGAAGCCGCTCGCGAACACCCAGACCCGTGTCGGGGTCGACGAGCATCCGCCGGGCAAATACCAGCAAATCGTGAAACTCAAGGCGACCTTGGCTTCGTCGTGCTTGCGCAGCTTCAAGTGTCTGGGTAGCCATGTGCGACGCAAGATTGAGTACCGCTGCCTGGGCAATTTCGGAACGAAGAAGAACGACGAGCTCTTGGGTGGCCGCTACCTGCTCGCGAATGTCCTCCAGTAAACCGTCCCAGTTGCCCGCTTTGCCCGTCTTCCGACGCCCAGTATCGAAACCGAAAAGGAGACGGAACTGTTGCAGTTCGTCGTCGACCCCCCGGAGTTCACGAGCGAACGCACTGAACCCGGCCAACTTGATGAACATCTTGTCATCGCCGTCCGCACAAAAATCGCACAGCCGATCAAGCGCATCGATCCGCTCGAACACTTCGCGAAGGTCCAAGGCTGGCACCGGTTGAGGCGCAAGGTCAACGCGCTCTTCCACCATGTCCCAGCTTTGATCAAACAGACGGGCAATCGCCTTGAGATGACTCATCGAAATTTCGGCAGCGGTGGAAAAAAGTAAGGCCCGCTCGGCCGCTGGATCGTCGAACAGCGTGTCGGTGAAAATACGCCAGCGATCCTCGAACTCGAGTTGACTGCCGATTTCATCCAGAACTTCTAGACCCGGGGGCAACTTAGCTTCGATGGGATGCTCCGCTAACAGGCGTTGGGCAAAGGCATGCAACGTAGAAATCGGCGCCCCATCAAGATCGGCAATCGCCGCATGGATGAGCTCGGCCTGGTGCTTGGTCGGTGCCGGACCATTGGGGCCGTTTTTGAGCGTGTCCACCAACCGAAGCCGTATTCGGGTTCGAAGTTCAGCAGCAGCCTTTTCGGTAAAAGTAATGGCCGCAATCGAATGTAAAGGGATGCCGCTCAAGACGAGCGCAACAATTCGATCGACCAATGATCGCGTCTTGCCCGACCCAGCGCCCGCCTCGACGAACAGGGTTTGGTCGAGCTGTTGCGCGATGTCGTCGCGTGCCGGTTGGTCAATCAGCACGGAGCTTCGCTTTCCAACTCCGCGGCCGTCGCCGGATCGGCCAACTGGAGATAGCTACGGACCTCAGGATTGGCCATCTTGGCCAGCCACTCGCGATAGCGATGTTGAGTTCCGCCGCCATCAGGGTCGCAGTAGTGACAAGAAACGAATCTCTGGGCTCGGGACTCGGCCGTGGGATGAGCAATAAACATGCCAGCGGCGATGCCATCGACCATCGTGGTGAAGACATGGTCGAAACGACGCTGCACAGCGTCGGTGAGTTGGTAACCAATCAGCTTCTGCTGCGATCCGCGGGTAAACCAATAGGCGCTAAACACCGGCGCATCCGCTTGCCCAACCGCGGCACGCGCGGCCATGGCGTAGATCGGCAATTGCAACTTGGTCCCACCCTGATCGGGTTCGTCTTCGGACAACTTCTTGAAGGCGTAATCGGAACCGGTCTTGTAATCGAGCACCCGGAGACCGCCATCTTCTTGCTGGTCGATGCGGTCAACGCTGCCACGGAATCGAAGGGTGCGCCCGTCCGGCAGACCCCACTGAACCGCAGGCTGCTCGCCTCCAGACATTCCGAAGCGCAATTCGGATTTAAAAATACGACTTCCTGTTTGCGCCCGCAACATGTTGTCGCCAGCAAGTACCGAGTGCAGTTGACGCAGCAGGGCCGCTCGATCTTGGTGCCAGAAGATACGTCGACCAGTAAGGCCACGAGACTCGTAGTGGTGGAATTCTTCTTCGGCGAGTTGGGTGATCCGTTGCAGGTCGGCGGCTGTCCAACACTCGCCTGGAGTGAGCTGTTCTTCTGTGGGGCGAGCGAGGATCTCGGTAACAAATTTGTCGAGTACCCCGTGCACAATCTGACCAGCGTCCATAGGGCTGATCGAAAGGCCTTCTTCGGGATCCTCGACCACGTCGACCCGAAGGATGTGACGAAACAAGAACTGGTGCGGGCAAGAGCCCCACGCTTCGAGACGGGTGGGCGACATTGTCTGGCCGGCCGCTGTCGGGTCGGGAAGGTCGATGTGGGCGAGATTGCCATCGAACCGGGTGAATGCGGAACTGCTACGGGCCGCCACTAGCTCGTACCCACGAGCCAAGTTGGGTAGGCGCTCTACAACCGAAGATCCGGGAGCGTCGCCGGGTTGCATGAGCAGGGCCCGCAGGTTGTATTCGTGGAATGATGCCGGAAAGGGCTGCGCCAAGATTCCCGCTATGTGCGAGTGCGACGAGGTGTGCCAGGCGGCGACTGGCAACTCGCCGCCATTGAGTTCGGTCTCTCCAAGTGCCTCGGCTGACTTGATCACCCACCGACTTGGCAAGCGCTCGGTGCTCCGACGCAGATCACCACGTGGCCACACCAACGTGGTGTGATCCGACGACGCCATGATTGCTAACAACCGTCGGTGATCATCGTTGATTTGTTGCGATCGCAATGCCAGTGCCCCACCGACCGCGTGGCGTTCGCGGTCCGGCAAAAGTGAATCGTCTCCGGCTCGGCGGGGCAAAACACCTTCGGCTGCGCCCACCACGAAAACTCGTTCCAGACAAAGGCCAATGGCTGCTCCCAGGTTGGCAACAAGTACACCGCCTCCGAGGTGACCAACATGTCCGACACTGCTAGCAAGTTCTTGTTCAAGCGTGCGGCGCAATACTGCGGCAGTAGGTGGTTGGCCGATTCCGTCCAAATTGCTGAGCCCGTTGACAGTGTTGACTATGGCATCGAACGCACGAATCTCGGCTTCGGGCCAACCTGTTTGGTCGTCACCCAGGTACCAAACAATCAAACGATGAGTCCATCGTGCTGCCTGTTGCCAGGTCTTGAAGGTACGCGGAGCCGTGTCGGCAATGAGGCGGCCCACAAACCCATTGAGTCCCTCAGCCCATTCGGCTTCACGTTCGTTACGGCGGATCTTCCAGTCCTGGGCCTCTCCAGCTCTTTCTTGCTCCGCGTCAGCCCTACGGTCGCTGGCGTACCGCTCCAAACGGCTAGCCCAAGAGTCGGCGCCGAGCACCACGCCAGCGGCCCGGCTAACCCGCTCCCATGCCGCGGCGGGCGCGATCATTCCGTCGTTGCGCACTGGCGCGGAGGTGATCACACCAAGCACCTCGCTACGCCGGTAACTGAAATCAGGCAGCCGTAGCAGGCCAAGCAGCGTCCGTCCGGCGACGCTTTCCGCCAGTTTTTGCGGAGCTTGCCCATTAACGGGGATACCCGCGGCAGACAACTGCTCGTGCAGCAGTCGGGCATAAGGGTCAGCCACCGGGTACAGGATGGCCATGGCGTCAAGCGTGACACCTTGACGCATTGCTTCGACCACCATGCGGACGACCGAACGAACCTCTTCGTCAGGATCTGACGCGCTGTGCAAATGGTCGGCATGAGGCGGGGATCTGACCGGCAAGGAGTCAGCCACCAGACCTAGCCGCCGCAGCGAATCAGCCACGGCAATATCGGCGGAACGTAAGCCAGTAGATCCGGCAATGACACCAACGGAAATCTGCTGATCAAGCCGGCTGAGGAGGCGTGCATACGGCGCCGAAATTGACTGTGGCAAATAAATAAGGAGGTGGGACAAACCGCCAAGGTTCGCCGTGCCATCGTCCACAGCGCCAACGGCTGCATCAATCACATCGGACTCGTGATACCAGTCGACAGCTAGCTGACGTTTGACCTGGCGGAAGATGGCCACAACATCGGCGGCCCGCTGACTGGTAGCCGCTAATCGACCAAGGCCCGCCGCGTCCAAATCATGTAGTTCGCCACAGGCGGCAACCAGCGTTCGTTCGGTGGCAGGGTGGTCGCGCACCGGCGCAAATACACCAGGATTTTCGGCCAACGCCGCTCGAACAGCGGCAGCGACCACAGTTGATGTGGCATGCCGGCGATGTAGTGCAACGGACCCCCCCAACTTGTTGGCCAGTTGACTTAAGGTGAGAAAATCGACGTTGATCACGCCACATCGCCCGCCCGATACAACCGTTCGGCCCAACTCGCGGCGAACAGCCACACCAGCCGCGTTACTTGGCACCACCACTGCCACAGGCAGGAACGGATCGCCATCTTTGGCTGTGGCGATCTGACGCGCTAACACCTCCCGGGCTGCGACGCCATAGGAGGTGGTGGCTAGTTCCATGTCAAAGACCCTAGACCCAGGGTGTGACACGATTAGTCGAGGCCCCATGACCCTCGCTCAAGCCGGTGACCCCAGACCAAACATGTTTTCGCACCCGTCCAAGCCGTCGATGGTGATGTCGTCTCGGCGATTGGCCTGCCATTGCTCTCGAGTAAGTCGCAGCTTGATCTCGGAATCAATGTCGCCATTTCCGTACTCAACCCGGTTTACACCATTGTGTTGGTAGCCCAACTTTTCCGACACAGCCCGAGATGCATGATTGGTTTCCCGGGCGCTACTTTGCGCAACGAGCGCGCCCAGACCAGCAAAAGCGAATTGCACCACTGCAGCACGCATCTCCGCTCCAAGGCCGGTGCCTCGATATTCCGGTGCCAGCCAACTTCCCGTCGACACCTCACCCAACTTAGAAAAGTCGTCCGCCTCAATGCCCTGTAGACCGGCGGGCTCACCGTCAACGAATACACCAAGCGGCAGCACCCACTTTGCTGACTTCCATGAAGCTCTGGCATCCCAGTGAAATTGGGCAAAGGACTTGCCAAATTCTGGTTCCTGAGTCATTAGCCAGTGACCAAGAAATTTTGCGTCGGGGATCACCTCGCGAGCCAATGCAATCAATGGCGGAAACTCGGCGTCAACCGGAAGACGCAGCACGAGACGTGGTGTAGTGATCTCCAGGTCAAAGATGGGCCAATAAGGGTGTGCCATCTGCAAACCGTAGTGGATCTACCCCCCACGACCAGCGATTTTCCTCGTAGCGGTGGGCAGTTATCGGGCTCTA
>CAWKZT010000004.1:0-30160 GCA_963854565.1 Acidimicrobiia bacterium
TCGGCACCAGCGAGGTCGAGCACGTGCTCGCCACCCAGACGTTGCCTCAACCAGCGCAAGAGACCATGTCCATCACAGTCAATGGCGAACTTCCCGAGGGCTCTACTGCCAAAGACGTCGTGCTGGCCATCCTCGGCAAAGTAGGCACCGGCGGCGGCATTGGGGCCATCGCGGAATTTCGCGGACCAGTTATCGAAGCCCTTTCGATGGAAGGTCGCATGACCGTGTGCAACATGGCCATCGAGTTCGGGGCCAAAGCTGGACTCATCGCCCCAGACCAAACCACTTTCGACTACCTCAAAGGCCGTCCGCACGCTCCCGCCGGCGACGACTGGGATACCGCTGTCGCGGCATGGACCGAACTTAACACCGACGACGATGCCGTCTTTGACCGTGAGGTCGTCCTCGACGGTTCGACGATCAAACCCCACGTCAGTTGGGGTACCAACCCTGGCCAGGTCATCGAAGTTGGTGCGCAAATCCCGTCGCCAAGCGACTTCGCCGACCCCGCCGACCAAGACGCCGCCCAACGTGCTCTCGAATACATGGGCTTCGAGGCGGGCACCCCAACGAACGAGATCAAAGTCGACACCGTATTTATCGGGTCCTGTACGAACAGTCGCATCGAAGACCTCCGGGCCGCCGCAGCCGTCGTCAAGGGCCACAAGGTCAAAGACGGCATGCGCACGCTTGTCGTACCCGGTTCTGGCCTCGTCAAAGCCCAAGCCATCGAAGAGGGACTCGACCAGATATTCCTCGAAGCCGGTTTCGACTGGCGCGAACCGGGGTGCTCGATGTGCCTCGCTATGAACCCCGACAAACTCGCCGTTGGCGAACGTTGTGCCAGCACAAGTAACCGTAACTTCGAAGGACGTCAGGGTCGAGGCGGCCGCACGCACCTCGTATCGCCTGAGGTGGCCGCAGCCACGGCCATCATGGGCACCTTTGCTACCCCCGCCGACTTGGAGGCATAACGATCATGGATGCAGTACAAGTAGTACAAGGTCGTGCCGTTCCGCTAAACCGCTCCGATGTTGACACCGACCAAATCATTCCTTCCGATTGGCTCAAGCGCGTCGAACGCACCGGCTTCGAAAAGGGCCTTTTCTCTGAGTGGCGCGACGACACCAGTTTCGTGCTCAACCAGGAGGAATACATCGGCGCCAATATCTTGCTTGGCGGCCCGAACTTCGGTACGGGTTCCTCGCGCGAGCATGCGGTATGGGCTATTCAGCAATACGGTTTTGCCGCGGTTGTGTCGTCTCGATTTGGACCGATCTTTAAGAACAATTGCACTAAAAATGGTTTGGTACCGGTCGAGATTGATCAGGAGACCGTTGCCGCACTCATGCGTGCTGTCGAGGACGATCCCGATCTGGAGATCACCATCGATGTTGCCCGAAGGTCAATCGAAGCGCCCGCCGTGGACATCAGCGCCCACTTCGAACTCAGCGCCTCGGTTATCGAGCGTTTCCTTGAAGGCCTCGACGACATCGGTATCACCATGCGCAGCACCGACTCCATCGACAGCTATGAGTCCAACCGGCCCCCGTGGAAGCCTGTCACCAAATAGCGCCACCCCTCTCCTCAGGTTCCTGCGAGTCGTTCCCCTTCGCACAACGACGAATCTCAGGTATTTCGCATCATCTGTGAGGAAATTTCCCGTCCGGGGAACCAGGACCATTGATGCCAGCGTCGTACTGTTGACTCAACCCGCCACCGAGGTTCACCATGCGCAAATTCATCCCCACACTTATTGCTATCGCACTCCTTGCAAGTTCTTGCTCTAGCAATATTGACCTAAGTGGCTCGCCCATTGACGAGGCCCCTACCCCGGATTCCAGCGCCCTTCCGAGCGACGATCCCGTCGTAACTCTCGACAACATTGACCTCGTTGCCCGTCTATTTCCCTTCGCCCAGTGCGCCGCCTTCCTTGACTATGTGCAGGGTGAGGCAGCCGAACGGGTGGGCCCGTACGGCCTCAATAACTACGGCGGCTATGGCGGCTTCCCGATTACAGAGCGGGCCTTCGACCAACCAGCCGATGCTGCCGCCGACGAGGCGCAAAATGCTCCAGCAGAAGAGCCAGCCAGCGCTCCGGCTGTCGAGGCCTCACTAGATGCAGGCGAATCCGCGACCGGCGGATCCGACGACACCGCAAGTAACCCAACATTTTCCGGCACCAACGTACAAGAACAGGGCGTCGACGAACCCGACATCGTCAAAACCGACGGCAACATCATTGTGACGTTGTCCAACAACATGTTCACCGTGGTCGATGTCAGCGCCGGAGATCCGGCCATCCTTGGATCGCTACGAATCGACGATGGTTGGATTTCAGAATTCTTCTTAGGGGGCGACAAATTGATCGCCGTTGGCGAAGGCAACGAAAGCTTCACCTCCAACGACTCTGTCTCTATATCGAATACGTCGTCCGTCGACCCGACCCCTCAAATTCAAGAACTGGACAGCGATGCTGGTGTTCCTGAACCTGACTTTGCCACCGAGCCAGCCATCGTCGGGGACGAGAATTACCCCGTAGACGGATACTGGGTACAGACCGCGAAGGTGTGGACTGTCGACCTATCCAGCGCTCCTCGGGTAGAAGAAACATTAAACATCGAAGGTCGTTACCTATCCGCTCGGGCGGTAGACGGCAATATTCGCATCGTCACTACCTCCTCCCCGAACGCACTTCCATTTCTCTACCCGCAGAACCAGTCGGGTGAAGATAGAGCAGAGCAGGCCAACCGAGAGATCGTCGCCGAGTCCGTGCTTGCCGATTGGCTGCCTAACTTCGAGCGTCTCAGTGCCAACGGCGACGTCATTGCTTCGGGCCCACTCACTTCATGTGATCAGATTCATCGCCCCGAAGCATTCGCTGGATTCGAAATGTTGACCGTGACTGGCATCGGTACCGATGGCGATCTAACACCTACCTCAACGGCAGTACTTGCCGCCGGTGAAACGGTCTACGCCAGTACCGAATCACTTTATGTTGCCACGACTCGCTGGCCCGAATGGGGCATCTCAGAGACCGACGAATTCGAAGACGCCTACACCACTTCAATTCACAAGTTCGCGACCAGCGACGATGGCTCGGCTACCTACGGAGGGTCCGGATCCGTACGCGGCCACCTTCTCAGCCAGTTCTCCATGAGCGAATACGACGGCAACCTACGCATTGCAACTACCGACGGGTCTCCTTGGGGTAACGCGGCCAATTCGGAAAGTTTCATCACCATTCTTGCCGACGGCGGAGAAACGCTCAATGGAATCGGCCAGGTAGGGAACATGGGAAATGGCGAAGAGATATTTGCCGTCCGTTTCGTCGATGAAACCGCTTATGTCGTGACGTTTCGCCAGGTAGATCCCTTCTACGTCGTCGATCTAAGTGACCCCACTAGCCCGGTGGTTCGTGGCGAACTGAAAATCCCTGGCTACTCCTCCTATCTCCATCCAATTGGCGACGGATTGGTCCTGGGGGTCGGTCAAGATGCTGATACGAACGGTCGCACCCAGGGAGCGAAGGTCTCCCTCTTCGATGTCTCGGATCCAACCAACCCGGTAGAACTGGACACGTGGGTCGAAATCGATGGGTATAGCGATGTCGAATGGGACCACCGCGCTTTCACCTGGTGGGCGCCAGAAAATATGGCGATCCTGCCGGTGTCATCGTGGCAAACCGGTTTTTTCGGTGCGGTAGTTCTTGAAGTAACACGAAACGGCGGCATCAGTGAACTGGGCCGGGTAGATCAGGTCGACGATAAATCTGAGGTTGGTTCCCACGACTGCACCGAGGTTGAACCCGCTAACCGAGCAACGACCTATGAGGAAGCACGATCAGAGTTGGACTACGTCCTCCTTGACGGGGGGAAGATCGTGGCCTGTGAACCGGGCGGCACCGCCAATCCAGTTGTCGGATTTTGGTGCCAAGGCGGCATTCCGTTTAATGAGCTCAAAGACGTCTTTGGCGTCGATCCTCTCGAATACGAAGGAACGCTCAACACACCCCTCAAGGCCGACGCTGAACTGTTCTTGTGCTGGCCCAACTACAACGGCGATCCCATTAACCGCACGTTGATTGTCAACGACGATCTTTGGACCATGTCGTGGCGTTACCTCCAAGCCCACGATCTCGCCGACCTTACCCAGGGCCCCCGGTTTGAAATCGACTAGACCCACACGGAGAGCGCACCGTGCGCTCTCCGTCTAAGCTCACAGCATGAAACGGATATTCAAACGACTCGTCGTAGTAGTCGCAGGATTAGTCGCTGCCTCTGCTTTCGCCAAGCAACGCAAAGCAACGGCCTACCAAAACGCCGAGCGCGGCGAATCCGAGTGGCCCCCGCTCGCTATGGCACCAACCACTAAGGCCGCCAGCGCTCCTGAAACCACCGTCGCTGACTCTGCGGCAGATCCAACAACGGGCTGGGTCGCCCCAGACGCCGAAGGTGACTGTCCGATTTCTCACCCCGTAAAGGGCAAAGTACGTAGCGGCATCTACCACGTTGAAGGCAATACCGCATGGGAACGCACCAACGCTGACCGCTGCTACCTAAGCCCCGAGGCGGCCGAGGCTGACGGCTACCGCGCCGCCAAGACTTAGCAGTTAGGCGTTAACGGCAAACTCGACTGGTTTGCCGGACAGTGCCGCCAGGACCTGATCGGCAATCGCATCGCCTGCTTTGTCTTGGGCCTCAGCTGTGGAAGCACCCAGATGGGGAGCCACAACAACAGATGGCAAGGCAAATAACGGCGATTCGGTAGTTGGTTCAGTTTCCCAAACATCTATGCCTGCGCCCGCAATTTGACCTGAAGCGATCGCCTCGGCCAAGTCGGCCTCGTTGACAATGCCACCTCGGGCGACATTGATAACCCGCAATGTGGCTTTGGCCTTCGCCAGGAACGCAGCATCGATGAGGTTGGTCGTGTCGGGGGTCTTCGCCACATGCAACGTAAGAAAATCTGCTCGCGCAGCAATTTCGTCGAGACTTACAAGCTCGACGCCGGCTTCGGCGGCCGATTCTTGGGTGACGTAGGGGTCATAGCCAATAAGGCGCATGTCGAATGCTGCCGCGCGTGTCGCGACCAACCGACCGATTCGACCCAAGCCAACAATTGCCAGCGTCTTACCCTGCAACTCCACACCCGACCAGGCCGAACGTTCCCACCGGCCCTGAGTCAGCGCACTATGCGCCTGAGGAAGATTACGGGCCGTAGCCAAAATGAGCGCCAACGTCTGTTCGGCCGCAGAAACCACATTCGACAGTGGCGCATTAGCGACCAGGACGCCGGCTTCGGTAGCAGCGGCCACGTCGACGTTGTCCAAGCCAACTCCGGCGCGGCCAACCAGCACCAGATCCTTGCCGGAGTTAATGACCTGAGCAGTAACCGTGGTAGCAGACCGGATGATGAGCGCCTGCGCCCCGACTACTGCCTCGATGAGTTCTTCGGGGGACAACCCAACCTGGATATCGACCTCGTGGCCAGCATCACGCATGCGTTGCAACGCAGGTTCGGCAATCTTTTCAGCAACAAGAATTCGGGCCATAACGACATGATGGCGCGGTCAAATTGAAATACCACCTTTTTGGTCAAGCATTCATCTGGGAGGCCCATAGATAGTTGCCCTTGGTCGGGGCCAAGCTTCTAATCGCCGAATTTGGGGCACAATACGCAACATGGAATCAGCCGGCACCTATCAACACGGATCACGCCCGTGGACTGCCGCTACTGATACCCATAGCGAGACCCTCCTGGTTCCGTTGGGCTCAACGGAACAGCATGGACCCCACCTACCTTTCGACACCGACACTCGCATCGCGTGTGCCGTTGCCGACCATGCCGCGGCGATGTGCTCCGCTGTGGTCGTTGCACCAGCCGTTGCGTACGGCTCCAGCGGCGAACATCAAGCCTTCCCGGGAACACTTTCGATCGGCAATGAGGCGCTCGCCTTCCTACTGACCGAATTAGGGCGCTCGGCGCTCCCCCAGTTTGGTCACGTCGTCATCGTCAACGGACACGGGGGCAACCACACCGCCGTAACCGCAGCAATAGCCACCCTGACCCACGAACAGCGTTCTGCATCAGCCTGGTGGCCGTCGATCCCCAAAAGCGATGCCCACGCTGGTCGAACCGAGACCTCACTCATGCTCGCTATAGGCCCCGAATCGGTGGATCTTGCTGCTGCCGAAGCCGGTAACACCACACCCATCGCTGAACTCATTCCCGATCTGATCGCCGACGGAGTTCAGCCTCATGCTCCGAATGGCATTATGGGCGACCCCGCCGGGGCTTCAGCACGCGAAGGCTCCGACCTGTTGGACCGCCTGGTGTTGTCGCTAGTTGACCACATCGAAGCCCATCGATCGAGCAACTAACTCGAGTCGCTGGATCCAGCGGAAGCAGATTTGCGGCGTCTGACTCGACCCGAACCCCAGATATGGGCTTCACTAGAGAAACAACTCACGTCCACAGGGGGACACTGTGAAGGTACAAGCCGCAATATTGCGCGAAATCAACACCAGCTGGAGCGTCGAAGAAATCGAACTCGACCCACCACGCGAACGCGAAGTTCTCGTCAAGATGGTTGCCGCCGGCATGTGTCACTCCGACGAACACACACTCACCGGCTCCATGCCGGCACCCATGCCACTCATTGGTGGCCATGAGGGCGCCGGCATCGTAGTAGAGCTGGGTCCGGGAGTTACCTCCCTCGAGGTAGGCGACCACGTCGCCACTAGCTTCATCCCATCATGTGGTCGGTGCAAGTGGTGCGCCAGCGGTCAGCAAAACCTTTGCGACCTTGGTGCCCACCTCCTCGAACCCGGCATGATGCCCGACATGTCGTTCCGCACCCACGCGCACGATGGCGATGTCAGCCCGATGCTCAAGCTCGGCACATTCGCCGATCACATCGTGGCCAGCGAAGACAGCCTGGTGAAAGTCAACAAAGACCTAGATCTGGCGGCCGTTTCGCTGCTCAGTTGCGGTGTAGCCACCGGCTGGGGTTCTGCTGTTCACCGGGCCGAAGTTGGCGCCGGCGACATCACTATCATTGTCGGCATTGGCGGCATTGGCTCAGCTGCTGTCCAGGGCGCCAGGATGGCTGGCGCCACGCGTATCATCGCGGTCGACCCCATTGAAAGCAAGCGTGAGTTGGCGATGGAGTTTGGCGCTACCCACACCGCGGCGTCGATGGAAGAGGCGATGGAGGTCGTCATGCCACTCAGCAACGGCCAAGGTGCCGACCAGGTACTCCTAACAGCCGGCGTTGTCGAAGGAACCATGTTGGCTCCTGCTATGGCTCTGGTCCGCAAAGGCGGCACGTGCGTAGTCACTGGTCTGGGTCCGCTCGACGATTTCAACACGCCGTTCTCCCTCTTCGACCTCACCTTGTCCAACAAGGAGATCAAGGGTTCGTTGTTTGGTTCGGGTAACCCTCGGGCCGACATTCCGCATTTGGCCGACCTATATGCCCAAGGTGTGCTCAAGCTCGACGAAATGATCACCCAGACCTACACCCTCGACGAGGTCAACCAGGGCTACGCCGATATGCGCGACGGAAAAAACATCCGTGGCATCATCATTTTCGACTAACGCAACAAAGCAATGAGCGCCCGCGGTACATCGGTGGGCGATTCGACCTCGGCATAACGACCGGCGCCCATGCGAGCAATTGCCTCAGCCTCGGGCGAATCCGGTGGGGCGACCACGTGAAGTTCGTCGAATCGTCGGGCCAGGTCCTGCGGATCGCCACCCGCCGTTACCTTGCCATCGGAGAGCAAAATCCCGATTCTCCGAGAAGACTGCGAACGTCCTAATTGTTCGGCTGCCGCATGAAGGCCAAGTTCGATGTTGGTAGACCCATGACCCCGAAGTGACAAGATGTCGTCAAGGACGTCTTCGATAGGCCGGTGCTGGTCCTGGGCCTTGATGACCAATGCATCGCGAGAAAAACCAATAACGCTGTAGTCCGTTGGCGCGCGACATGCCATCACTGCAGCACTCAAAGCCGCGGCGACGAGGCGGTCACCGTTCATAGACCCGCTGCGATCAATGATGAGTGTGAGGGCGTGTTCGCGGCGCGACCACGAGGCTGCCACAAGTTCGTTGAGGTCAACTGGCTGTCGGAGAGCCCGAGACTCCGCTACAAGTTCAAGGGAGGCATCAAGATCGAGGTCGGCGCCTTCGGTCCACTTGCCGCGTCGCAAGGTATCGACGCCGCTCTGCGGTTGGTGATCGCCACGCGCCAGATCAACAATGACGCGTCCGGCCAGGCGTTTTGCGAGTTCACGAAGCCTTCGATCCGATGACCCATGCGCCATGGCCAACGTTGAAAGGGCCTCATCAGCATCCTTGGCCATGGCCGCGTCGAACGCAATTTCGTCGATCGTCCCAAGCTCAGGAGACATCTCCTGAAATGCCGGATTCTTGGAAAGCTGTGAGCGCGCCGTCGTCTGCGACCGCGCCTCGTCGACGGCTTCCTTTACGTCGGGACCCTCCTTGATGGAGCCACCTTGATCGGCCCGCTGCTGACCGTGTTGGGGTGGGTTCAGCGGGCCGGGGCTTTTCCCGATTCATCTCCGCCATCAGAGGAGGAGGACTGTTTCACCTTGGCAGTAAACGCCTTAATCCATAGTTCCTCGATGATTTCGTCCGGCGTACGACCCGACCCCTCAAATATGCGAATGCGTCCCGAAAGCGCCGTGGTTGCCGCATCAAGTGACGCAACCGTGTCATCGACACCAACGCCACGGATCGCAGCCAGTTGCTGGGTAAGCAACTCCATGTCGATCGCTCCGCGCACCGACGAACCAATACGAATCTCACTATGGGCGCGGGTATCTCGGACGAGTTGCACAGTGTTAGCAAGACGGTCGGCTTCGATTTCGGCACCACCCGCGGTCGTCACCGCCCGACTCACGATTGCGCCTTCGTCGACGGCACTTTGGTAGTCCATGGCGACGCGACAAGTTCGGTCATAAATGGCTGCCGAGATACGTCCTGTGCCTACTGCGTCGAACGGATTCATTGCTGCCACGATGCGGAAAGCCGGTGCAGCGGCCACGAGGCCGATCCGCGGAACATTAAGTTCGCGTTCGGACATAACGGTTACCAGCACATTAAGGGTCTCTTCCGGCACTCTGTTGATCTCTTCGACATACAACAGCGACCCATCGCGTAAGGCCTGAACCAGCGGACCGTCAACAAAGGTCTCGGCGCTGTAGCCCTCGCTGAGCACACGCGCCGGATCATGGGAACCAATAAGACGCGCTGGAGTCAGTTCGGCGTTGCCCTCGACAAACACAAAGCCGGTATTCAGTTCGGCGGCGACCGCTCGAAGAAGCGTCGACTTTCCGGTGCCGGGTGGCCCCTCCAGCAAAACGTTGCGGGCCGCTGCCAGCGATGCCGCTACGAGTTCAACTTCGCGGTCTCGCCCCACGACAACTTGTCCGACTCGCGTCAGATCCAACCCCAGAACAGTCATACCCCAAACCATAGACGGGGCGACGGATTCGACTCGCATCTGATGCTCCCCCGCACCGATGCATTCCACCGTGGGCGACGCCCTGGGCTTGTTGATCTTTCAAAATCGAGCTGTGACGCTTGTCCAGCAGCTAGACCCTTAACCGAGGGCAAGCTAAGATGACAAGCACAAATCCACTGGAGGACCCGTGTCTAAAGCAAAGACCGACGAACGTCTCAAGTCCATACCGATGTTTAGCGACCTCTCGAACAAGGAACTCCGTTCGGTTTCTCGCCTAATGACTGCCGTCACCGTTGCTGAGGGCACCGACATCATCACGCAGGACGAAATCGGACGCGAGTTCATGATCCTCTTGACCGGTACAGCCGTCGTTCGCCGCAACGGACGCAAGCTCGCCGACATTGGCCCCGGCGACATGACCGGTGAAGTCGGCGTACTATCGGACTCCCCACGCATGGCCACAGTGACAGCCACGTCACCGATGGTTATAGAAGTGTTGAACCGCCGCGAGCTCATGACTTTGCTGGATGAGCAACCCCGAATGGCCAAGAAAATTCTCCTTGCCGCCATCCGCCGCCTGCACGATCTCGAAATCTCCAAGACGGCCTAACCATAATCAATTCCCATTCCGGTTGCCTCTGTCGGGAATCGCGAATAGGGTCATTTTGCTTATGTTTATACCTCTTCTTCTCGCGGCCGCCTTTGCGGTGTATGCGCTATCAATTATCTTGCTGCGCTCCTCGGGCGCGGGTCGACAGTTGTTTGGTCGAGACGCATGGATTCACGCTCTCCATCTCGAAGAATCCGACGATCTTAAGTCCGGAACATTCCTCGAACATCACGAGTTCTGGCTCGACGGTCATGCCGACCGCGACTTCTGGGCCGAGGTTCCTGACGACGGCGAAGAAGACGAGCAAACCGAAGAGGTTGCTCACCTTCGTGCCGTCGGCGAGTAACACTGCCTCCAACTATCAGGTTCACCCCAACGGGTAACCAGATAAGGGCAATCAGCTACAGGCAATCAACCCAAAGCTAGGACAGCGATCACTCGCCGACCCCCAAATCGTTGGCGCGTAGTTCCATTTCGGCAACCTGGGGACTCACGAAGACGGTTTCGCTAACGCCGCCTACACCGTCGTAGCCGCCATCGTTGGCCCAGGTCTCCCGACTCACCATCCAATTCCACCAGCCGGCGATGCCCCCACCGAAATAGTCGGCTGTGCCTCCACCACCTGCCACCCACCATTCGCGATGGTTCTGCTCGACTGCTTTGAACAGTGGAACGCCTTCGGCGACACCTTGGCGGTTATCGCTGGCCACAATGACGACGTCGGCATCGGCCGGCACCGCGGTATCAAGGCTTTGCCATAACACGTTGTTGAGATTGCGCACGTAAAACACATAGGGCCACGACAGCTCAGAGTCGATAACGATCTTGGGCGAACGACCCATCTCGCCTTGGAAAAGCCGATCGATCACGTATAAACGATCTACGGTGTCGGCGAGGTCATCGGTAGCTTGACCAGCCTGAGTGAGCATCTCGCGTGGGTTCTCGGGGTCGACGTAATTGACCTGAAATGAAGCGGCCAAGGTGAGCACCAATGCGGCAACAAACACCACCGCCGATCCCTTTGCCAACGCCCGATGACGATGATCCCAAAGGTCCTGAGCTCCTAATCCCGCCAACAGCAATAGTGGCAACATTGGATGCAGAATCAGCCACGGCATACGTTCGCCCGCATAGGAATAAGCGGCAATCGAAATGATGCTCGTGTACAACGCGAAGCGCCCGAAAAGAGTCGAGTGCACCCAGACTCGGCGGGCACCGAATAGAGCGAGACCAATTGTTAGGTACTCGTACGCAGGAATGATGAATAGGTAATAGGTCGCGGGCTGCCCGCCTCGGTTGACTTCTTGCTGGCTCTGCCAGTACTTCCATCCCCCGACCAAACCGTCAATCACCGAATTTGATTCGGTAGAGGGGGTGTTGGTGCCTTGCCATTCGGTGAAGAACAACGTGAAGATCGCCATGAAAGAGAAGATGGCTATGGCGACCGCTGATGACCATCCATCAACACCAGGTTTGGTCACCGATCCACCGAGACGAGTCGTGGCCGGAGATTTACTGACCTTGGCGCTCAGGTACCAGGCGTAGCCCACAAAGACCAGCATCGAACCGCCCCACCATGCCATATGGAAAACCATCGAATCAGTAACGGTGCCCTGCAGAGCGAATAGGAAAGCCGCAATCCCAAGAAGTCCCCAGGCCACCACTGCGTAGCTGTCCATGCGGCGACGTCCAGCTTGTTCCCACAATTGGCTCGCGAACTCGACCAACAAGAAAGAGCCAACAACGAGCACGACGATGAAGACGGATTCCTTCACCGACCACATGGCCACCAGGGCCAAAAAGAGACCAATTAGCGTGGCCTCACGGGGGTGATCGATGTGGGCAAAGAGCACCACGATGAACACCATGGTGAGCAAGACAAAGAACGCATCTTCTCGCGCGAAGCGACTGAAGTACAAGAACGAAGGCGAAATAGCCAAGATGAGCGCCACGACTAGCACGCCCGCGTTGCCTAGCCGCTTACGAAGAAACCACGGCATCCCAATCAACAACGTGCCCGACACCACTGAAATCATCCGGGCACTACCCACACCAGTACCAAACAACCAATAAAAGCCGGCTGTGACATAGAAACGCAATGGCCCGTGATAGACGGGGTCGTACCCCTGATAGGTGCCCTCGACATAGCGCTGCGAAAACCACGCGTCAAGGCTTTCGTCATGGTGTAGGGCTCGATCTCCCAGCTCATAAAGACGAAGAACAAGCCCAAACGCGACCAGAGCGATGACGGTCCATCCCATCAGACGTCGGCGTTGTTTCGGTGTGTTGAGAGGAATCAGTACGGCAAGGGTCCTCATGAGCGCTCCTGGTCCACTTCGTAGACTCTTACCCCACTCAGGTCGTAGACCAGCGTGGCCGCTGCATCCCAGTAGCTCACGTTTGCTCCCGCTCGAAGTTCGCCTGGACCAACCACGACGAAGTCAACACCATATTTGGCAACCAGTTCTTCGGTTCCCGCGTCACCGCGCAACATTGCCTTACTGTCCTCGGCCCGTTCTAGCCAGTTGAGACCGAGGTCATACACCCAACCCGACGAAGCAGAAACCACTTGCCGCCCGCCCAAGGCCGAGACCGGTTGGCTGGTTGAGTCGGGCGTACTCACGAAAACCGCGTCGTCGGCGGTGGACTGCGCCCACTCGCCCACGAGCACCTCGCCCCCTGACATCGTGGTAGCCGGATAAGCCCCACCTGAACCGTCAACCGCGGCCAAAATATCGAGGCTCCCTGACGCGATTAGGGAAACAAAAATGATGACAACAAAGCCCAGAGTGATCGACGATGTAGCCGACTTTTTCTGGGTCGCTTCACGTACCAACTCCACCAGCACCGCGGCGACAACGAACGCCCCGAGCATCCACCAGAAAATCGCATACTTCGCGTTATTTCCGGGCCATGGGTGAGGCAAAGCTAGGTGCACACCAACCCACCACAACCAGATGGGGGCGATAGCTATTGCCAATTCGCGGCGGACTGCGGCCCGCCAAGTGAGCCCCATCACGAAGAGGACGGGGAACAACCCGGTGTTCCACGCCCAGAACCAAGCAATGTCCCAGGGAGCGCCGTCGGAGACCCATGCCCAGTGCCATCTAAACGTGCCACTTGGGCTGGGCGGAACGAGCCAAGCAACGACCGGGGCTGCCAGCGCGACGGCCGGCACGACAAACCACAGCGCATCTTGGCGCCGCCGGAGAACGACCCAGAAACTGCCTAAGAGCAGCGCTGTCCCCCAACTGAAGGTATGAAAGATCGGTAACAACCCAGTAAGTACGCCCGCGGCAAGGATCGTCCGACGATCGACTGCCCGCCAAACCAAGGTGAGAACGACAAGTAACGCCGGGAAACCAATCATGGTCGGACGCTGGGCGTAGAGGTGCCCTAACACCGGGTTGTCCATCCACAGGGTGTCAAAATCGCGTGTGTAATCCTGTGATTGACGCCACAGAACACCCCAGCCACCGGCTCGTACATCGTCAAAGAACCGGAAGAACCCCAAGCCGCCCGCCCCAAGGAAGATCAACGGGCCAAGCGCCGCAATACTGCGTCGCTCAAAGAGGCGGGCACCAAACATGTAAAGGATCGGCGGAATAGCCAGTGCTAGGAAACCGGTGGTAACGGTTAACCCCGCCGGCATATCGATTCCCGTAGGAACCGTAAGAGCGGCGAATAGATCGACGCCGAAGTGGTACGCAAAGTCCTCGCCCGACGCCAACGGTGTCGTGAGATCTAGCCCGTCGCGTTGGGCGAAGGCGCTTCCATACGCCAGATGCGCCTGCCAGTCGCCGAACACCGAAAGGTGGCCGGCTTGGACTGCGCCGTTTGGACCGGTCTGATACGCCAGCGACATGATCCGGATCGTGAGCGGCCAACACAGGCTAACGAGAACAAGAAGCGGCCAAGGGTTGTCGCGGGCCGAGCCACTTTGTCGGAGCCGGCGGACGAAATCAGTGCCGTCGACCCGAGGAGTGTTCGGCAAGCGGCGCCACCCGAAGACACTTACTGCGAGCGCAAGCAGCAAACCAATCACCACAGCCGCACCGCTGAATCCCACCAGAGCAATGGTGGCAAGTGAAGTCAATGTGACGACCATTGACCCAACGACTACCGCAATAGGAAGCCGTTCCTCGAGGCGAAGTTCCAAAGAAACAAACCCCGTTATGCCGTAACCAACAACTATGCATAGAAGAAGGAACAGCGCGGTAATCAACGTCATGACAGAAACGATTGTAGAGGCGCGTGGCCGTCGCGTCTGAACACGGTTTACTGGGAGCAATGCGCCTGCGTTTGTTACTCACTTTTTTTGGACTCATAGCCACCGTGGCGGCCTGTAGCGGGCCGGGGTCCAACCAAGCGGAGACGGCTGCGGCGTTGCCCGGATTCTGCGACTGGGCTACTTCAATTGCTGGTTCGGTTCCACCCCCACCACCACCGATTGATCCCGATGAGTCGTCGGATCTCGACCGTTTAGTCCTAATTTCTGAAAGCCTCACCGATTTTGCTAATTCGGTCGAGTCCGCGGCCGCCTTCGCTCCCGAGACAACCCAACGTTCTTTCACAATGTTGGGCGCGTTCAATCGCGATGTTGCCGCGGCCATTACCGGAAGTGGCTCAGTCCGGGGCCGCCTCACCGACGAAGCAGAAACGGCCGCCGAACTCGTAGCTAGGACCCTAAAGAACGAATGTGGGGTCGAGGTCGAACCTTCCTCGATGCTGGCATTCGTTTCCACCGACAACTTATCATGACCGACTTCGACGCTCTCTTACTCATATCTTTCGGTGGACCCGAGGGGCCCGCGGATGTGATGCCGTTCCTGCGCAATGTCACCGCCGGACGCAATATCCCCGATAACCGCCTCGCCGTAGTGGCCAAACAATACGCCCAGTTCGGTGGCATCAGCCCAATCAATGGTCAAAATCTCGACCTCATCGATGCACTCCAAACCGCGCTGGCCGAGCTTGATGTCGACTTGCCTATCTATTTCGGCAATCGCAACTGGCAACCATTTTTGGCTGACACCGTTGCGGAAATGGCAGCCGATGGCGTGACCAACGCCCTTGCGTTCGCCACCTCACTGTTCGACTCCTACTCCGGCGATGGGCAATACCAAGAAGACATCGACGCGGCTCTTCAAAAAGCCGGGCCCGATGCCCCCGCCATCCACAAAATTGCTCCGCTTCGCAACGTGGCCGAGTTTGTCGAAGCGACGGCAGCTCAAATTACCGACCAACTCAGCGACCTGCCGACCGAACAACTCGCCAACATGACGTTGCTGTTCACCGCCCACAGCTTGCCCCAGACAATGGCCGACGACTGCGCCTACCAAGAGCAACTCAGCGAGACAGCTTCCGCTGTCGTCCGAGCGATCGATTTCAACGGACCTTTTTCGGTGGTCTTTCAAAGCCGAAGCGGAGCGCCCCAGACGCCATGGCTCGAGCCCGATGTTGGCGACGTCATCGAGACTCTGCCGGCTGGGACAACCGCTGTGGTCATCCCCATTGGCTTCATGAGCGATCACATCGAAGTGCTTTATGACCTCGACACACTTGCGGCCCAACAAGCAAATGCGAGCGGGGTGCCTTTCATCCGGATACCAACCGTGGGAATCCATCCCATTTTTGTGCGTGGTCTGGCGGCCTACTTAAACGAAATGCTCCAATCCCCCACCAATCGGCGCGATCTTTAGCGTCTCAGCTCACCTCTGGCGCCGTTCTGCACAACCAAACAGGTCCACCACTACCAAACAGGTCCACCACTATTTTCGGCTAGATCAGAGATATTGACCGGATATACACGGATTGCCGCTGCAGTGTCACACCTCCGTACTAACTTCAAGGCGGTAAGTCGCGGCGGAGTTCGACTTACCGACTTGTGTATTCGCACTGCCCCCATTTCGATCGATCATCCGGTCCAACGACCACGGAGAAACTGTGTCTGACCAGCAAGAGTTGCTGAACCTTTCTGCCCCATTCGCCAAGCGCGTCATCGATGTTTCCGTCGCCGACGAGATGTCCGAATCCTTTGTGTCCTACGCACTTTCGGTTATTACGTCGCGTGCCATTCCCGATGTTCGCGACGGACTCAAGCCGGTGCAACGTCGCATTTTGTACTCCATGTTCCAAATGGGAATTCGCCCCGAGCAGCCGCATCGTAAATCTGCTCGAATCGTTGGCGACACTATGGGCCGCTATCACCCCCACGGCGACCAGGCCATTTATGAAGCCCTAGTGCGCATGGGCCAGGATTTTGGTCGCATGGTCACCTTGGTCGACCCCCATGGCAACTTTGGCTCGCTCGACGATCCCCCGGCCGCCTCCCGTTACACCGAGGCACGACTTACCCGCGCGGCCATGGCAATGATCGGCGAACTCGCCGAGGATGCCGTCGATTTCCGGCCCACCTACGACGGCGAAGATGAAGAACCCATTTGCCTACCTGGGCTCATCCCCAATCTGTTAGTCAATGGCGGCACCGGTATCGCCGTGGGTATGGCTACCAATATGGCGACCCACAATTTGGGCGAGGTCGCCGATGCCATCCACATGGTGATGACCAAACGGCGCCCCAAGCCCACCGTTGATGAACTCATGTCGGTCATCCCCGGCCCCGATTTCCCCACCGGTGGCATCATCATCGGCGATGGCATCCGCGACGCATTTTCTACGGGCCGAGGCACCATCAAGATTCGTGCCATCGCCGAGGTTGAGCAGCGCACCCCACGTAGTCAAAGCATTATCGTCACCGAACTTCCCTATCAGGTCGGTCCCGAGAAGATCATCGGCCGTATTAAAGAACTAATAGTGACCGAAAAGATCGACGGGATTTCCGGGCTCAACAACCTCTCGGACCGCAAGTCCGGGATGCGAATACAAATCGACTGCAAGCCCGATGTCAATGCCCAGGTGGTGCTCGGCAACTTGTACAAACTAACGCCTCTCGAAGAGACCTTTGGCGTCAATAATGTGGTGCTCGTAAACGGTGCTCCCCAAACCGTCAGCCTGTATGACCTGTGCCAGCACTACATCGACCATCGCTTAGATGTCATCGTACGACGCACCAATTTCCGCCTCGAAAGAGCCCTCGCCCGACTCCACATCGTCGACGGGCTATTGATCGCCCTCGACAACATCGATCTGGTAGTTCGCATTATTCGCGGCTCTGCCGATGTGAGTGAAGCCCGCCAACGCTTGATCGCCGAACTGAGCCTTAGCGAAATTCAGGCATCACACATTCTCGACATGCAACTCCGTCGTCTCACGGCCTTGGAGAAGCAAAAACTTGTCGATGAACGCATCGACCTCGAACAACATATTGACAGCTACCGCGTGCTGTTAGGCAGCGATCAGCGACAGCGCACTCTGGTTTTAAAAGAACTTGACGAGGCCGTTCAGGCCTATGCCGTGCCCCGTCGCAGTCAGATCATCATGCTCGAAGATCTCCCATCGTTCGAGGGCATAGCCCTTGTCGACAAGACCAACCTCGACGACGAACCATGTCTGCTCACGTTGTCCACCACGGGCACAGTGGGCCGAGCGCCTATCGATGGCGCCAAGCGGTCCACACCAGGCCGCCACGACGTGCTCATCAGCGACGCGTTCGCCTCCACAACCGTCGAGATCACGGCCATCACCTCCGAAGGACGGGCCGTTACTGTGCTGGCTCACGACATTGGCGAAGTCGCCGGTCGCAGCCGAGGGTCCCAAGGCAACCAACTCTTCGGCACCGCCAAGGGCGAGGATCTGCTCGCACTCGTGCCCAACGGATCGCCCGACTCGCTGGTTGTCGTTACCGCAAACGGAACCGTCAAACGCCTCACGGCCGACGAGGTAACCGGCACCAAGTCCGGTAAGACCATCATCAACTTAAAAGATGGCGACAAGGTGGCGGCGGCATTTACGTGCGCCAATCACGCCGACATCATCATTATTTCTTCCGATGCTCAGGTGTTACGTACCCCTGCCGCGGCGATTAGCGAACAGGGTCGTAGCGCGGGTGGAGTCGCAGGCATGAAGCTCCGGTCCGGGGCAACAGTAATTACGGCGGGCGTTATTGCTGAGCACGGCATCATCGTTTCGGTAACCGATACCGGCACCGCCAAGAGCACACCGGTACACGAAATCGAGTCCAAAGGGCGGGGCGGCCAGGGTGTCCGGCTCACCAAGTTCCGCACCGAAAAACGACTCACCTATGCATGGACCGGATCACCCGATTCACTCATGGCGGTCATGTCAACCGACGACAACCCCACCAAAGAAGATCCCCAGCCGGTCTATTTCTCGCTCGCTCCATCCAAGCGCGATCTCGTCAGCACCGAGACCGACCGACGCATTCTGGCCGTCGGTATGGCCCGCTGGTAAAGGACGCACACCATGGCAGCAAACACCGGCTACGACGCCGACTCCATCCAAACACTCGAAGGCCTCGAAGCCGTACGTAAACGTCCGGGCATGTACATCGGTGGCACTGGCTCCGATGGGCTCATGCATCTCGTCTGGGAACTCATCGACAATGGCGTCGACGAGGCCGCCGCCGGATTCGCCAAACGCGTCGATGTATTTTTGCACCGCGATGGCTCAGTCGAAGTAGCCGACAATGGCCGTGGTATTCCCGTAGATATGCACGCCAAGCGCAAGGTTTCTGCCCTCGAGGTTGTGCTCACCGAGCTTCATGCCGGCGGCAAATTTGGCGGCGGCGCCTATGGGTCCTCGGGCGGCCTTCACGGTGTTGGCGCATCGGTTGTCAATGCCCTCTCCACCAAACTCGTGGCCGAGGTCGACCGCGACGGAACCACCTGGCGTCTTGGTTTCAACGAACGCGTCGCCGGCAAGTTCACGGGGGCGCGTTTCAAGAAAACCCACGAGCTCGAAAAGGTAAAATCCATCTCCAAGACCAAAACGGGCACCCGCGTCCGGTTTTGGCCCGACCGCGAGTTATTCGATCCTGCCGCCGAGATCGACTTCGAACTCATCTGCGATCGAGTCCGCCAAGCCTGTTTCCTCGTACCTGGCATGAAGATGTCCGTCACCGATAAACGCACGGGATATGACAACGTTCCCTTTACCTACGTGTCTCGTGGTGGTCTAACCGACCTTGTCAACGAACTGTCAATTGGCAACCCGGTCACCAAGGTCATCAGCATTAGTGGTATCGATTCTTTCGAAGAGAAGGTTCCCATCGACGGCAAGATGACCATGGTGAAGCGCGAGGTCGTCGTCGATATCGCATTGCTGTGGAACGTTGGCTACGAGAGCTCCATCACTACGTTCGTCAACACCATCCCCACTCGCGAAGGCGGCACGCACCTCATCGGATTCGAACGCGCCATGAACCGCGCCGTAAATGATGTGCTGCTGTCGGGATATCGAAAGCTCACCAAGCTTGCTAAACAAGGCAAAGATCGCGCCACCAAAGACGATGTCCAAGAAGGACTCGTCGCCGCCATCAAAGTGAGTTTCCCCGAACCACAGTTCCGAGGGCAAACCAAGCAAGAACTCGGCACACCTGCCATTCAGGGCATTGTCTACGACATCGTCAAAGCCAGCATGGTCGAATGGTTCGAAGGCGCAGGTCCCAAGAGCCATGTCAACGCGCTACGCGACAAGCTCGCTACAGCGGTCATTAACAAAGTTGCTTCCAAGCAGGTCCTAGAGAACAAGCGCAAGGCGGCGTCACTCGGTTCCACCGGCATGCCCGACAAGTTGGCCGATTGCCGCAAGCACGGCATGGACTCCGAACTGTTGATCGTGGAGGGCGATTCCGCGGCTGGTCCTGCCAAGGCCGGGCGAAACTCCGAGAACATGGCGATCTTGCCGCTACGAGGCAAGGTGGTCAACGCCGGCAAAGCGACCGCCAAGCAGGTGCTGGACAACGCCGAAGCCCAAGCACTCATCACCGCTATAGGCGGGGGTTCTGGTAAGGACTTCGATCTCGACTCAGTGCGCTACGGCCGCATCATAATCTTGTGCGATGCCGACGTTGATGGCAGCCACATCCGGTGTTTGTTGCTCACACTTATTTACCACTACATGCGACCGTTGCTCGACTCTGGCCGGGTGTACGCCGCTCAACCGCCGTTGTTCTCCGCCAAGTGGCGCGGCGAGACCTACTACGCGTTTAGCGATGGCGAACTCGAAGCACTGATTATCGACAAGAACGTGCCACGCGAGAAATTTGTGCGCTTCAAGGGTCTAGGCGAAATGGACGTCGACGAACTGGCCGAGACCACCCTCGACCCCGAAACTCGCATCCTGCGGCGTCTCACCATCGACGACGCTGCGTCCGCCGCCGAGGCAGCCAACATGTTCGACGTGCTGATGGGAAACGACGTTGCCCAACGTCGTCAGTTCCTACTCGCCAATAGCGATCTAATCGACCTAGAGACCCTAGACATCTAACCCACCCACACTCCCAGAACGATGAATCCAGAACGATGAATTGCGTGCGGCGGGTACTTTGTCACAGCCTTGTGTTAGAACTACATTCATGGAACTCGCGACCCCTGACCAGGTATCTCAAGACTCCAGCACCCCCGGCGATCCACAACCTCGCCCGGCTGGCTGGGAACCCATTCACCTGTCCCCCTCCGGAGCTGGGTTATTCAAACAATGTCCCACTCGTTGGAAATACCGTTACGTCGACCAGCTCCCCGATCCGCCGGGCATCCCCGCCCTGGTTGGAACGTTTGCTCACCGAGTACTAGAACTCCTTCTCCAAGAACCACCCGACGATCGAACGCCCGACCGGGCCAAAGAAATTGCCAGCGAGGTCTGGCCCGAGACCGTCGATCATGCCGATTTCGTTGCACTAGAACTCGATGATGACGCCCAACGTGCCTTCAAGTGGAAGGGTTGGGAGGCAATAAATGGATTGTGGGACATCGAAGATCCCGCCGAGATCGATGTTGACTCCACCGAACACGGCGTGCAGGTAACCATTGGGGGCGTTCCGTTCCGCGGCATCGTCGACCGAATTGACCTCGGCGATGACGGAAAAATCATCAGCGACTATAAGTCCGGGTCCGCACCGCGGCCGCGCTACGAGGCCGACAAGTTAAGCCAAGTCATGTTGTATGCCGCCGCGGTCGAGGCCGAAACCGGCGACCGCCCCACCGAAGCTCGCCTGCTCTATTTAGGACAGCGTGTTATCGGCGTCAAGGTCACCGAAAAATCGATAGCCAAGGCAGTAACCGACCTCCGAGAAATCTGGGACCGTGTTCTGTCCAGTTGCAAAGCCAGCCAATTCGACATATCGGTCGGCCCGCTATGCGGTTGGTGCCCCTATGTCGAGCGCTGTCAGGCAGGATCCGACGAGGTTCGCCGCCTGGTGAGGGCCGGACGTATGCGCCCCGATGCTCCCGCCGTGGCGCTTGTTGCCGCCGCCGAAACAACCCAGGCGCAATAACACTCGCTGCTTTAGAATTTGCGGCCTAACGGCGGCGCCACCACACCCAAGTTGCCAAAATGAGCACCATCGTGATTGCTCCGCCTAGAGCACTTAACAAAATAAGTTTGGTGTCGGCCGGGGCAGGTTCTGGCGTGACATTGGGAGCACCAGGCGCGACGAACGGCAAGACGTTGCTTGGTTTGGTGCCTTCGTCGGCCATGTCGGGAAGGTCACTAGTCACGCTTCTACCGTACTTCACTCGTCAGGCTCAGGGGGCGGCATCTGTAAACAGGGTCCAACTGGCGTGGGATTGAGGGCCGATTCGTCGACAAAGTCTTGAATCTCGCCGCTGGTCACGGCGTAGGAACGGCCATCCTCACGTCGTGACCCAGCGAACACCACGCCGAGAAGGTTGGCGTATTCATCAAAAATTCCTGATCCTGACTCGCCCCGGTTGACATGCATTTGCAGTTCAAGGGCCCGGCGCGATGCGCCTGGCGCACGATAGATGTTGTCTCCTGTTGCCATAATTCGCCGAACTACTTCGAAGGGTCGCTCGCTTCTGTCACCCTCGGTATCAACCGCCACCAGGAGACCGGTTGCTGCCGTTTCTCCCCGTATAAACGGCGCAGGTACTAGGCCAGCTTGTTCAATTCGCAACAAGCCCAGGTCACGGTTGGCGTCAAAGCCAACGACTTCGACCGGCACCAACTCGCCGCCCGGAAAGCGAACTTCAACCATTTTCATACCAGCGATCACATGGGCATTGGTGACGATGAGGTTGGGGGCGATAACGACCCCACCTCCAATGACAAGGGCCGCGCAACTCTCTCCTTGAACGTGCACAACGGTCCGGTTACTGACCTCTTGCGGCTCAACGTTGACGGTCGCAACAGAGGGCGCCTGCTCGGCGTGGACCACAACGTTCGCTCCGCAACTCGTCAGCACAATCACAACGAGGGCTAGACGCAAAAGATGGTGCATACCTGGCGATATTACTGGAGTGGAAACCAATGAACTACAAGCCATGGGAGGTATTAGCGCGCCAGTCCTGGTTGCTCTTTTTTCTCACGGCAAAACAACTCCCACCTCGACCATTTTTGCAAGCGTTTGACCGGGAATCAAGCGGGGAATTTACCGAGACCGAGTCGGGAGAACTTCGGGGTTCACGCACGTTGTTGGCTGGTCACCGGAAATAACGCCAAGTGCATTATCGATTGCGTGTTCATAAAGGCGCAGTTTGCCTCGGTCGCTAGATGACGCTATGTGCGGTGTAACGACCACGTCGTCGCGGGAAAGCAGTGGATGATCAAGGGGCAACGGTTCGGGGTCAGTTACGTCGAGACCGGCGCCGCCCAAGTGACCAGATTCGAGTGCCGCAACAAGAGCAGTGTGATCGACAAGAACGCCCCGCGCGGTGTTCACCAAGATTGCCCCGGGGCGCATGGCCGCCATCGCATTGGCATCGATCATTCCCCGGGTGGCATCAGTGGCCGGCGCATGGAGGGACACCACGTCAGCTTGGGCTAACAACTCATCAAAGCTCACGACGTTTACGTCGGCCGATGCCGGATCGACATATGGGTCGGCGGCTATGACGTTCATGCCGAGTGCAGTGGCCACCGCCCCGACGCGCCGTGAGATACGGCCATAACCGATCAGTCCTAGCGTGCGTCCTTCAAGCTCCATGGCCGTGTTTGCTGCCGCATAGCCACCCACACCATCGCGTTGGCGACGTTGGTTGGCAGACAACGTTTTTGCGCAGGCCATCATGAGCGCCACTGCGTGCTCGGCAGTAGACACGGTGGGAGCTTCCGGCGCGTTACAGACCACAATTCCGCGTTCGGTTGCGGCCTTAAGATCGACAGCATCGAAGCCGATGCCCGCTCGCGAAATGACTTGGAGATCGTCGTAAAGGTCCATCATGTCACCGCCCCACACCGCGGCTCCGGCCACCGCGCCGTTGGCGCTAGCAACGGAACCATCTGGTCCGAGTACGTGGGCCTTGCCCACAAACAGTTCCTGGTAGGCCGGGCCTAGAGGAATATCGACTGACAACGTGGGGAGGTAGTTCGTAGTACTCATTGGCCCTTACGATACTGCTGCTTCTCGTATCAGTTACGCGCAATGTCAGGTAAGCCAATAGGTTCGTTGCTCCAGGCCGCTATGAGGACCCACGGAAGACTCCGCCGCCCCACCTCGGTGAGCAGTCCCTGTGCGTCAACAAAACCGAGTTCCCGCCACGATTCGACGACTGTTGCAAAAACCCATTCGAACCATTGTCTCTCGGCTTTGGGGATCTGTGACGTTACTTCAGGGCATTGATTCACCCGATCGACAAGGATGGGACCCGATATCTCGGTGGCTGCGCCGCCACGAACGGTCCCGATGATTGCCCCCAACCAGTCGGCCCACTCCAACGTTGCCAGGCCCTCTAGTTCGGTGATGGGTCGGCCAACCGCTCCATCCCAGCGCACTAGTTCTGCCGCGCTGCGCACATGTCGGGATTCGTCGTCACTGAGCTCTTCGAACTTGCCTTTGAGCGCAGCGCGGAGTGTGGATAGTCCATGCCGGTCAGCCAGATCGTCGGTGGGTGGCTCGGGGATTTCTGACGAGAACACTGGATCGACCGTGCCGAATCCTGCTGTGCCAAGGCGCGCCCGCACCAGGCAAATGCTGCTCAATACTCGATCGTCGGGTTCGCCCGGGTTAGCGGCCAACTCATCAACGGATTTTGCGACACGGTTCATCGCGTCCTGTGGCTCGACCGCCACGAACGCCGTACCGTCTTCGGCTGCGGTAGCAATCAGCGGCTCGATGTCGATGGCGAAGTGGATGTCAACCAGTTCGCCTCGTGAGCCACTTCCGATAAGCAATGCATGAGCGACAGGTGATTCGGTTTGTCCAGCTACTTTCTGCGCGTCGGATCCATTGTCGAACTCGAGAATCACGAGCCTTACATCTTCGGGGTCGACCCAGGCTCGGAGACACTGTGGCTCGTTCGTCGGGTCGGTCCAGAAGTCTCGGAGCGCGGCAGCCATTGCCTTGGCCGTGGGCTGGTCGTGGCGAGAATCGAGCCACCGCTGGAATGACGCATCATCGGCCGCAGCATTGTCCGCTACACCCGGTTCGCGCCACAATCCGAGGGCACTGGACAGCCAGGCATCGCGTTCGCCGCGTGTCTCGAGCATCGGGAACTCGTCTTGAGCCGCGACCAACACCGATTGGAAGAGTTCTTCGATTGTCGTCTGGTCGTGTTCCACCTAACGAAGCTACCTTGGTCCCATGCCCGAGCTACCGGAAGTCGAAACGATCCGCCGTGCTTTGGAACCACGTCTTACCGGAGCCCGCTTTGTCGCTGCTGAAACCCACCCTTCGGACAAGTTCACCGACGCCAGGTTGGCGGTGGGAACGACGGTCACCAACGTTGGCCGTCGCGCCAAATTTCTGTTGGTCGGTCTCGACAACGACCACGAGTTAGTCATCCACCTAGGAATGACCGGAGCCCTCTATTTGGGCGACCCGTTGGCTAATGAAAAGTATGTTCGGGCGTCCTGGGAACTCGACGACGGTCGCACGCTTACCTTTGACGACACGCGCCGGTTCGGACGTGTTCGCTACGTTCGAACCGGCGACTATTCGTCGATGCCCACCTTGCATAATGCTGGCCCTGAACCCTTCGACCCGTCGTTCGATGGACCCCACCTATGGCAGGCAGTACACAACAGTAAGCGGCACATAAAGACGCAGTTGCTTAGTCAGAAGCCGGTTGCCGGGGTGGGTAACATTTATGCCGACGAAGCGTTGTGGTTGGCGCAGGTCAACCCCGCCAAGCGCTCAATCACCAAAGCACAAGCAACCATGTTGGCTGAGGCGATAACCGAGGTCATGGAGTCGGCCCTCGCCAACGGTGGCACAACCCTGCGCGACTATAAGAATCTCGATGGCGGCGAAGGGTCCAATCAGTTCCAGCTGCATTGCTATGGACGGTCGGGATCTCAATGTGATCGGTGTGCAACCGTGCTGCGACTTCGAGTACTCGATGCTCGAAGCACCACATGGTGTCCACAGTGCCAACCGGCCTAGCCCTACCGACACAAATGGCATCGATGTAGTTTAAAAAGGTTGACATTTCAATAGTTTTGAGGTTGCGCTACCCCCCAAACATCGGCTACGAATGTAGGTTCAAGAACGCAGCGGGCGGAGTACCGCTGACCACCGCGGGTCCGGTTTTCGAACCGGGCCCGTTGCGCGCCCGCACTTATATCGCCTCAACCCGCTCAAGAGGCCCGTCGTATATTGTCCCGACTCGACATAGGCTAATGGGCGGCCAAAATCGGGCTACCACAAGCGACCGAACAGCGCGACCGGCACATATGTGTCGAAAGAAATCCCCCACAGAAACCAGAGACTCATCATGGCCTCAAGTAGAACCACCTTTGAGAAGCTCCAGCGAGATCGGGCCAAGGCCGCCAAAGCCGTTGCCAAACGTGAAAAACGGTTGGAACGCAAAGTCCAAGCTGCCGCTGAGGACGTAACCCCCATCGATACAAGCGAACTTGTTCCCACCAAAGAAAAGCTCGATGCCGGCGAACTTCTTGCCACGGTCGAACGCCTCCACAAGAGCTATGCGAACGATGAGATCAGCTTCGAGGAATTCGAAGAAGCCAAAGCCGAACTCATGGCCATGATCCAGGTCAACTAGCCGGTACGGTCATAGAAAGTTCTGCTGGCCCGTCGGGGGGCGTGGCCAGCATTCACCAGATTCTGCCGCTAGCAATTGCTGGCGGCAGTTTCTTTTTCACGGTGAGGTCCGATATCGAACGGCTCGGGAGCTAGGACAACTCGTGGGGCGGCGGCGCTAACAGCAGACGTGACGTCTCATCGACGACTACGTCGAACCCCACACCTTGGTGGGGTTCACCATCTACGCTCACGACCAGTTGCCAAGCGTTCTCAGCCAACCGATCCTGATCGTCGGGGTCAGTTCCGAGGGGCAGATCGATGGTGATGTCCAGTTCAATCGTTGTGCCTTGCGAGTAGTCCGCGATGGGCATTACTTCGTCGTAGGTCAACCGGCCATCGCCCGCCCGCGCTTGAAGCCGAGCTTCGAGCTCAACAGATTCGGCGCTTCGACCATCGCCTGCTCGGCAGCGATACCGAGCAACTTGGGTACTCCCAAAAGTCAGCGCTGCATCAGTGGGCAAAAACAGGTCGGAATTCTCCCAGGTCATAGATGGACCCTAGTCGCTGTTGTGTTCCACTAATCGACGCTGCTGCCGGTCGACGCCTCAAGCCCAACACCTCGCCATTGATCGTGGGCCGCCACTTCCACCAGTCCCCAGAGCGTTAGTCTCATAGACGTATGGAGCGACTCGACTTCCACGACCTACAACGACTCAACCGGCGTCGGACCTGGATTCTTCTTATCGGCACGTTTGTGCTGCTCGGATTGGTTGGCATTGCGGCCGGAGCAGCAATGGGAATTCCCACCATTGGCGCGGTTGGCATCGCAGCTGGAGCACTGGTACTCACGTGGTTCATGTCCAAGAGCGCTCCCGGTGTGGCATTGCGCGCCACACGAGCTCAGCCAGCCAACCGGTCCGAACACCAACAGCTCCACAACCTTGTCGAAGGCCTAGCGCTGGCCGCGGGTATCCCTAAGCCTGCTGTTTACGTCGTCGATGACCCGGCCCCCAACGCATTCGCTACCGGCCACGACCCCGAGGACGCCGCAATCGCTGTCACGACCGGCCTGCTCGCCAAGCTGGAACGTTCCGAACTCGAGGGTGTTCTTGCTCACGAGCTGGCCCACATTCGCAACCACGACATTCGCATCATGACCTTGGCCGTGGCCACCGCTGGTGCGATCGCCCTCATCGCCGACATGTTCTGGCGCGCATTGTGGTGGGGTGGCATCAACGGTGGCCGTAGCAGTCGTCGCAAGAACGACAATGGCGGAGCGCAAGTCATCATGATCATCGGTTTCCTTGTTGTTTTGGTCCTCGCTCCGCTGGCTGCCGCGATGCTGCGAGCAGCCATCAGTCGTAGCCGCGAAGGTCTCGCCGACGCGTCGGCTGTTGAAATAACCCGTAACCCAGCGGGCTTGCGACGAGCGCTAGAGAAACTCCAGGCCGACGTCACGGTGGTTCGCCACACGTCGCACGCCACCGCCCATTTGTGGATCGAAGCTCCTAATGACCACGAGACCAAGCACAAGGGATCGTGGTTCAATGGCCTATTCGCCACGCACCCACCCCTGAGCGAGCGCATCGATGCCCTGCTCCGGATCGAAGGATTAGAACCAGAACATCATGATCAAGTTGTCGGTTCCCACGCTCCCGGCGCAGGTTGGTACGGCGACCCATTAGGCAAAGCCGAGCTCCGCTGGTGGGACGGCGCTAGTTGGACCTCGAACACCAGCCAACACGAGGCTTCGTAGTCGACGTATGGGCTCCTTACGCTTCCCTGGTTGGCTCCTTGCCATTGCAATGCTCGCCGCGGCATGTTCGAACGCCCCATCATCTGCTCCGGCGTCAACCGATCTACCGGCCGACCAGCAACCAACAAGTCAACCCACACCGGGCGTTGGACACGACCTTCCACCTGCTTCCAATCCCGTCGAACAAGACAACTCTCCCGGCGCACGTATCGCGGTGCAGACCGCTAGCGCCACGCTGTTTACGGTTGCTCCCGATGGCTCAGATCCGTTGCCACTCTCGCCCGACGACGGGGCCAAACACACGCAGCCAACATGGTCACCTGACTCGTCGTTGCTTGCTTGGGCAACCCAGGAAACGGACGGCACTGCACTGGTTAGGGCCGATCGCTTTGACCAGTCAGCATCGCTCGGCATAGTTACCTCGGGGCCGCCGGAATTGTTGAGTTGGTCGCCGACTTCGACAGATGTGGCATTCGTTTCCGAAAGCCCGCGAGGGCGGCAACTATCCACGATTAGTATCGGCGAGACCCTCGGCCACGAACACCTCCTCGACTCGGGTGAACCGTTGTGGTTCACGTGGGGTCCCAACGCTGACGAAATTTTGGTTCACGCCGACAATTTCCGGCTCGACCGCGTGGCGCTCGACGGCACAACAATCACTATCGAATCCGAGCCAGGGCGTTTCCAGACTCCCGTGTGGTCGACCGATGATCGGGCCCTAGTTTTTGCCGATCGAGATGGTCAAACAGACACGCTGATCAGCACCGGAGATTTGGGCCAAGGCCGACTACCACTCGGCACCTATGAGGGTTACCTGCGGGTGGTGCCGAACCCCGATCTCAACCGTATGGCGATTGCCGTTACCAAACGGCCGCCGGCACAGGCGTCTATTATCACCGCCTCACTGCAACTCGACGAAGAGCCGGTAACTCCGATACCTCAAGATCAACTATTTGTCGTATCCGTCTATGGCGGCTCCCCGCAACCAATCGACCGAGTCCCTATCAGCTCGATGTATTGGAGTACCAGCGGCGACACGCTCGCCTACCTTGTGCAGGTCACCGCGGGAGAAAACCCGTGGTACGAGTGGCGTTTCTTCTCCCAATTCGCCACCACATCCAGCCCACTGTTTCGCCCCACTGACGAGTTCATGGCGCAGTACGCGCCGTTCTTCGACCAACTTGCTGCGGATGTTTCGTTCTTCTCGCCCGATGATGAGCAATTTGTCTTCACTGGCGAACTCCTTTCCGGCGAGAGTGGCGTGTGGGTGCTCGATATTGCCACACCGCGGGTTCCAACGAACATTGCCGATGGGGTGGTAGCCGTATGGTCTCCCGGACCGGCCGGCGGGAATGCGCAGGTGATTGTGTGAAATCCTCAAAGCAGTGGACCGCGGTGCTTGTTGTTTTAGTCGTGATGTGCTCTTGGTTCGCATCGACGGCCTCAGCTCAACTCGATGTCGATCAACTCGAAACCGACGAAGCATTAATACTGGCCGAGCAAGTTCGTCTCGACGGCGAGATTGTTCAGCTAATCAACGAACTTGCTTCGATACGCGACTCCATCAGTCGAAACCAGGTAGCTATTCGGATTTACGAACGCGATTATGCCGAGGTCGTCGAGACCCACAGGGCCGCTGTGGCCGTGCTGCAGTCCATCGCCGTGCAGCGGTTCCGAAATGGGGATCCACTGCTCGACGGGCTGGTGCAGGAGTTACTGGAAGAACGCGCCGCGGTTAAGCCGGCGATTGAACGCTCTCTTTATGCCCAAATTATCGATGGGCGCATTGCCTTCATTGACGAACTCGCCCAGCGTGTTGCGCCCGCCAGAGAAGCCCGAGACGCGGCGAATGCCGAACTCCAACGACTCCGTGACCTCGAACCCATTCTCGTCGACGCCGTTGCTGCGGCTCGGTTGGCACGGACCGCTTCTGACCCTCAACTCGCGGCGCTGCAGGATGAATTGTCTTGGGAACGTTCGTTGCAGCTTCGCTCCCATCTCACGGGTATCGAGAACGGCACCGACAACACTCGCCCAGTGCTCGCTATCAAGATCGACAATGTCGGTCGGGCTCGACCCCAAGCGGGTATAAACCAGGCCGATGTTGTGATCGAGGAACTCGTCGAAGGGAACCTCACTCGACTGATCGGTTTGTTTCACTCGACTCCATCGAATCCCATTGGTCCGATTCGCTCGGTCCGGCTCAGCGACGTAGCC
>CAWKZT010000005.1:0-29102 GCA_963854565.1 Acidimicrobiia bacterium
GCCCCCCCCCCCCCCCCCCCCCCGCCCCATTGCATCGTGTTAGACGCCTTGCAGCACACAAAAGTAGCGGGATTCTCCCGAGGGAAATATGTGGTTCGATGCCGATGTAAACGTCGCAGTCGAGTCCATTATTCCGCCCATTGGGGGACGCATGTGTAGGCCGCAAAGCCAGTAGGACATGGTAGGTCATGGTATGGGAGATGTCCAGTAGAATCTTACGATTAGGGCGTAGGAGTCCACGCGAACCCTCTACAATGCGCGCCATGCAGGTGAGGCAACGCTGGGGAATATTCGGAGGGACGTTTGATCCGCCGCATATTGGGCAGCTTGTTGCTGCGCAGTCGGCGCTTCACGAACTCGAGTTAGACCGAATTTTGTTCGTAGTGGCTCACGTACCTTGGCAAAAGGTAGGGGACCGCACGATTAGCGAATCATCTCATCGCTTGGCGATGGTTGAAGCCGCCGTTGAGAACGAACATGGGATGCAGGCGGTAAGTCTCGAAATTGATCGAGGTGGTAATTCCTACATGGCCGACACGCTGGCGGAATTATCGGCACCAGAACGGGACCTTTTCTTGGTTCTTGGATCCGATGCCGCCCATGGCCTTCCAACCTGGGAGCGCCCTGACGAGGTCCGCGCCCTCGCCGCCGTTGCGGTTGTCGATCGCCCGGGTAGTGCCGGGCAGTCCCCGCCGTATGGGTGGGAATGGCAAATGGTTGACTGCCCGTTGATCGACCTTTCAAGCACAGATCTTCGTCAACGCATTGTTGCGGGGGCGCCGGTGGACCATCTCGTGCCGGATTCTGTCGTCTCCTACATCAACCGCAACGGTCTTTATCGATGAGACGAGGACCAGGCGACAAGCGAACGTCGGCCGAATGGGTTTGGATTGTTCTCTTTCCCCTTCTTCTCGGGTTGTCGCTGTTCGCGGGGTATCGAATTATCCAATCTGGCGCAGGAGCAATTTTGGACGCCACCGATGGTGACGTGGCCCAGGTTGTGACGAACCCGCGGTTGCCGGGATATCGGGCGATTGTCGAACCAACGGCGGTGAGCGCGGCGCTATTGGTACATAGTGACGAGTTAGTCGGAGCAGCCGTTGTGGTCCCTGTGGCGAACGGTGTCGGCGGTACATGGTTCGTGATTCCTCCGGATATTTTTCTCGACGGGCAGACCCTTGCGACGACGTTTGAGTCCGATGGTGTGCCGGGTGCCACGGGTGCCCTGCAGTTGTTTACCGCGCTTCGCCTAGAACAGGTAGCCGTCCTTGACCAGCAAGAGTGGGAGAAACTGTTCGGTACTCGGCCAGTGACCGTTCAATTGGCGGACGATCTTGTCCAGGTCAACGGAACTGTGCAGTTTGCATCTGGCGAGTTGACCATCGATGCCGCTTCGATTGGCGAGGTGTTGGGGTGGCTTAACCCGGGCGAAGTGTCGGCCAACCGTTTGAGTCGCCATAACGATGTCATCACTTCTTGGTTGGCAGCGGCTTCTGATCGCGCCTTCACGCTGGGCGATGATGTGCCGTTGGCGACCTCCCTTAATTCAATGGTTCAAGGTGTGCTCAATACAGCCACTATTCCGATCGTGGCTACTGATTCCCTAGGGTTTGTTCCCGACATTGATCTGTTCCAAACCATGGTGCATGAACTGGCACCCTTTGCGCCATCTGAGGCGTCGGTGTTGCGCCCGCAGACATTGGTTCTAAACGGCGCCAGCAGCGATCCCGAACTTACGCTTAAATTCGTTACCCAGGTTGCTGTGGCTGGGGCGCAGGTCACCGCACTCGGCAACGAAGATGCTTTTTTGCGGACCGAATCGTCGCTCATTGTTAGCTCTGAGCTATGGATGGAGTTTGGTGAAGAGATTGCGGATGCGTTGGGAATTGGCACCGTCATATTAGATCCCGAAGACAATCCGGCGTTTGACCTCGTTGTGCATCTGGGTCTTGACCTGGTCGGTCCCTGAATTGGGTATCGGGCAGTAGCATGTGGAGATGAATTGGCACGTACTGGCGGCACGAGCGGCTGACGACAAACTTGCATCGAACACTATCGTTTTGGACGTGGGCGACGTTGTCGGGATTACCGACCATTTCATCATCACGAGCGGGTCCAGTCGCCGCCAGGTACGCGCCATAGCCGAAGGCATTGAAGCAGACCTCAAGTTGGTCGGCGGGCCTTCGCCTAAACGTATTGAAGGTCTCCGTGAGGCAGAGTGGATCTTGCTGGACTTCGGCATATTTGTTGTCCACGTTTTTGGTGAGGAAACTCGCCGTTATTTCGATCTCGAACGGCTGTGGCAGGACTGCAATCGTGTCGAGTGGCTCGAAACCAACTGAGATAAAGGCTGTTCTAGCCTATAAATGCCGGTACTGCTAGGAGCGCTAAGTTCGCTGCTCATTGGAGTTGGTGACTTCTTAGCGCGCTTTGCCGCCCAGCGAACCAAAGCAGTCACTGTGGTCATCGCTGGTTCTAGCGCAGGCTTAGTCGTGACGGCGGTTCTGGCACCGCTTATAGATGGCAGTCCCATAGTCAGGGATCTGGCCTTTGGCGCGATTTCTGGTGTGTTATCAGGGCTAGCCCTAGCTTTGCTTTACCAAGGTATGACGGTTGCCTCGGTGGCGGTCGTATCGCCGACGGCATCGGTTTTTATCGCGTTGATTCCATTCATGTGGGGTCTGTCTCGAGGTGAGTCGCTGGGGATGTGGTCGCTGGTCGGCGTGGCTGTAGTGGTACCGAGCCTGGTTCTCACTTCGTTTTCTCCCGAACTTGGCGACCGGGCCCGACTTGGTTTGGTATTGGGTGTGGCATCGGGACTGCTCTTTGGCGTCGGCTTTGTGTTTCTTGGAGAGACGTCGATCGCGAGTGGCGTGTGGCCGGCAGTAAGCCAAAGGGGAGCGTCGCTGGTGGCGATGTTGGCGCTGGCGACGATCCAGCGAGTGCCCCGTTTGGCGCCGCCCTCTGCTCGCGCCTTTGCGCTAGTGGGAGGCACCATAGGGGCGTTTGCAATTGTTTTGTTCACGCTCGGTGCCCAGCATGGGTCGGTTAGTGAGGTATCGGTGGCGGCGTCTACTTATCCGGCGGTGACGGCGGTATTGGCTTGGAAATATGACAAGGATCTGCTGCGGTGGTGGCAAGGTATTGGCATTGTGGGTTCCATCGTAGGGGTGGCACTTATCGCCGTTGGCTGACCCGATCATGGGGGACCAGTGACTACCGACTACGTTGGCCTTATGGAGCCTGATTTTTACGCCTTCGACACACTGAGCCTGCACGCTGGTCAACAACCAGATCCGGCAACGGGTGCTCGGGCGGTGCCGATTCATATGACAACGTCGTACGTCTTCGATTCGGTAGACCAGGCGGCGAGTTTGTTTAACCTGGAGACATCGGGGCATATTTATAGCCGCATCTCTAATCCAACAGTGGCGGTGCTCGAAGAACGTATAGCGGCGCTCGAAGGCGGTGTCGGGGCCGTATGCACCGCAAGTGGTTCTGCGGCTTTGCATTTGGCGATCGCCACGATCATGAGTGCGGGAAGCCACATCGTGTGCAGTCGCAATGTGTACGGCGGAACGTACAACATGCTCAACTTGACGATGCCACGGTTCGGTATCACCACAACGTTTGTCGACCCGCGAGATCCTCAAGCCTTCGCCGATGCCATTACCGACGACACGCGTCTTGTGCTCGCCGAAACACTGGGTAATCCTGGTATCGAAGTGCTCGACATTGCCGCGGTGGCCGCTGTCGCCCATGCTGCTGGTCTGCCTTTGGCTGTTGACTCCACCTTTGCTACCCCGTACCTCTGTCAACCAATCAGCCATGGTGCCGACATCGTCGTTCACTCGGCCACCAAGTTTCTGGGCGGCCACGGCGTTGCCATTGGCGGGGTGGTGGTCGATGGTGGTCGTTTCGACTGGGAAGCAAGCGGCAAGTTTGCGAATTTGACCGAACCCTACGAGGGCTATCACGGTATTTCCTTCACCGAAGAGTTCGGGTCAGCGGCATTGTCGATGCGAGCACGGGCCGAAGGGTTACGTGACTTCGGGGCATGTCTGAGCCCTCAGAATGCGTTCTACATCTTGCAAGGTGTTGAGACGTTGCCGCTGCGCATGGATAAACACGTGGCCAACGCCAAGGCTGTTGTTGAGTTGTTGGACGCAAACAGCGCGGTGGAGTGGGTTCGTCACCCGCACTCGCCGAGCCATCCTGATCATGATCTTGCGGCCCGGCTATATCCGAAGGGCGCCGGAGCGATTTTGAGCTTTGGTATCAAAGGAGGGCGCGAGGCCGGGCGAAAGTTCATCGAATCGGTCAAGTTGGCTAGCCATCTTGCCAATGTGGGCGATGCGAAAACTCTGGTATTGCATCCTGCTACCACGACCCATCAGCAACTCAGTGCCGATGATCTTGTAAAAGCCGGAATTGGTGAGGAGTTGATTCGGGTGTCGGTGGGACTCGAAGATCCGGCTGACATTTGTGCCGATTTTGCCCGAGCATTGAAGGCTTCGCAGCGATGAAATTTCTCGTAGGCGATGCAATGGTGACTGCCGCGACGGGTGCCAGGAGTCTCGATGGAGACGACCCACTCGTAGTGATGGTTCATGGTGCTGGTATGGACCGAACCATATGGAGCCAACAAACCCGTTATTTGGCGCACCACGGCTTCCGTGCTGCGGCGGTAGACGTGCCGGGTCATGGAACTAGCGAAGGAGAACCCCTTGCAACGGTCGAAGCCATAGGGGAGTGGCTTCTCGACGTAATCGATGCGCTGGGTGGGTCAGCGCATCTTGTCGGGCATTCGATGGGGGCGCTGGCAGCGCTTCATGCCGCGGGCGTTGACGGAGACAAGGCGTCTGGTCGCGTGATGTCGCTAAGCCTGCTGGGAGTGGGCATGGCAATGCCCGTTCACCCGGAGCTATTGGCCGCGGCGCAAGACAACGACGCATTAGCTGACCAACTCATTACGGCCTGGGGACACGGTAAGCGTCAACACATCGGACGCAACCCAACCCCTGGGCTTTGGATGCTAGGTGGGGGAGTAGCCATGCTTGACGGCACCGCCGATGGCGTTTTAGCCACCGATTTGCTGGCCTGCAACGCCTATGTCAATGTGGCCGAGGCAGCCAGCCGAGTCCGTTGTCCGTCTCTGGTTATAGCCGGAGACAGCGACCGGATGACCCCGTCAAAGTCAGGTCAAGCTGTCGCTGAGCAGTTGGCCGATGCCTCGTTTGTTGAATTGGCGGACACAGGGCACACCATGATGTTGGAACGTCCCGCCGAGGTTCGCCAGCTTCTCTTGGCCCACTTGACCGGGTAGTACTACAGGCCGTTTAGATCGGGTTCTGCCCCGGACACGACGGGCGTTCTTGTTGTTGGGTCGATGTCGTAGCTTGTGATGGTGATCTGGGTCTCAGTTGATCCGTTTCTGCTAAGAGACGGGCAGGTAGCCAGCGACCTGGTGCGGAGATGTATTGAGGTAGACCTTGGCTTCGGGAGCGCCCTGGAAGCGGCCGTGACTCCATCGGATTTCGATATGTCCTTCGATGGAGCGTTGTTCGTTAGTAACACGATCAATTACGCGTGCCATCCACCGTATGAGAGGTTGGCCCGACGCATCTGCCCAAGCGTCGAAATCGCGTAGCCGGAACTGTTTTCGAAAGTCCCAGGGTGTGCCTACTTGATAGTGAGTGGGGACACCGTCGCTTTGGGCTCCCAGAACGAAATAGGGTGCCGCCTGCAACCGAATGAGGCGCCACAGCAGCGTCTCGCGTTCGCCAGCCGTCCCGAGGTTACCTAACCAGTGTTCCGCGGTTCGCTGCGCCACCGCCCAAGCAAAGGACGTGTAGACCTCGCCCGAGTCGCCCGGCCAGGCCCGGCCCGGCGATTTGTGGCGTTTAAGAATGGCTCGTGTTGGTTTGTCGAGGTCCTCTACCCGATCGGGCAGACCGGAAATTCCTAGGCCATCGATGTAGGCCCGGTACAGCTCTTGATGTTGACCAGGCGCCATTTGATGGAACCAGTCGGAGCGGTCGGTGCGTTTCTCGGTGAGGCAGGCCGTGAACAGGTTGGATGGTCCCACGTTGTGAAGAATCGACGAACCGTATTTACAACTAATGAGGTAGACGTGGTCGACACGCAGATCGGCGGGAATGGTTTCGTACCCGGGTGGTTTATGGGGGCCTTTCCACTCGACGGTCAGCGGTGGGCGGCCTCGCAAGCCGACGTCAGCGGTGCGGAATCGGTCGCCGTTGGCCCAGGAGGTACTGAACTCGGCGGCGTAGTCGCCCGCTACATATGCTGCTTCGAGTCGATCAAAACACTCGTGCGTGACATTGGTGATGTGGCCGGGTCGAACCTCGAGGGCCCGTTCGAGGTCTTTGTATCCCAACAGCGCGAGCCCAGTGACAATCTCGGTGATCTCGGTCCGAAGGGCAACCATTATCCGGTGAATATCCGACTGAACTGCATTGCTGATCCGAACAGGTCCTCGGGAACTTCGGCGGACCGATGCACGGGCAGGTGCGGGTATATGTCGATGGTCACGTTGGTGGCGTCCATCCACACGGTGACGGCGTCGTCCCACTGCTGGGCAAGTAGGGCTTCGCGGATTTCTTCTACCGCATGTTTGGGCAGTGTGGCCGGATCGGTTTTTCCGACGACCTCGTTGACCAGAACCCGAGTCAATATCTCGAGATCGTCAGCTAGGAAAACGGCCGGTGGGTCGTCGCGGACAACCGCATAGGCAACACCAACGCGTTGTTTAGACGGAGCCAAGATCCTTCTCCGTCCAGAAACCAGAAAGGGGACCAGTAGCGCCCTCGGCGTAGGCCTTGAGACGTTCGATACCAGCGGCGTCGTACATCTCGACCACATCGAACACACTCTTTGGTCCGGCCAACCGTAATGCTTTGTCGCCTTCGCTCTTGGTCCGAGGGGCTTTGGAGGTGAGGACGATGACCTTTTGTCGGCCGCCGTTGCTGGAGTGCAGAACGTGGAGTCGTCCGAGCATCTTCCAAAGGGCGTCCATCCGCATGAGACCAGGGCGGCTAGTGGTGAAAGCGCCCGTGACATCGACATACCACTGGGTTGAACCATCGGCGGAGGTAACCAAGAAATCGTAGCGGAGACCCATACCGCGAATTTTGACCTTCTCTTGTACCGAAAAGCCCGCATCTTCGAGGATACGCAGGGCAATGTGGTGGGTCTTCTTGCCCTCTTTAACGGCCATTGCTTGGAAGACTTCTTTGCGGTCACCGTCGGTGAGCGCATCGAGTTGGTCCGCCGACAGCAGTTGGAGATCGCCGGACTCGTCCAAGTAATCGGGTAGTTCGTCCTTGCGCTGTCGCTCGGCATCGAGGCGGGCGTTAGAAAGATCTATGTAACTTTGGTCGAGATCCCAACCGAGACCATGACGGCCAGTGCGCTCGGCGGCGACCAGGGTGGATCCGGCGCCAACGAAGGGGTCGACGACGATGTCGCCTTCGTAGGTGTAGAGGTCGATGAGTCGACGAGGGAGTTCGATGGGGAAAGGAGCAGGGTGTCCGACGCGGTTGGCCGACTCGGCGTCGATTTCCCACACGTCGCGGGTGACATCAACAAATTCGTCGTTGGCCATGGTGGATTTGTGGGGTAGATCCTGCAATTTGCGTTCGGCCACACTTGGCGCACGATCGAAGCGACCTTTGCAGGCAACAATGACGCGTTCGGTGACATCGCGAAGGACCGGGTTGCTGGCCGAACGGAACGAACCCCAGGCACACGACGACGACATGGTCTTGCCTTTTTGCCACAGGATTTCGCCCCGCAGTAGGAGGCCAAGTTCGTCTTGCAAAATCCGCACGACGTCGGCGGAAAGGCTGCGATATGGCTTGCGACCCAGGTTGGCAATATTTACCGCAATGCGGCCACCTGGTTCGAGCACCCGAACACATTCGGCAAAAACCTGGTGCAACATTTCTAGGTATTCGATGTACGAGGCAGGAATGGCGTCGTTGTCAATGGCTTCTTCGTAGGCCTTGCCTACAAAGTAGGGAGGCGAGGTAACGACGAGTGCCACGGAGTTGTCGGGGAGTGCTTTGAGGCCGTCGCGGCTGTCGCCTAGTTTGGCGGGTTCATCCAAGATGACCTGAGGAATGCGGTTTACGACATCGTCGCTGGACAGGTTGGGCTTAGTGAAACGCTCGTAGAACGCTGAAGCGTCGTGGCCTTCGCGGCGTGAGGTTCCGAAATTGGAGGTGCTAGTCGAGCGAGTTTTTTCCACGTCCGAACAGTAACAAGGGGGTGTGACACTGTCGGGGACCATCGCCACTCATCCGAGCAGCGGCGGATGCTAGGAAGCGATTGGCGCCACGGTGGCGTGGAGGACCTCGACTAAAGCCTGCGGCGCAAGGGTGATCTCCATGCCGCGGCGGCCTCCGCTCACGCTGATGGCATCAAAAACGAGGGCTGTTTCGTCTAGAAACGTGCGAAGCGGCTTGCGGTGGCCAAAGGGACTAATGCCGCCGGCCACGTAACCGCTGGACCGTTCGGCTTTGGCGACGTCGGCCATGGCCACCTTTTTGGCACCAGCAGCCTTGGCTAGGCCCTTTAGATCGAGGTGACCTGACACTGGCACTATGGCGACAACCAGTTCGCCATTGTTAGTTTCGGCGACAAGGGTCTTAAAGACCTGCTCCGGATCAATTCCCAGCGCCGTAGCGGCTTCGAGGCCGTAGCCACCCTCGGCACGTTGCTCGTAGGTCACGATTTCGTGCGGAATCTGGGCGGCAACAAGTTGGTCGACAGCGGGAGTCACCTGATGAGTTTGCCAGTTTCTCAGGTCCATGGCGCTAGGCAAGTGAGTAACAGGCGTAAAACGTAATCGACCGGCCCGAAGGCCGGTCGATTTTTCTGTGGAGCTGATGGGACTTGAACCCACGACCCCCTGCATGCCATGCAGGTGCTCTAGCCAACTGAGCTACAGCCCCAGCGACCAATGACTCTAGCGGCGCGCTTGGCTGGTGACGACCTGTTTCAAACATCATCTGTCAGGTCTTTGGAAGGCTACGCTGGCGGGCTATGGCAGACGGTTACAACCCTCAGACAATCGAACCTCGTTGGCAACAACGTTGGCTCGACGAAGGCACCTACGAGATCGAAAACGACGATCCCCGTCCCCCTTATTACGTGTTGTCGATGTATCCGTATCCCAGCGGACCCGCGCATATAGGACACGTTCGCAATTACACCTTCGGTGACCTGCTCGTTCGTTACCGAACCATGCAAGGCGATGGGGTGTTGTCACCCATTGGTTTCGACTCGTTTGGGTTGCCAGCAGAGAATGCCGCCATCAAGAACAACGTGCACCCCCGCGAATACACCGATGCCAACATCGAAACCCTTTCGTCGTCATTGCGCACTATTGGTGCGGTCTACGACTGGCGCCGTCAGGTAAAGAGCCACGATCCGGCCTACATGAAATGGAGCCAGTGGATCTTCCTCAAGTTCTATGAATCTGGCCTCGTCTTTCGTGCCGATTCGCCCGTTAACTGGTGTCCCGGTTGCCAGACCGTTTTGGCCAACGAGCAGGTTGATGCCGAGGGGTTGTGCGACCGTTCGGGCGATTTGGTCGAACGTCGTGACATGGAGCAATGGTTCTACAAGATCACCGACTATGCGCAAGAACTGCTCGACGACATCGACGATCTGGATTGGCCGCACCGGGTCAAGACCATGCAGCGCAACTGGATCGGGCGCTCCGAGGGTGCCGAGTTTGGTTTGCCCATCGCCGATGCTGATGGCAACGCACGTGATGACGTCGCACCTCTACCGGTCTACACCACTCGCCCCGATACCGGTTTTGGTATGACTTTTGCGGTGATGGCTCCCGAGCATCCCCGCGTCGACGAACTCACTACGGCTGACCAAGCCGCCGCCGTTGCGGCGTTCCAACTCGAAACTTCCGCCAAGTCCGACATCGATCGCTTGTCCACCAGCGGAGCAATCGACAAACGTGGTGTCTTCACGGGCTCACATGTTGTTAATCCCTTCACCGGCCAGACGGTTCCGCTGTATCTGGCTGACTATGTGCTGATCACCTACGGCACGGGGGCCATCATGGCTGTTCCGGGTCAGGATCAGCGCGACTGGGATTTTGCCAAGGCTTTCGGCATAAATATTGTGCGCACGGTGCAGCCAGACGACGACTTCGATGGCGAAGCATTCACCGGTAATGGGCCAGCAATAAACAGCGCCGGCGCATCGCTTGATCTCAATGGCATGGAAATTGCCGAGGCCAAGTCCAACGCAATCGAGTGGCTTTCGGCCCAAAGTCTGGGCGAGGCCAAGGTCAATTTCCGTCTCCGCGACTGGCTACTTTCTCGCCAGCGCTACTGGGGTTGCCCGATTCCTATTGTGTATTGCGATACATGCGGTGAGCAACCGGTGCCCGCGGATCAGTTGCCGGTCGAATTGCCCGACGACATAGAGTTTTTGCCAACGGGTCAGTCACCCTTGCAGTTCCATGAGGGTTTCCTTAACGCCACGTGCCCCAATTGCGATGGTCCGGCCCGGCGCGAGACCGACACGATGGACACCTTCGTTGACTCGTCGTGGTATTTCTTGCGGTTCGCTGATCCGTTCAACGACGAAGAACCATTTTCACTCGAAGCGGCCAGTCGGTGGTTGCCGGTTGATCAGTACATCGGCGGGGTAGAGCACGCCATCTTGCATCTTCTGTACGCCCGCTTCTTTACGAAGGCGTTAGCCGATATTGGGGCCGCTCCGAAGGAGCTACGTGAGCCTTTCAAGCGGCTGTTCACCCAAGGCATGGTTCGTATGGGCGGATCAAAGATGTCCAAGTCCAAGGGCAACCTGGTCGCCCCCGAGGCCATAATCGCCGATGCAGGAGCCGACGCGTTGCGTCTCGCTATCTTGCAGGTAAAGCCTCCTGCCGAGGATGTTGACTGGGAAGATTTCCAGATCGATGGCTGCACCCGATTCCTCAACCGAGTGTGGCGACTTGCTGTGCCCGGATCCGATATGCACAGCACGGTCCGAGATGGCGAAGTAACCGATGACGATGTCGCGATCGATCGGGCCACCCATGCGCTTATCGAACGACTGACCCAGGACTACGATCGCTGGTCTTACAACACCGCCGTGGCCGCGATGATGGAGTTCTCCAACGTCTTGTACCGCTACGTACAGATCGAAGAAGGCCCCCACGGTGCCACGCTCGACGCGGGTATTGCTGCGTTGTTGCAGGTCATGGCGCCCGCTGTTCCGCACATCGCGGGCGAGCTATTCGAGATGCGTGGACTCGGCGACATTCATGCCGCAGAGTGGCCGGTGTTTGACTCTGCCAAGTTGGTCGTGGCTACCACGACCATGGTTGTTCAGGTCAACGGCAAGCTTCGCGATCGGATCGAGGTTGCCGTCGACATTAGCGATGACGATGCCGAAGCAATAGCTGTCGCTAGTGAAGGAGCGCAACGAATTCTCGAAGGTGCCGCGCCCCGCAAGGTGATCGTCCGGGCCCCCAAACTGGTCAACATCGTGGCCTAGAGCGCCAGTTGGGCTTCTGTTTCGTCGGTCAAAGACCGGTTTTGGCCAGAAGTTCGATTGCCTGCTGCAAGGTGTAGGGAATAGACCAATTCTGGAATTCGGCCAGTGTCGGGTTGCTGCGGCGAATGGCTAGTTCGGCCGCGTCGCTAGGAACCGGAGTTCGGATGAGGAGGCGTTCGGTTTCAAGCGGCTCGAGCATTGGGGCAGGTTAGCTGCCTAGATGGCGAGGATGTCGTTAATCACGGGGGTCCAGCGGTCGGGGTCGGTGGCATAGGGGGCATAGAAACTGATGCGATCGACATGGCCTCCGTAGCGTTCGGCCAGGCCGGCAGCCACATGCTCTGGTTCGGCGATTACGGCAAATTCAGCGAGCATGGTGTCGTCGATAAGGTCGGCCATGGCTACCCAGTCGCCCCGTTTTGACAGCAGGTTGAGTTCGGGCTGAGCGTCACCCCATCCGTGGTGGTCGAGGACACCTTTGTAGGAAGGGGTAGATCCGTAGAACGCGATCTGCTGCTTGGTGGCCTGGGCCGCGGCAGCCATTTCTTCTTCGGTGGTTCCGGTGACCACGAACGATGGAAGCGAGATTTCGATATCGCTGAGCGTGCGCCCCGATTTGGCGGCTCCGCGCTCAAGGGCAGGCAACGCGACCTCTTTGAGATAACCGGGGGTCGTAAAACCATGACTGATCCAGCCGTCGGCCACCTCGCCGGTGGTTTCCAACATGAGTTCGCCGACTGCGGCCAAGAAAATGCGTGCCTTGCCATGAGGATTGGGGCCCGGGTCGAAGAACGGTGTCATCAAGATGTGGGTGTAGAAATCACCCCTGAAACGGAGCTTGTCTCCGGTTTCCCAGGCATCCCAGATGGCGTGAATTGCGATGATCATTTCTCGCATTCGTGCCGCAGGACGAGACCATTCCATGGAGAATCGTTTGGTGATGTGGGGCTTGATCTGTGAACCGAGGCCCATCATCATCCGGCCCTCGGAGTAGGCGTTGAGGTCGTACCCGAGATTGGCGAGCAACATTGGATTGCGGGCAAACGCCACCGCAATCGATGTGCCAATTTCGAGGGTCGAGGTGTGCTCGGCCGCCAAAGTGAGTGGCAAGAAGGGATCGTGTTGCGTTTCCACCGACCATGCCCCGCTATAGCCAGCGGCTTCGAGGCTTTTGGCTCCTTCGCCGGCCATACGTAGATCGCTGTTGATTGCGCCGTCAAGTTTCATAGATGCTCCTGGAATGGGTCAGGTCGGTTCATCGGGGTTTGTCTCCCGAAGGAAATCTTGGAAGTCAGCCGCCAACTCGTCGCCCGTGGGTAGGTCACCCGCAAGGCCAAACTCGTCGTGCATTTTTTCGAGTTGAACGACGAGGTTTCGGCGTTCTGTGTTACGACCAATGAGCTCGTCGATCTGCGTGCGAGTGGTGAGAGCATCGGCTTCAAGTTTTTTGGTATCGAACCGGTAATTGACTCGGGTATGGAACGCTCGAAGCAACGACACCGCCGCGTCGGGGTATTCGAGTGAAGCCGCGTAGTGGGGAACTTGGGCCCAGATTCCCATGGCAGGGATGCCGGCATCGGCGAGGCCAAACTCGAGTGCTGTAACCGCACCGCCCTGTAGTTCGATTCGTCCGGGGACGACCGCTGTGGGGTCGATCAGCATCGACGTTGTCGCGGTGCTAGTGAGCTTGGTAGGCCGCGTGTGCGGCACGGTGGATGGGTAAGCCCCCAGCGTCACCCCACGGGTTACACCAAACTGATGGGCCAATTCGACCACGGCGCTGGTGAAGTCTCGCCAGTTGCTGTCGGGCTCGTAGCCGCGGAGCAACAAGATGTCGTTACCGTCGAGATCTTGGAGGTGGCACAACTCGATCTTGGGCCAGCGCAGATTGGCGAGTACACCATCGCTCATTTCGAGAATTGGGCGTCGAGCCCGATAATCGATGTAGTGGTCGGCATTGAAGTCGACGAGAACCTCCGGGGGAGATTGAGAGGTGATGGCATTGATAGCTTGATCCATTGCCATTCCGGCATCGACCCACCCCTGCAGCGCGATGAGTAGTACCGGGGCATCGAGTTCGGGCTCGTGGTGCACAACATAGGACTCGGTCATGTGACGTTGGCCGCGAGTTCGGCTGACCGGGCGACGAGATTATCGATCGAGGTAACAAACCCGTCGGTTCCGCCGGCGGGGGTTTTGTCGCCCATGGCGCCGCCGATGTAACGGCTGTAAACGCCTTCGAGGATGCAGGCCAGTTTCCAGTTGGCAAAGGCGAGGTAAAAGTCGATGTCGACGAGACTGCGATCCGACACTACGTCGTACGCCTCTAGTACCTGCTGGCGAGACCAGAATCCAGGGCTCGCGGTGGGCGTCGCTACCAGGGCAGACATGGTGTCGGCTGGCTCGGCCCAATAGGTGATGAGTTGGGCAATATCGGCCAGTGGGTCGCCCAACGTACAGATTTCCCAGTCGAGCACCGCGATGACATCACCGGCATCATTGATCATGCAATTGTCAAGCCGGTAATCGCCATGGACGATTGATGCGCCCTGTTGGTCGGGGATATGAGCGGCGAGATGATCGTGCACTTCTTGGATGGCAGGAATTTCGCGGGTCTTGGAGTTGTCATATTGCCCCATCCACCGTCGTAGCTGTCGGGCTATGTAGTCCTCCTTGCGTCCGAGATCAGTTAGGCCTACGGCGTCGATGTCGACGGCATGGATCGCGGCCAAAGTGTCGACCAGTGACTGGCTGGCGTGGTCCTTTACTTCGTCGCTGAGTTTGTTGGCCTGGTTGAGGTCGCGCATCACGTGGCCATCGACGTAACGCATGACATAGAAGGGGCGCTCGTTTACCGATTCGTCGGTGCACAGCCCGATCACTTCGGGGACCGGTACTGCTGACCCTTGGAGAGCCGCCATGATCTTGTGTTCGCGGCTCATGTCGTGGGCCGACGCAAGAACTTGGTGAAGCGGCGGGCGGCGAAACACATAGTGCTCGTCGCGTTGGTCGGTGACCTTGAATGTGAGGTTGGAGTGGCCTCCGGCTATGAGTTCGAACTGCAACGGTGGCTGAAGCCCATCGATGTGGTCACCCATCCAAGCGGTTACCGCTGGTTGGTCGATTCCGGCAAATTCTGCTGTTGTTTCCCCATTGATCACCACGCTGACGCTAGTCGCTACGGCCGTCCTGCGCGGCACCGCCACGAGGAAATATGCCCTCTGGGAATACCAATGGGTCATGATGGTTAGACAGGTCAGGTAGGTTAATAACATGGCTGATGTCACAGACGCAACATTCGAAATCGATGTAATCGAGCGGTCCGCTACGGTGCCGGTCGTGGTCGACCTTTGGGCGCCCTGGTGTGGCCCCTGTACGACGCTCGGTCCGTTGATCGAGAAGGTGATTGGCGCCACGAATGGGCAAGTCGAGTTGGTCAAGGTCAACGTCGATGAGAACCCCCAGGTGAGCCAGGCTTTTCAGGTGCAGAGCATTCCGGCGGTCTTTGCTTTGGTAGATGGTCAAGTTGTCGAACATTTCGTCGGCGCCCAGGGCGAGCAATTTCTTACCGAGTTCGTGGCCAAGTTGCTTCCAGCGGGCGCAGTAGAAGTCACCGACGCCGAAGATGACGGCGCGGCCAACGATGCTCCGGTGGACGACACGACTGTTGCTGCGGCAGAACCCGAGGTCATGACCGCCGACTACGTCTTCGATCCTGGACCATCAGCAGCATCGCCAGCAGGTGGTGCACAGATGTCTGAGCCCGGAATGGAGCCGGCGCCTGCCGTGCTGGTTTCGCACGAACAGGGTGTCGCTATCGAAGCTCGCCTGCTCGAGTTACTCGATCAGGTCAAAGCCGACGATGATGCGCGGCAAGAGTTCGTCGAACTCTTGGATGCGCTTGGGCCGGCCGATCCACGAACAGTTACCTATCGGCGACAGCTCACCAACCGGCTGTATTAGGCCCTCATGAAGTGGCACGGCGACCATTGGCTTTGGGTCGGTGGCCCGGTTCCAAGGGGATCGAACGCCATCACATTGGGCTCAATAGTCATTGTTCGTGAGGAGTATGCCGAGAGCGAAGAGTTGTTGCGGCACGAGTTGGTGCATGTTCGGCAATTTCGTGACCTGGGCACGGCTTTGTTTGTGACGCGGTATATCTCTGGGTATCTAAAATGGCGTGGGCGTGGCTATTCGCACCAGGGTGCCTACCGGCGTATTCCGCTGGAGGCCGAGGCCTACTGGAAACAACGGCACGATCACGACTAGGTTGGTTGGGTACTTCCCCTCCTGAATGTGTTCGCGTTTGACGCGAGCCTGGAGAGAGGAAGCCTTGTGGCCGATTCTGCCGATGTTGTAGAGGTACCCGCCGCCTCAACCCGCCCCAACAGTCATGCCCTGCCTGGTCCGATCAGCCCGAGTTCGATTGCGTCGCGCCTTCGCGAGCAAGTGGCGGTGTGGCGCGAAGAATCGTCCAATGTCGTAGTGGCGGGATGCGTCTTGTTGGTGGTGCTTGGGTTGTGGTGGGTTACTCGGCCGCCATCGTTTTACGTTCCACCTGTTGAGGCGGGGTTGGCGATGGCCGAACCCCTGCCCACAGCAACGCCTGTGCCTGTGTTGGTGACGATTCATGTCGCCGGTGCGGTGCGATCGCCGGGAGTGTTTACGGTGCTGGCCGAAATTCGGGTGATCGATGCCATTGATTTAGCGGGAGGACTTACTCCGAGGGCTGACCTTGCGCAGGTAAATCTGGCCGGATCGGTCGCTGATGGCGAACGACTTTGGATTCCCGAGGTGGGCCAACGTGAGCCAGCGGTCGTTGCCGGAATTCCTGTCAACAATGGCGACGGTGCACCTGGCCCGGTCAACCTAAATACGGCTTCAGTCGAAGCTCTGGAGCGACTGCCGGGGGTAGGGCCGAGCACTGCGGCGGCCATTGTGTCGTACCGCGAACTTAGCGGCCCATTTGGGGCGGTCGATCAACTGCTGGAAGTCAGTGGTATTGGTCCGGCGAAGCTCGAGTCCATTCGGCCCAATGTTGTGGTGTGAGCCATGTTGTCCGATCGCTGGGTCGTCATTGCTGCCACTGCCGCGTTTATCGGCGCCCTGGTGCCCCTTCCGGTTCCGTGGCTGGCTGCAGCGACGGCCGTGTCGGTGGCTCTTGTGTGGGAGCGGCCCCGATTGTTGGTCGTGTCCTTGTTCGTGTTGACCGCAGCCCTAGCCGTTGAGTCACCCCAGCCGACAGTGATTACCACCGGCGAAATTGAAGCTACCTATGAGGTGGTGGCCGACGGGGTGCGATGGGGTGGCGGAGGTCGCACTGAGCTCGAACGCGACGGTGTGCGCTACGAGGCGTCGGGTTGGGGAGCCGCCGGAGCGCGGCTTCGCGATCGCTTGGTCGGACAAACCGTTGTCGTGGTTGGGCAGGTTCGGCCCAGTACCGGAAGTCGCTGGCACGAGTGGCGTGACATCGATGCCACAGTCTCGGTGCAGCAGGTTGTGTCGTGGAGGCCAGCCTCGGGGCTGGCCGGAATTGCCAATCAAATACGGGGGACATTAGATAGCGGGGCTTCATCACTGTCGATCGATGACAAAGCTCTTTTCTTGGGGATTGTGATCGGTGACGATCGCGAGATGTCGATGTTGGTAGAGGACGATTTTCGGGCGGCTGGTCTCACGCACTTGGTGGCGGTTAGCGGTCAAAATGTTGCCTTTGTATTGATTGTTGTGGGGCCGTTGTTACGGCGTCTTGATTACCGATCTCGGTGGCTTGCATTGCTGGGGGTGCTCTTGTTGTTCGGCGTCATAACCCGGTTTGAACCGAGCGTGGTGCGAGCAACGGCCATGGCTGCGGTAGCAGCCAGTGCCACGGCGTTGGGTCGTGAAACATCGGCGTTGCGCACCCTGTCGTTGGCGGTGGTGGCTGCGTTGCTGTGGCAACCAGCGTTGGCTCACAGCCTTGGTTTCCGACTTTCGTTGGCCGCAACGGCGGGGATTCTGTTCTTGTCGCCGTGGCTCATTTCGGTGCTGCCGGGCCCGCGGATCTTTCGCGAGGCGTCCGGCGTCACCATTGGAGCGCAAGTGGCAGTAGCCCCCATGTTGGTGGCCACGTTTGGATCGATTCCGGTGGCGTCGCTTCCGGCGAATTTGTTGGTTGGCCCGGTTGCGGGTCCGGTGATGTTGTGGGGACTCACCGCTGGTCCGTTAGCGGGGATATTTGGGGGCGTATTTGCCGAGGTTGCGCACCGGCCAACATCATGGGGTACCGGATGGATGCGTTATGTGGCCCAGCAGGCCGCGGTTGCTCCGTTCGGTCAACTTACGGTCGCTCACCTGATTGCTGGCTCGGTGGCGGTGGGTGGGGCTCTGGTAGTTGGCAAGCGCCGATTGGCAGGCGCGGTGGCGGTGGTGATTTTGTCGTTACCCAGCCTCGTATTCGTCCGCACCCAACCCGGACGCATCGAACCGGAAACCGGTCTGGCTATTACCTGGTCTGGTGAGGTAGCTGTCGAGATTGACGAACAGGCTTCCCTCCGAGTGTTGTTGCCGGCGCTTCGCCACAATGGCATCCGTCAAATTGATGTGCTGATCATTCACGGCAACGCAGACCGGATCGACGATGTGGCCGGCCTGGTTGGGGCTCGCCACGCGATTAGCGTGCTGGTGACCGACGGGTAGGGGTACGGTCAGAATGTGCAATTGGCGTTGGGTCCCTATCAATTCGATATCACCCATCGCGCTCTGGTTATGGGCATCTTGAACCGCACCCCAGATTCGTTCTTCGATGGTGGCTCCTATTTCACCTTCGACAGTTTCATTCGCAAAGCCGAACAGTTAGTTGCGGACGGAGCCGATTTCTTAGATGTAGGGGGCGTGAAGGCTGGCCCCGGACCCGAGGTAGGTGGGCAAGAAGAACTCGATCGGGTTGTTCCTGCCGTAGCCGCTTTGACGGAGCGTTTTGATATTCCGATTTCCGTCGACACCTTCCGGGCCTCGGTCCTTGACGAAGTTTGTAAGGCCGGTGCGGTTGTCGGAAATGACATCGCGGGGTTTGCCGACCCCAAGTATCTCGAAGTTGCTGCTCGTCACGAAGCATCGGTGGTGGCGTGTCATATTCGGATCGGGCCACGGGTTCCGGATCCGAATCCGATTTACGACGATGTGGTCACTTCAGTGGTCACCTTCTTGGGTGACCGGGCGGCCGCGGCCGTGGCGCACGGCATTCCTCCCGAACGAGTGATGGTCGATGCTGGGCTTGACCTCGGCAAGACCGCCACCATGTCAACCGAATTGCTCCGTTGCTCCGATGCCTTAGTTGCTTTGGGGTTTCCGGTGTTCCTGTCGGCATCGAATAAGGGGTTCCTGGGTGAGCTAACCGGCACCGACGTCACCGACCGATCCAGTGCAACGAATGCGGCGCACGCTTTGGGGATTGCCCGAGGGTGTCGTATTCTGCGGGCTCATGATGTACGTGCTGGTCGAAGGGTTGCCGATGTGATGGCGGCGATATTGCGCGCCGATGCAGCAGAGCCGAGCGCGGCGTGAAAACTATCCGGCTAATTCGCGGTGACGATCCGGTTCTCGTTAGCGAGGCGGTATCGAAAGCCATCGACGAACTGATTGGCGACGCCGACCGTTCATTGGTGCTCGAAGAACTGACCGAATCTAACTATCAGCACGACGATGCCGTTGATTTGCGTTCGTTGATTGACGCGTGTGGTACACCACCGTTTCTCACCGACTACCGCGTGGTCGTGGGCCGAGAAATGGGGTCGTTTACCACCGCGGCCGATGTCGCGTCACTTGTGACGTATCTCGAGTCGCCGCTCGACAGCACTCGTTTGCTCCTCGTGTATGAGAAGGCGCCCGGTGGTACCCGAAACGGCGCACCACCAAAATCTTTGCTTGAAGCGCTCAAGGCGGCGGGAGGCACCGATCAAAAGACCACGATTGGTGGGGGCAAGCAAGCCGGCAAATGGCTCGATGATCAAATGGCTGCGGCCGATGTGGCCATTGAGCCACGCGCCAAACGTTTAATTGCCGACCGACTGGGCGAAGATCGATCTCGTGTGGGTGCCTTGCTGGAAACTCTAGCGTCCGCGTTCGGCCCCGAAAAACGGTTGAGCGAGCAAGATGTGGCCCCTTACATTGGCGATGCTGGGTCGGTCCCACCGTGGGATCTGACCGATGCCATTGCCGACGGATCGATGGCCAAAGCGGTAGATGCTGCTCGCCGGATGACCGCGAACGGAGCCCGTCACCCGTTGCAGTTGATGGCGAGTCTTCACAATCACTACGAGCGACTGCTTCGCCTCGACGGATCAGGGGCGAGCGATGAACGATCTGCGGCGGCCGTCCTGGGCATCAAGGGTTCGACTTTCCCTGCGAAGAAGGCACTAAACCACGGTCGGCGCATGGGTCACGACAAGATTGCGCGGGCCATCTCCCTGTTAGCTGAGGCAGATCTAGATCTTCGTGGGGCAACCGCACTGCCCGCCGAAACGGTGCTCGAAGTTCTTGTGGCCCGTTTGGCGCATCTTTCGCGCTAGCGGCTCACCGATGGGCCAATTGAGTTTGTTGGGGCCGCAGCGCATTGGGGCAGGACGCGACAAAGGACCGCCGAGGCGGCCCCTTGAGAAGGTGTTGATGTGAAGTTGTTGCCCGGCGGACCGGGAACAAGAATTTAGTTGGTGCGAACTCGCTTGAGCAGGCGGCTCTTCTGGCGGGCAGCAGTGTTCTTGTGCACGATGCCCTTGGAGACGGCCATGTCGATGCGCTTGATGGCAGCGGTGGCGAGTTCTTCAGTGTTCTCGGCACCAGCAACACCGGCGGCTTCGGCCTGGCGGACACGGGTGTTGATTTCGGACGTGACACGCTTGTTGCGAACTCGGCGTACCTCGTTCTGCTTGTTGCGCTTGATTGCACTCTTGATGTTTGCCACTGTGACATTCCTCGTTCGGTTGGTGTAGAGCTGGTGCCGGGTGCACACGAAAGCTCCACTTCCAGCCACGAAATGCTAGCGGACTTACTCGCAATACCCTCCAATACTGTTGCAGAACTACAGCAAGAGAACTTCTGGCAATGGTCCGACCGTGTGAAGCCTTCGTTACGCTGAACAACGCATTATGGACCGCTCTAAGATTCGCAACGTATCGATCATCGCGCATATCGATCACGGTAAGTCAACGCTTGCTGATCGCATGCTCGAACTCACCGGAGCGGTGAACGCGCGTGATATGCGTGCCCAGTATCTCGATTCCATGGATATCGAACGAGAACGTGGCATCACTATTAAGTTGCAGAGTGTTCGACTTAATCACAAGGGTCACACCATCAACCTCATCGATACCCCAGGTCACGTCGACTTTGGTTACGAAGTTTCGCGGTCCTTAGCGGCTTGTGAGGGTGTCGTCCTCGTAGTGGACGCGGCGCAAGGTATCGAAGCGCAGACACTGGCCAACTGTTATCTGGCGCTCGAGAACAATCAGGAAATGGTTGCCGTTCTCAACAAGATTGATCTTCCGGCGGCCGACCCCGATCGGTACGCAGCCGAGATCGAGAACGTGCTGGGGATTCCAGCCGAGGACATATTGCGGATCAGCGCCAAGACGGGCGACGGTGTCCCATCGGTGCTCGATGCCATCGTCACTCAGATTCCGGCGCCGAAGGGTGACCCGGGCAATCCGTTGCAAGCCCTGATCTTTGACTCCCATTTCGACAAGTACCGCGGGGTTGTGTCTTCTATTAGGATTATGGAAGGCAAGATGCGATCCCACGACCGGTTGCATTTCATGCAGGCCGACCTCGACTACGACATCAGTGAAATCGGCGCCCGAACGCCTGAAATGGTGCCACTAAAGGAAATGGCGGCGGGTGAGGTGGGGTATCTCATCGCCGGAATTAAAGATGTCGGCGAGGCCAAGTCCGGCGAGACGGTTACGACCACTGCGCACCCGGCCGAGGAACCGCTAGATGGGTACCAAGAGCCTAAGCCCATGGTGTTTTGTGGTTTATATCCCGTCGACGGCGACCAGTTCGAAGGACTTCGAGACGCCTTAGAGAAGCTGCAGTTAAATGACTCTAGCTTTACCTACGAACCCGAAAGCTCGGGTGCGCTTGGCTTCGGATTCCGCTGTGGCTACTTGGGTCTGCTGCATATGGAAATTGTGGGCGAACGCTTAGAGCGCGAGTTTGGATTGAGTCTGATCTCTACTGCGCCATCGGTGGAATATCACGTGAATATGCCCACCGGCGAAATGATCGAGGTGCATCGGCCCAGCGAACTTCCCAACGCCGGAACCTACGACTCGATCGACGAACCAATGCTGCGAGCGTCGGTGCTTACCCCATCGGAGTACACCGGCACCGTCATGGACTTGTGCCAAACCCGTCGCGGAACGCTCGACAAGATGGAGTACCTCTCACCTGAGCGGGTCGAGATTGTTTACCGGATGCCTCTTGCCGAGGTGGTTATCGATTTCTTCGATCAGCTCAAATCTCGTACCCAGGGTTATGCCAGTCTCGACTACGAACCCGATGGTTTCGAGCGAAGCGATCTCGTGAAGGTCGACATCATGTTGCAAGGCGACGTTGTCGATGCCTTTAGTGCCATAGTTCATCGAGACAATTCCTATGAGTACGGCCGCCGCATGACCGAGAAGCTCAAAGAACTTATTCCGCGTCAGCAGTTTGAGGTGCCTATTCAGGCGGCTATCGGCGGCGGAATTATTGCTCGGACCACCGTGCGTGCGTTCCGTAAGGATGTCACGGCAAAGTTATACGGCGGCGATGTTACGCGGAAGAACAAGCTCCTCAAGAAGCAAAAAGAGGGCAAGAAACGCATGAAGTCCATTGGTCGGGTCGACGTTCCGCAAGAAGCGTTTATTAGTGCATTGAAGCTGGATGACTGAGATCCTCGACGCTCAGGTTGTCGCGTCCCCGACGCTGACGGAGCGCCAAGCATCAATTTTGCGCGCCGTTGTCGATGGTTACGTCACCTCGTCGCGCCCGGTTGGCTCGGGCTTCATCACCGAGAAAACCGACCTCAATGTTTCGTCGGCCACGATCCGCAAGGAACTCTTGGCGCTCGAAGATGGCGGCTACCTCATGCAGCCACACACCAGTGCCGGCCGCATCCCGACCGATATGGGCTATCGCTACTACGTCGACACCATCGTCGCGCCCAACAAACTTGGCGGCGGCGATTCTCGGATGGTCAGCAGTTTCTTCGACAAGGCTCACGGGGAACTCGAACGACTGTTGGGTCAAACGTCGGAGTTGTTGGCGGGCCTCACCACTCACACAGCGATGCTTATTGGGCCCGACCCCGACCTGGTCGACGTTCGGTCGGCGCAGATTGTTTCGATTGCGCCCAGTGTGGCTTTAGTTGTTGTGGTCAGCGCGAGTGGCCGGGTTGATAAGTACACCCTCGATATCGACCCCAATACGTCCGTTGGTGCTATCGACTCTGCCAGTAGGTATTTGGCGGCCACGTTGGTCGGCTCACCGGTGGGCACCAATATCATTGCCGCCCGTTCGGGCGATGCGACGGTCGACGCTTTGGTAGCGACGGCCATTGCCGCCGTCGATGTTGATGTCAGCAAATCGTCGGTTTATCTCGGCGGAACGTCACGGGTAGCAGCCGATTTTGAAACGATCGAAACTGTGCGAGGCGTATTGGCTGTGCTCGAAAAGCAGCTCGTTGTCGTGAACCTGGTACGCGATGTGCTTGACCGCGGTCTACGGGTCGCCATTGGTGCCGAGACCGGCTACGAAACACTGAACGAATGCTCGCTTGTTGTCACCGAATATTTGGTTGACGGCGAACCGGCGGGCTCAATTGGACTGTTAGGTCCCACCCGAATGGATTATTCCCAAGCCATGACTGCGGTTGCGGTTGTTGGCCGAGAATTGAGCTCACGTCTGAGCGAGGAAAGCTAGATGGCTGAACATTACGACGTCCTTGGTGTGGCACAGACCTCATCGGCCGACGAAATCAAAAAGGCGTACCGCAAACTGGCGCGCCAATATCATCCCGATACCAATCCCGGCGATGCCGGGGCCGAGGCGAAGTTTAAAGACATCGCCAATGCTTACGAGGTGTTGGGCGACGGTGAGCGTCGTCAGCGCTACGACCGCTTTGGGGACGATGGCCTGGGCGGACAAGGCGGCCAACAGCAGTCAGGAGCGGGTGACATCAGCGACCTGTTTGGCGCATTCTTTGGTGGCAATAGCCCCTTCGGTGGTGGGGGTCAGCGCGGACCGAGCGGGCCGCCGCGTGGAGCAGATCTTGAGGCATCGGTTTCGATCACGCTCGAAGATGTTGTGGCTGGAACAACCGAAGAGGTCGAGGTTCGTACCGCGGTTGCATGTGAGCCATGCGAAGGCACGGGCTCCGACGATGGCACTACCGCTACCTGCACACAGTGTGGGGGAGCGGGGGCGGTGCGTCAGATGCGCCAGTCGATTTTGGGGCAGATGGTTTCAACGGTCACCTGCGATCGTTGTGGCGGACTGGGCACCGAGATTGCGACACCATGTTCTACCTGTGGTGGCGAAGGCCGCGAGATTAAGACCAAGACCTACACCGTCGAGGTTCCCCAGGGTGTTGATCACGGCACCACGTTGCGACTTACCGGCCGGGGTGCTGCAGGCGTTCGTGGTGGAGCACACGGCGATCTTTACGTGCACATACAGGTGGCGCCGCACAAGCGATTCCATCGTGATGGCGTCGATTTAATTGAGGACCTTCACGTTCCCATGACGCAAGCATCGCTGGGAGCGAAGTTCCCCTATCTGACCATTGACGGCGAGACCGAACTTGAAGTCCGGCCCGGCGCGGGTTCCGGTGACGTGCTTACGGTGCGCAATGCGGGTGTTCCTTCGCTGCGGGGCCGCGGTCGTGGGCACCTTCGTGTGCGCTTAGTCGTTGACACACCAACCGATCTGACCGACGAGGAAGATGCGCTGTTGCGCGAACTTGCCGAGCGTCGGGGTGAGCAAGTTGCCGAAAAGGGCAGCAAGTGGGTGGACAAAATCCGGTCGGCGTTTACCTAAATGGCTACGGGCGGTCCGGACGGCCAGGGCGGGCCGCATGTTTTTGTTCGCGATGTCCACGTGCCTGTGGTGGCGGCCGAAGATCACCATCATCTAGCGAAGTCGCTGCGCTTGCGCGATGGCGATCCGTTGACGGTTTCCGATGGGCAGGGCAAGTGGCGCGAGTGCCTATTTGGTGAGCAAGTCGAACCCACCGGCGAAGTTATCGTGGCGACCCCTTCGCCGTATCCCGTCGCGGTGGGATTCGCATTGATTAAGGGCGGTCGGCCCGAACTCGTGGTGCAAAAACTCACCGAGTTGGGGGTTGACACCATCGTGGCCTTCGAGGCCCGTCATTCGGTGGTGCGGTGGAACGAGGCGAAGCGCATAGCTAATGTCGAACGCTGGCGCAAGGTGGCTCGTGAAGCGTCGATGCAGTGTCGCAGGGTGTTTCTTCCTGACGTACAACCGGTGGCAGATTTGGGTGAACTGTTAGCGGCTGGTGCGGTGTTGGCGGATCGCGACGGTCAACACCCCTTGGCCGAGGCACGGTTTGTCCTTATTGGGCCCGAGGGTGGCTGGCATGTTGACGAGCGCAACGGTGCTCCGGCAGTACACCTGGGCGATCAGGTTTTGCGAGCGGAAACGGCCGCGATTACCGCGGGAGTGCTAACTACGGCTATCCGGTCGGGGATTGTTTCGGCGAGCTAGAGGCACAAACCGTCGCCATTAACACCACGAAGGCAAATAGCGGTGCGCTCGACTGTCTTGAGGCCAACGTCGGAGGAGCCCTCGTCTTCTTGCAAGAAGAAGTGCAGACGCCAGCCTTTGAGAGCATCGTCACCCAAGCCAATGAGATCGATAGTGCCCTCGATGAGGTCGCCGAATGTGTATTCGCCTTGGCGACTGACCACAGTGGGTGGTTCGACGCTTGCATGGTGCGCTACTACGTCGCCGATCACGTTGATTACGGACCCGAAAGGAATGGAACCGACGCCGGCCACAATTTCAGCAGTCGCGTCATCGGTGCGTCCAAGGAAGCCAAGGTTGTAGGCATTGGCCCATCCGGTGACACCGTCGGCGGTAATTTCGTACCAAAGTCCGCTGGCGTCAAGGAGACAGGCGAGGCCGGTAGCCAGGACGTCTTCACGATCATTTGCGAGTTGTTGTAGCGCTGGGTCGCCCGAGGCCGGTGCGGCAAGTACGGGGAGCGTTCCGCCTGTGTCGGGATCCTGGTAGTCCATTCCAACTACGGCGAGAACGTCACCGGCCGAGGCAAAGCCTTCGAAGTCCCCGCATGCGCTGAGGTCAACAACCGGTGCGGGAGGTACCGGCGTGGCGGTTGGTTCGGGCGTAGCCGTAGGAACCGCTGTCGGTTCGGGGGTCGCGGTCGGCTCTGGGGTCGCGGTTGGTTCGGACGTCGGAACTTCGGTTGGTTCTTCCGCCGGAGTTGGTTCGGCTGGCGTAGCGGTCGCGTCGGCCGCAGCAGTTACCTCTAGAGACGGGCCGCCGCTGCAAGCACTAGCAAATAGTGCTACGGCAAAGATGGCAATGGGGATACGAAAGGGGCGCATGACAATCTCCTAGTGATGTAAGAACGTACCGCGTGGTTACCAGTGTTTCAGGATTCGGGTGAAGGTTGTGGTCAACCCTCGATGTTTTGGCTTGTTGGCTGGTCAGCTTGAGTAGTGCTTAGCAACAACATCGGGGTAGCTGCGGCGGAAATAGTTCCACAACTGACTCCCATAGGTGTCGGGCATGTGTTCGGAACTCATGTCGGCAACGCCCGCGTTGGTTTCGGCTGCTTGAGCCATGAAGCCGGCCGCGGTATGGCGTGGGCTTGCGGCGACCGCGTCGGCGAAGGACTCGGCAAGAGGGAGCGGGGCCAGCGAGGTGTGCAATGAAGGGCCGTGAAAGTAGCCAGCCGAGAAGCGGGTCTGCTCGGTGATGACACGGTGCGGTGTGGCGACGAGGTAGTTCTGCGAGATACCTTGCAGCATCTCGCCCAGATTGATGACGAAAGCATCCGGCACAATCGGTACTGGGATCCAGTCGCCAGATGGACTCTGCACTTCTAAACCGGGTGTCTGCCCAGCCGCAAGAACGGTGAGGAACCCAGCGTCGTGGTGGGCGTTGACACCGGCTGCCCCTGCCGGTGTGGGTGGATAGTGGATGAACTTGGTGAGCGACATGCACTCTTCGCCAAACAGGTTGCGAAGGTGATCTTCGGTGAGACCAAGCCCCATCGATAGTGCGCCGAGAATCTCATCGGCTAGAGAGCCAAGCTTGGCGAACCACTCCAACGTTAGATCCTTGAAACCAGGCAAGACCTCGTCGGGCAACCATTGGTTTGGTCCAAGTAAACGCAGGTAATTGGGATCGACATCACCGTCGCGTGCTGGGTGTTCGCTCCAGGTGTCGACCTGTTCGCGCATATCAGGGCGGTTGTTGGTGTATTCCGAACCGACTTTTTCCCAACCTCGAAAGTGACGTGAGTTGTTCTTGTCGATGAGCAATTTCTGGCCAGTAGGAAGCGCAAACAAATCCTGCATCATGTCGAAGACCGATGTGGTGAACGAGGACTCAATCCCATGATTCACGACCATGAAGAATCCAACGTTGTGGCAGATGTCGATTAGTTCGGCGACGAAAGCATCGCGTTCGGTGGCGCTGCCGTGCCAACGAGACCAATCCATAATCGGAATCTCGGAGAAATTTTCGTCAGCCACAAGGGTGAGACTAGCTGCGCCTGGATAGCTGGCGAAACCAGGTAGGAGGAGCGTGCCGATAGGAACAACGTGGATTCAACGCTCACCCACATGCCCTTACACCTCAGCGCTTGACTGACTGAGCGATTGCATCTGCTGCACCAGATCAACCGGCTTGCTTTGGAGATGCCGAGGCTTTGCTGTCCTATACAGAACCTGGCGGGAAGGGTCAGGGAATCTTGGTCCGCGATAAGTAAACATTATCGCGGCCGAATGTCTGCCCCGAGCGCAAACGCCTAAGTTCGCCGGTCAGGTGATCATTATCAGCTGTAAATTTCGTAGGCGGCGAAGTGTGCTGGTCAGCCTGCCGAGTTACCGGCCATCGAAATCTGATGTCTCTTGCTGATGTCCTCTGGCTTCGGCGATAGGTGTCGGCTAATATCCGGATGGGCGTCCATTGAAGACAGCTCTATGCGACAGTCTTTGGCAGCAGCCTTAGGCGGATGAAAGTGTGACCCTCCCAAATGGCGACAGGTGTAGACAGCGGTGAGACGGTGGAAGCTGAACGAGAAAAAGTCGTTAGGTTGTTCAAATTTCTGGCTGAGTTGGCGCAACTTGGTTTAACACCAGTAAACACAATCGATCAGTACAACCAAGCACTTCCGGTAAATGAAGTTGTTCCAGACATTGAAAAAATTGGCACTCCACAGGACGCAGACTGGTTCACAGTACAGCGCGTGCGCTTGCCGCCTCGACCAGACGTTCCTGAAATTCTTGAGCGGTGGTTATTGGATGTAGAGCTAGACGATTGGCAGGAATTGCCACGGCCCTTGAACGAAATCGCCGAATTAGTAAATGATGTTGATGATGACGGAAGCCGGGTAAGTTTCATTTCGACGCTTCAATTTCTTGACTTTCCCGAGCCCATGGCCGCATGGACTGAGTTCGAGAAAGATTGGAAAACATGGGCCGAGCGGCGACAGGCGCTTGACCCAAAATGGCAGGCGTATGAAAAACTGTTCTCAATGCATGGCCGGGCCCTGGAACTCGGCGAACAGTTCGAAGTATTTCTTGGCGTAGGTCTGTTGTCTTGGAGAACAGAGAAAAAGATCATTCAGCGCCATCTCGTGACCGCTGCGGTCGAGCTTGACCTTGACGATAAAACTGGAGCTATCAGCGTCCGACCGGACCAAATTTCGGGACGTGGAACATGTCTGGAACAAGACATGGTTCCAGCGCAGTTGCGGCCCCCGCCCGAAAGGGTTGAGAGTATCGAACAAGCAATCGCTGAAGCCGATGGTCCATTTGATGTGGAGCCGATAAGCGATGCCTTACGATCATGGGTACTAACGGCATCGGCTGACGGCCAGTACGATTCGACTTGGGAAAAGCCGCAACCGACTCATGCCCCACTGGTCACACAGACGCCAATGCTTTGTCTTCGCAAACGTACCTTCCGCGATCTTGAGGCAACATATGCGAACATTATTGAACAGTTGGAAGGGTCAGTTGAAATCCCGGGGACTGTGCTAGATCTTATTAAATCGACCGGAGCCTCCCTCGACACCGGAGATGATGTCAGCCCGTGGATCGATACTGACAAGCGCATATTCTTTCCGCTACCAGCAAACGACCAACAGCGGCAGATTGTTAGAGATCTAGAGCACCGGCGGGGCCTTGTTGTACAAGGGCCGCCCGGCACTGGAAAGAGTCAGACAATAGCGAACCTGATTTGCCATTCTCTATCCACGGGTAAACGCGTTCTGGTTACCAGCCACGCACCGCGTGCGTTGCAAGTGCTACAGG
>CAWKZT010000006.1:0-27819 GCA_963854565.1 Acidimicrobiia bacterium
CCAAGCTGAAACAGCTATTCGGCAATCTCACCAACGTGGCTTCCAACAAAAAGTTCGTGGTGCTCAGCGCAACTCACCACTAAAGGAACCCCGCGGTTAAGCGCAGCACATTGCGCGTCGTTGGCGGATTCCTGAAACGGGGAGAACGTCAGGCACACTTGAGCCATGTTGTTGAGTTTGCTCGATCAGTCCCCCGTGTCGGAAGGTTCTACGGCCAGTGATGCTCTGCAGAACACCATCAATTTGGCCCAACATGCCGAACGATTGGGCTACCACCGCTTCTGGGTAGCCGAACACCACAACTCGGAAGGTTTGGCTGGCTCCAGCCCCGAGATCATGATCGGGGCGATTGCCTCCGCCACCGAGACGATTCGTGTTGGTTCCGCTGGAGTCATGCTCACCCACTACAGCCCCTACAAGGTGGCCGAGAACTTCCGTGTTCTTGAAGCGCTGCACCCCGGGCGTATCGACCTTGGACTTGGTCGTGCGCCGGGTTCTGATCACATGACCATGCAGGCATTAGCGCGAGGCGGTACGCCGCTTGGAATCGAGTACTACCCCGCCCAGGTCGCTGAGACAATCGAGTTTCTCGATGACAACCTTCCCGACAGTCACCCTCTGCGGATGGTGCACGCGCTCCCCCAGGGCGACACCACTCCCGATATATGGTTGCTTTCATCAAGCCCCGACAGTGCGTCAATAGCAGCGCACCTGGGGCTGCCCCTTGGCTGGGCACACTTCTTTGCTGGCAGTGGACCTGGACCGGTCATTGGCTATCGCCGTCAGTACACCCCTAGCGCCAAGTATCCCAGCCCAAAAGTAAGCCTCGCAGTTGGAGCGATCTGCGCCGCCACCAAAACCGAAGCCGAATACCTTGCTTCCAGCGTTCGTGCGTGGCGGCGACGCGGGCTTCGAGGAGCAATCCCGGCACCTACTCAACCCCAGTTCGAAACACCCACTGACGCGTCCCTTCCCGACCCTCTCGCAATCCAAACCGGGCGACCTGCCAAGCCACTCACCGTCGGTACTCCCGATCAGGTAGTAGCCGAAATTCAGCAAATGGCCGACGAGTACGAGGCCGACGAAGTCGTCATTGTGACGATTTGTCATGACCATGCTGCTCGGGTCCGGTCCTACGAACTCATCGCCCAAGCGAACGGTCAGATCTAGTATTCGGCAGATTTTCTACCAAATAACAAAGATCGCACTAAAAGGCTCTAGGATTTCTTGCCCATGCAGCGTTCGCATCATCCGGGTGGATTAGTTGTTGGAGCCTTTGGCTCTTTGATCGGCCTTGGCACAGTTTTACTGTCCTTGCCAGTGAGTCACCGGACGACTGCCGCCAATGGCGACATCAGTGTCGCTGATGCCTTTTTTACGGCTGTTTCTGCCGTGACAGTCACCGGCCTGACCGTGGTAGACACCGGCACCGAGTGGTCTCGTTTCGGCGAACTTGTCCTCCTGGTACTTATCCAGATTGGCGGCCTGGGAATCATGACCTTGGCTGGCTTCATCGGCATTATCCTCAATCGCCGATTGGGGGTCCGGGCCGGTCTGAGCGCAGGTGCCGAGATTGGTTTGGCCGACCTCGGCACGTTGCGGAGGTTAGTTCGCGACATAGTTGCCTTTGTCTTGGTAACCGAGTTTGTGGTTGCCATCTTGCTAACGATTCGGTTCCATATTGAGGACGACCATCGACTCCTGCACTCGATCCATCTTGGGGTTTTCCACTCAGTTTCGGCGTTCAACAACGCGGGCTTCTCCGTCATAAACGGCGGCCTAGAGCGTTACGTCGATGACTGGTATATCAACATCGTTATCGCGCTCACATTCATCATTGGTGGGCTCGGGTTTCCTGTCGTGTTTGAGATCCGGCAGCGTTGGCGGAACCCTCATGCCTGGACATTGCACACCAAGGTCACCCTTACGGTTACGGCGGGTTTGCTCGCGGCCGGCACCCTCATGATCGCGCTGGTCGAATGGACGAACCACTCCACTCTTGCTTCACACGGCACACCCACCAAAATCCTGGCATCGTTCTTTCAGTCAGCCACGGCCCGAACCGCCGGTTTCCATACCCTTGACGTCAGTGCTTTGCGGGGTGGAACGTGGTTAGCGCTGATTTTGTTGATGGTCGTGGGTGCCAGCAGCGCCTCGACTGGTGGTGGTATCAAAACGTCTACGTTTGCGGTCGTCATTAAGGCCACCATTTCAGAGTTCCGACAAGACCCTCAGGTGTCAATGTTCGACCGGCGTATCTCACGCGCTATCCAACGTCAGGCGCTGGCACTCGTAGTCGCGGCGTTAGGCACCGTGGGAACTGCCACCTTTTTCTTGGCGATCATCAACGACGACATCGAGGTAGCGCAGTTGCTCTTCGAAGCCACCTCCGCATTCGGCACCGTCGGTCTCAGCACCGGTGTCACGAACCAACTCGACACCATCGGCCGCCTGGCCGTTGCCGCCCTTATGTTCATTGGCCGCGTAGGTCCAATCACGTTCGGTACCGCGGTACTCTTGCGTCGCGAACCAAAGGCGTACGACTACGCCAAAGAAGATCTCATCGTCGGTTAGTCGAGTAGGAGTAAGCATCTCATGCCATCACTGTCAGGATTCCGTAACTGGGGAAACGATCATCGCGGTGACGATCGCCATGCTGCGGAGTCAGTGTTCATCGTCGGCCTCGGTAGATTCGGCACCGCCCTCGCGAAAAAACTGGTAACGCTCGACATCGAGGTCATGGCTATCGACACCGACAGTGACCTGGTTACCACTTGGGCCGACGAGCTCACCCACACGGTCGTCGCCGATGCCACTAATGCCACTGTGCTCGAACAACTCGGCGCCAAGAACTTTGATGCTGCCGTCGTCGCTATTGGCACTGGCATCGAGTCAAGTGTGCTTGCTACTGCGGCCTTGTGGGATGCAGGCTGCAAGAACATTTGGGCCAAAGCCATCAGTGACGAACATCGTCATATTCTCGAACGGGTCGGCGCCCACCATGTTGTGCAGCCCGAAAAACAGATGGGCGAACGTGTGGCGCGTATTGTAGCCAACCATGTGGTCGACTATTTTGAGCTTGACGACGGATTCGTGCTGGCTGAGGTCGAAGCACCCGACTGCCTGGTCGACCGCTCACTTTCCGATAGCGAAATCCGCGCCAAATTTGGTGTCACCGTCGTGGCCATCAAACCCGTTGATGGAACGTTTACCTATGCCACCGCCGACACCGTCCCCAGTGAGGGCGACCTCCTCGTGGCGGCCGGAGCCATCAAAGACATCGAGCGCTTCTCCAAGCTCCGCTGACTTTATGGGCTCCGATCATCTACCCAGTGCCGTTAGCGCCAAGGAGATCGACGAGTACGTCAAATCAGAAATGGGCGCCAGTGCGACCACCGAACGAGTCCATCAGGGGTTTGCTCGTTGCGTTACACCCTATGAGCTGTGCGGGTTGCGGCCGGGCGGCTACATCAGTGGCCCCACCATCATGCAACTCAGTGACCTGGCCGCTTGGGTAGCAGTGTTTACCCACGCCGGCATCGTCCCTATGGCAGTCACCTGGGACTTACATGTCACGTTCCTGCGACCGGCAATTGGTGGCGATCTCATTGCCGAAGCCACCGTCAACAAGTTCGGGCGCATGACCCAAATTACGGTGATGATCTACGTGAGTCCCGACGAGAGCAAACCGGTGGCGACGGCCAGCGTCACGTACGCAGTGCCGAGTCGTTAAACGGCGAATTCCGAGCCCAGATAGGCGGCGATAACGGCCGGGTCTTCCTGGATCTCACTCGGAAGGCCGATAGCAATCTGCTGGCCGAAGTCGAGCACCATGACGCGGTCGGCAATGTCCATGACCAGACCCATGTCGTGTTCGACGAGGACTATAGCGATACCTAACTCGCGCTGAATATCGAGAATAAACCTGGCCATGTCTTCGGTTTCTTCGAGGTTCATGCCCGCCACGGGTTCGTCGAGCAACAGTAGTTCGGGTTCCATGGCTAGCGCACGGCCCAGTTCTACTCGCTTTTGATAGCCGTAGGGCAACAAGGCAACGGGATGCTTACGCCATTGTTCGATCTCGAGGAAATCGATGATGTCCTCGACCTTGCGGCGATTGGCAATTTCTTCTTTCTTTGCACCGCCCACCCACATGGCGCCGGCGAGCCAAGACTTTTCCATACGTATGTGGCGGCCGGTGAGCAGGTTGTCGATGACGTTCATCTGCGGGAAAAGCTCAATGTTCTGGAAGGTGCGGGCAATGCCAAGACGAGCAATATGGTCGGGGCGCTGGCCCATGATGGACTCGCCCTTCCACCGAATGTCGCCTTCTTGCGGGCGATACACCTGACTGATGGTGTTGAAAATTGAGGTCTTGCCGGCACCGTTGGGCCCGATGATGGCAAATAGTTCGCCCGGGTTGACGTTGAATGATGCACCGTTGATGGCAGTGACGCCACCGAAGCGCAACGTAATGTCTTCGACCTCTAGCAGCGGCTGAACCGGTGAGGATCCGTCGGTCATGACAGCCACCTTTTGCGTCGTTTGTAGTGTTTAACATCGCGGAACGACTTCTTGGCGCCGCCTCCGTCGCTGTGCAGACCCAGATAGAACTCTTTGACGTCGTCGTCAGCTAGGAGTTTGTCCGGCGTGCCGTCCATCACGACTTTGCCGTTCTCCATGATGTAGCCGTAGTCAGCAATAGAGAGCGCCATCATGGCATTTTGTTCGATAAGCAGCACGCTCGTACCGCTCTTGTTGATGTCGACAATGATGTCACGAATTTGCTCTACCAACATGGGAGCGAGGCCGAGCGAAGGTTCATCGAGAATTAGAAGTTTGGGATCGGCCATCATGGCACGACCAATGGCCAGCATCTGCTGTTCGCCACCGGACATGTAGCCCGCGACTTGGGTGCGTCGCTCTTGCAAACGAGGGAAGAGTTCCATGACCCGGTCATAAGACGCCTTGGTCTTGGCCTTGTCTTTGACGGTCACGCCGCCGCAGATAAGATTTTCGTGCACGGTCATTTCGGCGAATACTCGACGCCCTTCCATAACCTGCGTGATGCCGGCATGAACAATGCCGGCCGGTTTGGTTCCCGATAGGTCGACACCGTTGAAGGTGATCGACCCCTTGGTGATGTTGCCATTGTGCACATCGAGCAACCCGCTGATGGAGCGCAAAGTGGTGGTCTTGCCCGCGCCGTTAGCACCAAGCAGTGCCACAATTTGGCCATCAGGAACTTCAATAGATAGGCCGCGCAATACGAGTATTACCTCGTTGTAGACGACTTCTAGGTTGGTAACTTCGAGCACAAATCCCCTTGGGACAATCGAGGGTTTACGGGAGCAGAACCTGAGGGTGAGGCGGCCGAAGCTACCTCACCCTCAGTTCAACTGATTACTTAGTTACTTGCTTAGATACTTACTCAGGAAGGCTTGAAGCATGGCTCATAGACCCAAGCTTCGGCCGTCGGTGAGGAGTACGGTCCTTCAATTGTCGAGAAGCCGTTGCTGGCTCCCTCAGTTGTGACCGTGGCCCCTGGGGTGTAGTCGGCCGAAGTGATGTCGTACAGGTAGCTTTCGCGAACCACGTTGTCGTTCGGTTCACCTGACCAGCTCTGGTTGGGAGCCAGGCCCTGTAGATCGGCTTCGATATCGTTCATGGCAGCGGTTATGCCGGCACGAGTGATATCGCCACTGTTGATGGCGTGCTCGATTGCCTGTGAGGCAATAAGACCTTCAATCCAGCTGATGATGTAAACATCATCGAACGGTGCATCGGGACGGAGTGCTTCCATCGTTGCCACCATGTGCTGCATGCCTGGCTCGTCGTTGGTGCCGTAAAGGGCCGTGTACGTCGAGTGGGTGTACGAGGTGTCGTAGATTCCGGCTAGCGGGGTGTTGAGCAACGCGGGGTTGTAGCTTGGTGAGTTACCACTCCACTGACCGGTGTAACCAGCCCCTGCGGCGCCACCGATGAGTCCAGCAGCAATCGATGGGCTGACGGTAATCCACGTGAAGTCGGCACCTGAGGTAGCAATACCGGTGATTACCGGCGTCTGATCGGCCCCAGGAATAACGGCCGCTTGGCCGTCATACACAATTTCGAGACCGAGGGCCTCAGCAGCAAGCTTGGCGCCAAGGGCACCGTCTTCGCCGTAGTCACCGGGGAAAGTGGCAATAGCGATCTTGTTGCCATAGGTCTCAGAGAGATACGTAACCGCGTTGATGGCTTCGACACAGTAGTTGGTCTGTACCTCAAAGACGTTGGCGCCAATTTCAGGATCGGCCCAGCCTGAGTACCAGGACAGTGGGATTATGGCCATTCCCTTGTCGACGGCATCTTCAGCGATCGCTGCGGTGTGCGGCGAGCCGGTGGAGTTCGTCAACATGACAACAGATTCGTCTCCGTCACCGGAGAAGACATCCCAGTTTTCGAGATGGGTTGGAACGTCGTAGCCGTTGTCGATAACAACAGGTTCGATGGTCCAGCCTTGGATACCGCCGTTAGCGTTGACGTCTTCCCAGAAGGCCAATTGACCATCAACAATCTTGGTGGTGAGGGCGGCGAAGGCACCCGTAAGGTCGGCGTTCATACCAACTCGGATGATCATGTTCTCGGCATCGACACCGATACCAGTGACAATTTCCACCTCTTCTACCTCAGCGGGCTCCGCAGCAGGCTCTTCAGCCGCAGCAGGCTCTTCAGCCGCAGCAGGCTCTTCAGCCGCAGCAGGCTCCTCGGCGGGAGCTGGTTCATCGGCGGGTGCCGCAGCGTCATCGCTACTGTCGCTACCGCACGCAGCAGCCAACATAGCAAACGCTAACAGCATGGCTGTAAGCCATCGAAGTCGTCTCATTATTATTTCCTCCAGGAAAAGTCGGTTGATTTCTGAGGCACCGGCGGTGCCAAAGATCTTGGGTGACTATTTCACCCCCGTAGGGACAACGCTGAAACAGTCGAGAAAGTTTCGCCCGATGTTGCTGGGCTTGGTAGCTATAGGTCTAGTAGCTAAAGGGCCATCGTTTCCAGTAGTTGCGCACGCGAACCCATACACCATAGAGGCCCATGGGTTCGCCGATCAAGAAAACAATGATCAAGACGCCAAACAGCACGATGTTCCAGTCGAACACATTTAGCTGCCAACCGGGGGCCTGGGTGCCAGTGGCAATGACGCCAAAGTCGCCGTCAGGACTCGTCAATACGACATCGGAAAGCGCCCCAGTAACACCGCCCTCGTTATCGGAAAGCCATTTGGTTACTTCCTCAACGAACTGCGGAATCATCACCACAAAGAAAGAGCCGATGACCATGCCCGAGGTGGTACCCGCCCCACCGATCAACAAGATGGCAATGAACTCGACCGAAAGGGTTAGTCCAAACTCGGTGGCCAAAATTTGCCCGCTCAACGCCGAGAACATTGCTCCGGCAATGCCGGCAAAGAACGAAGAGATAGCGAAGGCAATAAGTTTGTATTTGAACTCCGGAACGCCCATGACCTCGGCGGCAATGTCACGATCGCGAATAGCTTGAAGGGCTCGACCGGTTCGAGTGCGCAAGATATTCTTGGCTACGACCACGGCGACGATGGTGATAGTGAGGAAAAGCAAATACCGCTTCTGCGAGTCGGTGACGTCGAACCATAACCAATGGCCATCATCGGACAGGTTGACGAATGGCGTTTCTTCTTTCCAAATCCGGATATCAAGCTTGGGGAACTTTCGCCCCAGACCGGGGGCACCAGCAATCTTTCGGCCCCATGTGGTGTTGGAGAAGTGGATACCGACGAAGACTAAACCCAACGTAACAATGGCAAGGTACAACCCTCGTAGTTTCACGGCCACCGGAGAAACGGCAATACCAACAAGCGCCGCCATCACGCCAGCACCCGGAAGCCAAATCCAAATGGGTAGCCCATGGCCATAGGTACTACTGCCTGCAGTGCCGCCCAAAAAGACAGCGGTGCAGGCCCCGACACCCATAAAGAAGGCGTGTCCTAGAGATACCTGCCCAGCAACACCGCTCAAAATATTGAGACCAAGTGCCGCTACGACCAACACCATCACGCCGGTCATTGGCCGTATCCAGTCACTATCACCAAGGAACCGGGCCAATGGCAAGCCGTCACCAAACGCCTTGCCAATTAGTGGCACACCCTCGAGACCAGGAACACCACCACTAAAGAATGGAAAGTCGAACGGTAAGACGAACAGGGTGAACAGAAATAGACCCATGAACATCTTTTGGGTCCAAGTGGGAAGCATTTGCGACTCTTGCGAGTAGGTCGTGTAAAGATTTGGTCGACTCCGCATGATCAGACCCTCCGGATTTCCGGTGTGCCGAACATGCCATAGGGCCGAATAACCAGACCAATCATCATGACAACGTAGGGGATAATCAGCGGGTAACCGGCGCCGAGTAGGCCGACCTCGCCCGCTGCGTATTGACCGGCAAAGATCTCAATAAGGCCAATCGTAAGACCACCCAACAGCGCTCCTGTGGCCGAATCGAGCCCTCCCAAAATCACGGCGGGCAAGGCCCGAAACGCAATGTTGGCTGTGGTTTCATCAACGCCACCGGAGTAACCAACAGGCGGACCGGTCGCAAACAGACCACCAATGGCCGCAAGTACCGCTCCCGCGCCCCACGCAATCGCAAAGACGCGACCAACGTTAATACCTTGGGCCATGGCCGCTTCTTGGTCGTAGGCGACCGCTCGCATGGAGATGCCCATGCGAGACCGGTAAAAGAAAAACACCGCAACGAATGCGGCTCCAGCGGTGATCATGGCAGCAATGTAGGCCCAGTTTATGAGGGCGCCACCAACATCGAATCCGCCCGCCCCCCATGGGGCATTCACCTGACGGATGTCAACCCGAGTCGCATCAGCATTGAAGACACGAAGGACAATTTCCAGACCCAAAGTGATAACGGCAACCGAGAACAGCGGTTCGCCGATCATGGGCCGAAGCACAACTCGTTCAATGATCAAGCCCATCAAAGCGGCGAAGGACAAGGCCACCAACACGCTCAGGCCCCACCCCAACCAAGTGGGGTTGATATCGATGAGAGGATTATGAATGGTCGTAAACGGAATGTTCTCGTCGGCCACCGCAAACGACACAAACAACGCACCGGCGGCAGCCATTCCGCCCTGGGCAAAGTTGATGGTTTGGGTTGCCTTGAAGATCAAGACGAAACCGAGGGCAATGATGGCGTAGACCGAGCCAAGGCCCAACGACTTCATAAGCGTCTGAAAGAACAAAGCTGGGTTGTTGCCAAGCTGCAGGGCCAAGAAGATGGCGGTGGGGATACCCAGTCCGACCAAGAAGAGCAGCGTGAGATTGCTGCGCACTTGGGCGGGCATCCATGAAGTGAGGACATTCGCTCCCATTAGTACAACGACTCCACGAGGTCACCAAAGCGTTCGAGCATGGCGCTGCGCTTAAGTTTTTGCGTCGCGGTCAATTCGCCATCCTCATGGTCTAGCTCTTTGGGAATCATCTTGTATTTCTTGATCTGCTCGACACTCGCAAACTTGGCATTTGTCTTGTCGACCACACCCTGTATCAGCTCGATGACCTCGGGCTTTTCGGAGAGATCTCGGTAGGTGGTGTAAGGAATTTTCTGTCGGACTGCCCAACTGCCGACTGTTTCGAGTTCGATGCCAACCAGAGCGCTGATATATTTGCGTCCATCGCCGATGACCATCGCTTCTTTGACGAACGGTGACGCCTTAAGACTATTTTCGATTTCGGATGGTGAAATATTCTTCCCGCCCGAGGTGATGATGACGTCTTTCATGCGGTCGATAATCTTGAGATGCGTGCCATCAACCCACTCACCGACGTCGCCCGTGCGTAACCATCCATCATCGGTGAATGTTTCCGCCGTCTTCTCTGGCAGATTCCAATAACCCTTGAAATTACCGCCATGCTTGGTCTGGATCTCACCGGTGCCTTCGTCGATACGCACCGGGCAATTCGAATAGGGCTCGCCGACCGTTCCTAGTTTCACGCGGCCGGCAAAGTTGCTCGTTGCGATGGCCGAATTCTCCGTCATTCCATACAGCTCATGGACGGGAACGCCAATACCAGTGAAGAACTCAAGAACCTCAGGCGCAATCGGCGCCGCACCCGAACCAGCAAAACGGCAGCGACGCATACCAATTCGCTCTTTCAAGGCCCGAAACACCAGGGGGTAGCCAATGGCATATAGCACCCGACTCTTCATTGTGTGACTGCCGCCGTTGGCGACCTTCTCCGCACCGATGACTTTTGCCATACTCATGGCCCCGGTAAAGAACAGTTTCTTAAAGCGACTGGCATCAGCGCCACTGATATGCACACTGGCGTGCATACGTTCCCAAATGCGGGGCACCGCAAAGAATAGGGTCGGCTGAATCTCGCGCAGATTGCCGGGAACCGTCTCAATTGATTCGGCGAAATTTAACGATGCGCCGGCCCCAACCAACGTCCACGTCGAAAAAATTCGTTCGGCCACATGACACAGCGGCAAGTACGTCAGCACACTGTCGGTTGCGTTGGGTGATACCCCATCAGGCATACGAACTGATTCGCTGACGATCGTGTCGATACAGAACGCAGTATTGGCGTTGGTCAACATGGCACCCTTGGGCGGCCCGGTAGTGCCCGACGTATAGACCAAGGTCATGACATCGTCGCTCTGAGCATCTGCCATACGCTGGGCCACAGCACCACGGTTTGCGTCTCGATGGGTGCGACCAATTTCGAGGAACGAATCCCACAAAAGCAAACGATCATCGTTGTATTCGGCCATACCCCGCGGTTCGACGAACAAGATCTTGCTCACACCAGTCAACACAGACTGATCGGCACCAAGCACCTTGTCGTACTGTTCCTGGTCTTCGGCGAAATGTACGGTAGCTCCGCAGTCGGCCAACATGTACTGGACTTCGGCAGTGGGGTTAGTCGGGTACAGGCCAACCGTGACACCGCGAATAGCGACAGTGGCCAGGTCGAGAATTACCCACTCGGGACGATCTTCAGAATGGATGGAAACCCGGTCGCCCGCCTCAATACCGAGAGCCAATAGTCCATGGGCCGCTAGTTCGACAAGTTCCCAAGTGTCGGCCCAGTTGTATTCCTTCCAAATCCCAAAGTCCTTCTCACGCATGGCAAGTTGTTCGGGCGCGCTAAAAGCCCATTGGTACGCGAGTGACGCAACAGAAACAGTGTCTGCACCGGTAGTAACCGGCGCAGCATCAACAACTGTCATTAAACCCCCAGGTATTGCCGGTCCCCCGGACTGACTTTACCCGGACCGACTTGAAAGGTGGGACGATAGCAGTTCTACACAAAAGTGCGAATCACTTCTGTAACCAGTAGGTGGGGATCTTCCATCGGACAACCGTCCCTCCAGTAATTGGAGTCTCAACCGATTATAACCTTCATGATTTGCAGCTCGGGCTGTCATACTCGAACCAGAGATTCTTGCAGACGGAACCAAGCGTTTTGAACTCACAGCCGAAATTGTTCCGTGGGAAGTTAAACCCGGCGAGATTGTTGATGCCTGGGCGTACAACGGCGTCGTACCTGCACCACAAATCATCGTTGATCTTGGAGACGATTACACCTACGCTTTCGAAGCTACTCACACCGCAGTCGGTATGTATCACCCGCATCATCACGGCCAGATGCAGGTAGCGAACGGCATGTTTGGTGTGTTCCGCATTGGAGACCACCCCATACCGCGTGGCATGACGGTGTCGGGCGTAACCATTCCTGCGGACCTTGAGATTGCCCGGGACATCCCGATGGTCATCAACGACGCTGGCGAGATTGGCCTGACACTCAACGGCAAGGGCTTCCCCGCCACTGAACCCTACGTCTTGAACCAGGGCGACTGGGTCAACATTACGTATTACAACGAGGGTTTGGGCTCACACCCAATGCACCTGCACCAGTTCCCACAACTGATGTACGCCAAGGACGGCATTCCTCTCGATCAGCCGTTCTGGGCCGACACAGTAAACATTGCTCCCGGAGAACGGTATTCGGCGATCTTCTATGCGGCCGACCCCGGAACCTGGGTATGGCATTGTCACATCCTTACCCACGTCGAACGCGAGACCGGCATGTTCGGCATGGTTACGGCACTTATTGTGAACCCAACTGAAGGGTATGTCGCCCCCGAAACCGAGCCCGGACGTTGGGTTCTTGCCGGCGACCACGGCCTGTAACCACGGCTCTTGGTTTCTTCCTCAGCCATTTCTCGGTGACTAACCCTGGGGGCAGCGGTTAGCCATCGCAAGCGAAAGGTCCCGTCCGCTAACGCTGACGGGACCTTTCTGCTTTTGCCGAGGCTATTTTGCCGCTAGCCACAAGACTTCTAGGTCGGTCTCTAGCTCCAAAATTGCTTCATCGATGATCACATTGGGATCATTCTTGACCAGGGCTCTCAGCTGGTTGATTCGAGCCGTTTCCGCCGCAAACATCGCTGTATCGGTGGTCCAGTTTCGAATGGCTGAGTATTCCAAACCGGCTGACATGACATCCCAATTAACTGTTTGCGAATAGCGGCCATCCAGTTGCTCCAGATACCTGTCTTGTAGGTCGACCTGAGCGGGCATCGCCGCATAGATGTCGGCGAGGTCGGCCGCCAACGTCGTTTCGAGTTCGACCAGAACCTGGAAGGCGGCTTCAGGATTGGCCGTTTCGGCGTGAATGTGGAGGCTCTCTATACGAACAGGCGACCGGGAGGTCCCATCGGAAGTTGGCACGACCCCGAGATCCCAGAACGTGCCATCGTCAATGCAACATACATACCAAAGTTGGGTGTTTGCCATGGCTAAACGCCCGGATGCGAACGCGTTCCCTCCCAGCGGAGCGGCGAGTTCTTCAGCCCCATCGGGCACAAAGCCGATGGTGTGAATCGCTTGCTGATGCCAGCGCAAGGCCTCGCCCCAAGAAGACGGCACGACAGTTGAGTCGTTTACTCGTTCAAGTTCAGCGGCACCAAAGGATGCCCCCAGCATTCCCGGTTGCTCAGTCCACTGATTGCTATATCCCCATTGGACCGTGTCGTCCTTGTCAAACCCGGCATCAGCCGCCGTGCGACCATCCGAATCTAACGTTAGCAACGAGCCAATTTCGACGAGTTTGGCAAAGTCCCATAACCCCTCATAGGACGTTCCCGGCCCATAAATCGCGGTGCCATTGGGCGCGTACTCGGTCGGAGGGTAAGGAAGACCAGCCGCGTCGAATAGTTCCGTGTTCACAAAGATTGCCGAGGGGTAAACCGAGAACGGGAGACCTCTCAACGAACCCTCCGCATCACGCAGTGAAGTAAGGAGAACCTCACTGAACATTTGTTGGTCGAAACTCTCCGCCACAATAAATTCATCCAGGGCAAGAAACTCGCTCCCTATCGCATAAGCACTGGAACGACCCATTGGACCGACAATGTCCGGGGCGTTTCCCTCGGCCACACGTTCCGCTAGGTGGGCGTTTGCCTCGCCAATTGCCGCGAACGTAACGACCAATTCAACCGCGTCTTGGCGTTGGTTATAGCCGTCGACCAACACCTGCACTCGTTCCTCTTGTGTTTGCGTGGAACTGAAACCGACACCAACGAACCATTGCACCTCAATTGGCTCGGTCGTGGTTTCGTCTAGTGCGTCCTGAGCACCATCATCGAGCGTGGGGGTCGCCCGTTCCGTCGGTTCCGCCTCGACGACATCTTCAACATTTTCCGACCCAGGAATGCTGGCCGTTGTGCACGCGGCAACGACGACCGCCACCACAAATAAGGACAACCAGGCAACAAACGAAAACCTTAAGCGCATCGGCAAATCACAATAGCTCTGGCTGAAAAACCAGCCGCGCCGCCCCGATCAATCCCGCATGATTACCAAGATCGGCTGCTCGCGTCGACATCCCCGCCAAAAAGTCCATAGTGGCGTAGGTCGTCACGTACTGGCGGACCAATGGGACAAAAACGTCGGCCGCCTGGAGGACACCACCGCCTAACACTGCCACCCGCAAATCAAATGCCGCTCCGGTCGAAGCGATCACAGCCGCGGTGGCCTTCGCTCCGGTGTGCACCGCATTCGTCGCCGCCACATTTCCCTGACGAACAGCCTCGAACAATGCAACTCCGTCGCGTGTCGTGCCGCCATCCCAACCATCGGCAAGGGCGTTGCTGACCATGGCCCGGCCACTGGCGTACATTTCCGCACACCCCCGACCACCGCAGACACAACTCGTCCCATTGAAATCGACCACGACATGACCTAAGTGCGCCGCGTTTCCTGTGCGCCCTGTAACAATTTTGCCTTGCGATATGACTCCACCACCAACACCGGTAGAAACGACCACTACCACCGCATCGTTGACATCGCTGGCTGCCCCAAGCCAGTGTTCGCCTACCGCTGCCGCTATCCCATCACCAACTAGCAAAACCTCCAGACCTGTCAAACTCCGCAACTGATCTGCTAACGGGAACTCGCTCCACGACCCGATATTTAGTGGGCTGACGGTTCCGTCGTGACTGTTGATCGGACCGGCTGAGCACACACCAATTCCCCGTGCGCCCGTAAAGTCATCACCGGAGACGAGATCTGCGATTGCCGCCCAAACTTGGTCAGACGTCCCCTGGGGGGTCGCAACTTGTTGATGGTTGGTGAGCCTTCCGAGGTTGTCGACCAAGGCTACGGCGATCTTCGAACCGCCGATATCGATAGCCAGCGCTTCGCCACCCGGGTCGGTCAATAATTGGTCGGCCATAAGCTACCTTTCCGACCTTTGTCCACGGAACGCATGGCATGAGTATCGCGCGCCTGTCAACGAGCGCCAACCTGAGCCACGAGGTGGTTACAGTCCGGGCTACCTAGAGTGCACATCCACAGACGAACCCATGAACCACTCGGCAATTCCTCTGACCCCACCCGATGCACCATAAATCTACGAAGACAACCGACCTCGCTCCCAAACTCAGTGTCAAGCGAGCCCTGGCCTCACTCGTTGACGCGTCCGGTAACCGGCAATGGTTGAGCTTTACCAACCCAGTCGCCACCATTACCGCCTGGCAACTCGACCACGTACGCTCTGCTTTGCAACAGGTCGAAGCCATGGTTCAAGGCGGACTTTGGGCCGTCGGGGTTGTGAGCTACGGCGCCGCCCCTGCGTTCGATCCGGCCCTGGTCACTCGCTCAAACTCCGAACAGCCGCTGCTCGCCTTTGGCTTGTTTGCCGACGCCGAACCCGACCCCGGTGATGACGGAAGCCAATTCACTGCGTCAGGGTGGAACCCAACGGTTGATCAACAAACCTACGAGGCCAGCGTTCGCGATATCAAGCACCACATCGCTCGTGGCGATACGTACCAGGTCAACCTCACCCACCAACTCCAGGGTCATTTCACCGGCGACCCGCTGGCGCTATTTCGTTCCATGAGCCGTTCACAAGGCGCCGATCATTGTGTGTACCTCGACATGGGCGACGTGGCCATGTGTTCAGCATCCCCAGAACTGTTCTTCACGTATCACCCGAGCAACGGAGCGGCAACTATTTCGTCGAAGCCGATGAAGGGAACTCGCCCCAGAGATGACGACCCCAACACCGATCGTGGCTTATTGCACGACTTGGCAACTAGCCCGAAGGATCAGGCGGAGAACACGATGATTGTCGACATGATGCGAAACGATTTTGGTCGGATCGCCAAAATCGGAACCGTTTCTGTCCCGACCATTCACGCAATTGAGAGCTACCCCACCGTCCACCAAATGACATCCACTGTTACGGCGACCACAGACGCAAGCGTGGCGGAAATTTTCGACGCCTGTTTTCCGGCTGCTTCAATAACCGGCGCCCCCAAGGTGCGGACGACTGAACTCATCGCCGAACTTGAGCCCGAACCTCGTGGCGTGTATTGCGGCGCAGCGGGTGTGATGAGCCCAGATGGCCCAGCCGAGTTCAATGTGGCAATTCGCACCGCGTGGGTCGATCGACTCGCCCGAACAGCTACCTACGGTGTCGGGGGCGGAATAATTTGGGATTCGGATCCGACAGCCGAATGGGAAGAAACGCAGGTCAAGGCCCGAGTTCTCCAATCAGCACCCGGCCAATTTGACCTCATTGAAACTATGCGATTCAGTCCGACCACCGGCATTTTTCTCCTGCACCGCCACATGGACCGACTCGCCAATTCGGCCCGGCGATTTGGCTTCGTATGCGACATTAACGCGATTGGCCGACACCTTCGAACGCTAACGTTCACCAGACTGCGTCGAATCCGTCTCACGCTTCATTCCGACGGTTCGTTTTCCGTCACCACGGAAGCATTTTCTAAGTCCGCTGATACTTGGGCTGTACCAATCGACGTTCACCCGACCTGTCCCGATCCGGTCTTCCGGGGCCACAAGACTACGATTCGTGACGTTTTCAGGGAGGCACGGGAGCGGCATCCAGGTGCCCTCGATGTCATCCTGCGTAACAGTAACGATGAAATCACCGAGACCACGATTGGCAACATTGTCATCCTGGCAAAGGACAAATTCTTGACGCCTCCTTCGACCAGTGGCCTCCTTCCCGGCGTTTTCCGCTCGGAACTTCTCCATCAAAAACGTATTGTCGAGCAGTCCATATCGGTCGATGATCTACGCCACGCAGACGAGGTGTGGATGATCAATGCCCTTAGGGGTTGGACACGCCTCACGATTGCTGACTAGCACTGGCATGAAGGCAATTGTGACTCGGACATATGTCCACGATTAAACAACTCGATGCGGTAAGCGCCATGCTTAAGCAATGGCGGCAGACGACGTGACCAACGACGACACCCCACTCGCTCCAACGCCAGTCATCCCGCGAGGGGTGTGGCTGCTACTGGGCGCAAAACTCCTGATCACAATCGCCACCCTGAGCATGACCACCATCCTGGGAAAACAAGTCTGGGATATCAGCCATAGCGAACTCGATCTGGGCTTCCTGGGGTTGGCCGAATTCCTGCCTACTGCTCTTCTCTCACCAATCACCGGATCAATCGCTGATCGACATGACCGCCGGATTGTTTCGGCCATTGGGTTGGCCGCGTCCGCTGCGGTTGCCTTTGGACTTTGGGCCTACGCGGGAAGCGACCAACCTCGTCTGTGGCCCATTTATTGCCTGGTGGTAGTCTTCGGTGCTGCCCGAGCACTCAGTGGTCCGGCCATACGCGCTTTGCCGGTCGATCTTTCCCCCCGAGCACTGATCACCCGAGTCGTGGCGCTGAGTTCCGGTACCTTCCAGGTCGGGGTCATCGTTGGACCGGTAGTTGCCGGGTTCTTGTTCGTGGCTAGCGAGCCTGCGCCCTACTTGTTTTCCGCGGTATTACTCGTCGTGGCTGCTATCACCTTGACGTTTGTGCCGGCATCAGAAGTCGCTCGACTTACCAGCGCTCGGGGCTTACGGTCAGCGCTACGCGACGCATCGGAGGGGCTCACATTTATTCGCCGAACCCCTGTCTTGTTTGGCGCTATTTCACTCGACCTATTTGCCGTCCTGTTTGGCGGTGCCGTTGCCCTCCTCCCCGCAATTGCTGAAGAACGGTTGGGGGTTGGGGCCATTGGCCTTGGCTGGCTTCGTGCAGCCACTGGCATTGGTGCGGCAGTGGTATCGATCGCCTTGGCCGCTCGCCCGCTTTCTCGACATGTCGGCCACAAACTCCTGACCATGGTGGCCCTCTTTGGCGCGGCGACGTTAGTACTAGGCCTTACCCGATCCTTCGCTGTGGCCTTCATTGCTCTGCTGGTACTTAGCGGTGCCGATGCCGTCAGCGTGTTCATCCGGTCCACCATCGTTCCACTAGCAACGCCGGACAATATGCGGGGTCGTGTGCTGGCCACAGAGAATGTCTTCATAGGCGCTTCGAACGAACTGGGTGCATTCGAATCGGGTGTCACCGGCAGTCTTTTTGGACTGGTCGGTGCCATCATGATAGGCGGGGTCGGCACGCTGGCTGTCGTTGGCCTCTGGGCCGTCTTCTTCCCCAAACTGCGTAAAATCGATCGCTTCAGCGAACTCCACCCGGCTGAACATTGACAGCTATAAAAAGCATCGCACCGAAATTGGCAGTGTCTTCCTAAAATCTGGTGTCTTCCTAAAACCCATTACTTTTTAAATGCGGTGTTTTCCTAAATACCTTTGGAAGGAGCGACGACATCGCGTTCCATCAGTACGCTTGCCCCCATGGTTTCCGCCCACCAGGCTCGGCCGGTAAATGCTGAGCACATCGAAAAGACCTTCGATGAGAGCCTCGTTTTGCGCGATGTTTCCCTCACCATTGGTGCTGGCGAGATCTTCTCTCTACTTGGCCCTTCTGGGTGTGGCAAGACCACGCTTTTGCGCATTTTGGCGGGCCTCGAATCCCCCGATCAGGGCAAAGTAACAATCGGCGATCAGGTAGTTGCTGGCCCGGGCCAGTTTGTGGCTCCCGAGAAACGAGGTGTAGGTCTTGTCTTTCAGGACTGGGCCCTCTTCCCGCATATGTCCGTGGCGAAGAATGTCGGCTATGGGCTCCACGGCGAGGGCGCCCAACACATCGACCAAACATTGGACATGGTCGGCCTGTCCGGATTTGGCGATCGCTCGCCGTCCACATTGTCAGGCGGTCAAAAGCAGCGGGTTGCTTTAGCCCGAGCCTTGGCACCACGCCCATCGGTGTTATTGCTCGACGAGCCGTTCTCCAACCTGGACACCACACTCCGGGTGGCGATCCGCACCGAAGTTCACGCCCTCTTGCACGAACTCGGCATTACCAGTGTTTTCGTTACCCATGATCAAGACGAAGCGTTCGTTGTCGGTGATCAGGTCGCGGTGATGCATGAGGGCAGGATCGAACAGGTCGCTACTCCGCACGAGTTGTACCGGGCGCCTGCCTCACCGTGGGTTGCCTCTTTTGTTGGCGATGTCAATCTCATCCCCGGTGTCGCTCGTGGCGCGTCTGCTACTACCGGGTTTGGCACCATTGCGTTAAGCAATCCTGCGAGCGGAGATGTTCATGTGGCCGTGCGCCCCGAGCAACTTCACGCTTCTCACGGTGGGCCACACCGGATTGCGCTCGTCGAGTACTACGGCCACGACACAGTGCTGTTGGTCGACACCACCGATCACAACACGGTCCGGGTTCGCATTGGTCCCGGGCAAGTGTTTACTCACGATGACCTCGTCACTCTCGAATACCGCGGCCAACCCACCGTGGCATTTCCGGCCCCATAGCCACCGTCCGACTGACTGCGGTTACGTGGCGTTTACCAATATGCGGGTGGCGGCAAATTCTCCGACTCCCACGGTTTGTCCCTCAATGTCAATGGTGGCCGTACCATCAGGCGACAAGGCCGTAACAGTCCCCGAATTCCCCGGGATGATGCACGCTGATTCAAGGTAATCGAGCATGCCGGGCCGAAACTCGAGTTCTTCGGTAATGCGCTCGACGACGAACGTCGCTCCAGCACTTAGCGCGGAAAGTACCTGCGACGACGCCGGAGTCTGGTAACCCGACCCTGGAATAGGGTTGCCATGCGGACAAGTGACAGGATCGTCGAGAACCCTCACGAGTGCGTCTTCGACCACCGGCGAAATGACATGTTCCCATTTGCCCGCTTCATGATGGGCATCGGCCCATGACAAGCCGAGTACTTCGGTGAGAAATACCTCGGCCAACCGATGACGTCGAACCACCGTGGTGGCAAGATTTAGACCATCAGCGGTCAAGCTGATAGCACTTCCGTCTATGGCTATAAGCCCTTCACGTTCGAGTCGCCGAACCATTTCCGAAACGGCGGGACGAGACACCTCCAGCCGTTCGGCCATACGAGCCTGAATAACATTGACGTCGTCTTCGGCAAGCTCGTAAATTGTTTCGCAATATTCTTCGAAGGCCGGGTGATATTCGGGGGTCTCATAAGCCATAGACGTCATGTTAGGCGCGACTAACCATGTTGCTTCGAAAATAAGCTACGTCCGACTGGGCATGCGGTGGAAGTCCTGGCGTAATACTTGATTCCGCCGGTTCGTTGCCCAACCCCAACGCCGTCCGTTGATAATTGGTTTTAAGAACGGGTTTTAAGTTGTCTGCTTCGTTACCAACGTCAGCAAAATTTTGCGCAACGAGATCGACTCAAACATATAGGCAACTATAACGTGAGCTACTCGTCAGGGGAAGCTTGCGGTACGGCGCCTATTTGATAGCTGACCTCGACACTCGTGGTGTCGCGAACGAAGTCGGTGCGCCGAATATTGACATGGTGCACTTCGGCCCCAAGCAACGCTTCCAGACGATCCTTTAGGAGTTGCTCGTCGGTGTAAGCCTGATCGAGTGTGATGTTCTGGCGACGATAACGAGAAAATAGCCGCGGGTGATCGCCAATATACAATCCGGCCAACACAGCAACCATTAACCCAGGAGCAAGCCATTCTTCAATCGTGCGGATGCCTCCCAGTAGGCCAAGACTGAGGGCCGCGAAGTAGTAGGCAACCTCTTGATGACCAAGCTCAGCGGATCGCAATCTGATGATTGATAAGACACCAAAAAGTCCGAGTCCGAGTCCGGCGCTTACTTCAGCTGAGCCAAGCACTTCGGTCACTGATAGCACGCCAATGCCGAGTCCGAGATACGCCACCAGCATGTCACGACGTCGATGTCGTGGAAAATACAGGCCAAACACCAAAACAAAGATGGCGACGATGGCAAACAAAAAGACAAATTGTTGGGACACGTGAACTCCTAGCGAACAACAGTGTGCCAGGTGTATCAGCGCTTCGTCAGAAATTGCTGTGAACTGCCCACGGACCCCGCAGAGCATTTACCGGCCGCCCATAGCAACACAGACCAATTTGGCTGTCCGGTGATCTAGCCACCATAGTTTTCCGATGAACACTCTTGCCATCGTGTTGCTGGTCCTGACCGGAGTCGTTGCCCTGGCCGATTGGATCGTCGTTGGCCGCGACAACGGCAAAGCCGAGATGATTACCAAGCCGCTCACGCTCGTCCTGCTGATTTCGTTGGTTCAGGCCATCGACCCGTTCTCGGATTCCATGCGCTGGTGGTTTTTTGCTGGACTGTGCTTCTCGTTGGTTGGCGACATCGCCCTATTGCCGAAATTCAACGCATTCATTACCGGGCTGAGCGCCTTTTTGTTTGCACATCTTGCTTACATCGTTGGTCTAGCTAGTCAAGCCGAAACCGCGTCGTTAGCAATGATCGGAGTTGGCGCAGTTCTCCTAGCGTTCGGGTTCTACGGACGCAGAATCCTGGCCGCTGTTCCCGGCAAGCTGTTGCTAACCGTTATCGCGTACTTTGCCGTGCTGTCCGCCATGGTCATTTTTGCGTTCGCCGCCGGCCTTTGGTTTTTGGCAATCGGTGCCGCCTTTTTCTTCGCCTCGGACTCCTTGCTTGGATGGGGCAAGTTCGTGAGCCCGGCGCCCGGGGGTCGAATCGCGGTGCACATTACGTATCACCTTGCTCAAACAGCACTCGTTGTCGGGCTGATCTGACAACCATTTCTCCATAGCCCGCTGCGCCGTGGCATGCTTTGGCCATGAACAGCAACACGCCTCGTACCATTGCCCTTACCCGCGAATCCCTTGGTGTCTATGTGGCCACCAATGCTGATGGCGTAAAGCTGCGTCTCGGCACAGCCGAGGATGTCTTTAGTCCCGTGGACTTGTTGTTGGCAGCCCTTGCCGGCTGCTCGTCAATCGATGTTGACATCATGACCAGTCGACGCGCCGAACCTGTCAGTTTTGATGTTGTTGCCGGAGCCGACTACCACAAGGATGACACCGGCAACGTTCTCAAGAACCTCAGCCTCACTTTTGATCTCACGTTCCCAGACGGCCCCGATGGTGATAAAGCTCGCGACCGGGTAGCCAGTGCCGTACAACATTCCCATGACAAATCGTGCACGGTTTCCCGCACAATTGAGGCCAATTCCAAGGTTTCGGACCACATTGTCGCGAGCGACGACTAGCCCGGACTGCAAGTCGGGTTAAACAACCAAATTGACCAATATGTCCTCGTTCACTCCGCCGGAGTCCAGTCGGCGGTTCCCCGGCAAAGTATATGTCTGCGTACGCCTTCTCGGAGTTGGCACGGAATCCAGATCGGCAGGTGTGAGCACGTGATACGTGACAAGATTCAGTGTTGAATTGCCTTGATCTGGTCACTATCATTGTCGAGGACTTCTCCGAGACGTACGGCCGAATGACCGCCGCAGGTGTCGAATTCCTTGGTCAGCCTCGGGCCGAAACGTCCGGACAAGTCGTGGTGTTCGTCGATATTGCGGGAAACCGTTGGGACCTTCTCGGACCACCCACCAGCGAGGAAAGATAGCCATGCGTATCGCAGTCACCGGTTCGACCGGATTCATTGGTTCAGCCCTGATGCATAAACTGGAGCAAATGGGCCACTCGCCGGTCGGCATTGTCCGGGGCAGTGGGCCGGGCATTCAATGGGACCCTGCCGCAGGGACGATCGACAAGGCCGCTCTCGAAGGCCTCGATGCAGTCGTCCATTTGGCGGGTGAGGGCGTAGGAAACAAACGGTGGAGCACCGCGCAAAAAGACCGGATCCTTCGCAGCCGCGTTGATGGAACAAAGTTGCTGGCTACGACACTCGCTCAGCTTGAGCGACCGCCGAGCGTGCTGCTCAGCGCGTCGGCAGTCGGCTACTACGGGGACCGTGGCCAACAGGAACTCACCGAAAGTGATCATGCTGGATCAGATTTCTTGGCCACCGTTTGTGTGGAGTGGGAGGCCAGTACTGAAGCGGCATCAGCCGCGGGTATAGCGGTAACCCACATGCGCACCGGCTTTGTCTTAGATCGCAAAAGTGGTGGCCTCAACAAGATGCTGCCGTTGTTTCGGCTTGGCCTTGGTGGGCGCTTCGGCAATGGTGAGCAATACATGAGTTGGATCAGCCTCGCCGACGAGGTGGCGGCGATCATATGGCTGCTGGAAAATCGTGTCCATGGCCCAGTGAACCTCACTGCTCCAGAGCCGACAACCAATCGTGAGTTCAGTAAAACGTTGGGCCAGGTTCTCCACCGTCCCTCCATCGTGCCGGTTCCAAAATTTGGACCCCGACTCGTAATCGGACGCGAGTTGGCCGATGCATTGCTCTTTACGAGCACCCGAGCAATGCCAGACCAGTTGGCGATGTCGGGGTACCAGTTCGAGCATCCGACACTCGAATCCGCACTAACGCATGCACTCAAAAGCGAGTAGCTGATCACAAGTGTCCCCAGGCCTGCGACATGGGAGGGCAGCTAGTCGTCGAGAATTAGGTAACGAGCCTGATGGTCTTAGCGGCTGAGCCATCCGCTAAGACGGCGAGTTAACGGTGGCATCAACACCCAGGTCAACAGCGATATGCCGACGACGTTGCCGACAAACGTTGCCGGAATCATGGCCAGGTCAGGTAGCGCCCACGCGCTCAGATAGTTGAGTAGCACCACGGTTGGAAATAGCGCTATCAGCACAACTACCGCTTGCTTCCAACGTTTGGGCTCGGCCCCATCGACATGTTCAAACCAGCCCCCGAAACCGCCAACAACAGACAAGGTACGACCGGTCTCGGTGAGCGCATCGAGGCGTTCGATCTGGCGGCGCCGGACAGGAGACTCGAGCCAACCCTCGAGGCTGGCCTGATCTGTGAACGTCAATACCGTGACAACCTCGTCCTGCACGCCAGGCACAGCGGCAAATATCTCAACATTGATAAACCCTTCGAAGCTCCGCATGGCATGTTCGATCTCGTGGTGCAGCGCGAAGTATTCGGTCTCGCGACCCGGCGAAACGCGAGCGGACGACAGTGCCCGAACCTCCTGGCCGGGACCAGCGGTCGCTAACACTTGCTGGCGGGGTTCGCCGCGCACCAGGTGTTTGGCCTCGTCCATAAGATCATGTCGTTGCGGAGAATCAAGCCATGCCTGTCGGCTCACGGCATCTACAAACCGGTAAACCACTACCCACTCGTCGGGATGGATCGCATCGGGTCGCTGCAAATCAGCACCAATGTGGCCAGGGGAAGCGTGGGCCGCGGACAACAGGCGGGTCATCCATGCCTCAAACGCGGCCTCGCAACCGGGCTGCACCTTTCGGGCCACAATTACCGTCGGCGAAAGCCTCGATGCCGAATCCATACATAAACCCTAATCGCTCGACCCCCCAACCCACTTTTTCTCGTTCTCGGTGTAGGAGCACTGCGTACCGCAGTGCTCCTACACCGAGAACGCAAGGGTTTGGGGAGGGTTTGGGGAGGGTTTGGGGATCGGCTAGTCGACCAGGACGGGGGAAAGCCATTTACGCGCTTGCTCCACGCTGATGCCTTTACGCTCTGCGTAATCTTCGAGCTGATCTTCAAGCACCTTGCGAACACCGAAGTACCGGCTTTCAGGGTGCGAGAAATACAACCCGCTTACCGACGCTGCTGGATACATGGCAAAGGACTCGGTAAGGGTGACACCCAGTCGACGCTCCGTTTCGAGCAGTGCGAAGATGGTGCCCTTCTCGGTGTGATCAGGACACGCTGGGTAGCCCGGGGCCGGGCGGATACCTTGATAGCGCTCGCGGATAAGGTCTTCACTCGCCCATTCAGAGTCGGAATACCCCCATAATGCGGTGCGCACTCGATGGTGAACGTATTCGGCACTTGCTTCAGCAAACCGGTCGGCCAAAGCCTTCAGCATGATCGATCGGTAGTCATCGTCGGCAGCTTCGAAGGCAGCACATCGTTCCTTGGTCCCGCCGGCGGTCACAACGAATGCCCCCAAATAGTCCTTCACCCCGGACTCCTCGATAGGGGCGACGAAATCCGACAGTGCGTAGTTAGGTCGATTGCCGGCATGGGCAACTTGCTGTCGGAGCGTGTGGATCCGACCCACAGTTGAAGTTCGTGCGTCGTCGGCGTAGAGCTCAATATCGTCACCGATCGATGCCGCTGGCCAAAAACCGACAAGACCACGAGCCTCGATCCACTCCTCGGCAAGAATCTTGTCGAGCATGCCACGAGCATCATCAAACAGTTCGGTGGCGGCACCACCGACCACCCCATCAGACAAGATCTTTGGGTAACTGCCCACGAGGTCCCACGTCCGAAAGAACGGGGTCCAGTCGATGTACTCCGCCACCGTCGCCAGCGACAATGGTTCGAGCAATGCGGCCCCAACAAATGATGGTTCCGGGGGCACGTAGTTAGCCCAGTCAATGACGGGTTTGTTCGCTCTGGCTTCCGCCAGAGTCACGACGGCAGTGGGCCGGGCGGCCGCGGCCCGTTCGACGCGAGCCGCCTCATACTCGTCAGCAATTGTTTGCTTGTATTGATCACTATTTTCGCCCAGCAGTTTCCCGACAACGCCAACGGCACGCGAGGCATCGGGCACATAAACAGTTGCGGCACCATAGTTGGGCGCGATTTTAACTGCAGTGTGGATCTTGCTCGTCGTTGCTCCACCGATGAGCAGCGGAATATTGAATCCTTCGGACTGCATGTCCGTTGCGACGCGAACCATTTCTTCCAGGCTTGGGGTAATCAGTCCTGAGACGCCAATAATGTCCGCATCAACCTCGACGGCCTCGCGCAGAATCGTGGCAGGAGGGACCATCACGCCGAGGTCGATTACCTCGTAGTTATTGCAACGCAGGACTACCCCGACGATGTTTTTGCCAATGTCATGTACATCGCCTTTGGCGGTAGCCATTACAACGCGGCCCGCCGAGCGCCCCTTGCCGCCTTCGGCTTCCATAAATGGTTCCAGGTGAGCGACCGCTTTCTTCATGACCCGCGCGCTCTTGACTACCTGGGGAAGAAACATCTTTCCGGCCCCGAATAGGTCGCCGACCACATTCATCCCGTCCATCAATGGACCTTCGATAACGTGCAGCGACCTGTCGTACTGTTGGCGAGCCTCCTCAGCATCAGCCACCACGAATTCGTCGATTCCGTGTACCAAGGCGTGCACGATGCGTTCTTGCACCGATAGTTCGCGCCAACTCATGTCATTAGCCGCCGCTTTCGCGGACGACTGGGCGCTCGCTGCCACCTCAATGAGACGATCGGTTGCGTCGTCTCGCCGGTTGAATAGCACGTCTTCAATACGCTCACGCAGGTCGGCTGGTACGTCGTCGTAGTTCGGCATGCGCCCGGCGTTAACAATCGCCAGTCCCATGCCACGTTGTATGGCGTGGTATAGAAACACCGCGTGCATTGCTTCGCGTAGCGCATTGTTGCCGCGGAACGAAAAGGACAGGTTGCTGAGACCGCCCGAGACCCGCGCATGGGGCAGGCGTTTCGTAATTGCTTCGGTGGCTTCCAGGAACGCCAGTCCGTACTCGGCGTGTTCTTCGATTCCTGTCGCTACCGCAAAGATGTTCGGGTCGAAAATGATGTCTTCGGGAGCAATGCCTACGGTCTCGGTGAGCAGGCCGTACGCCCGCTCGCAGATAGAAATCTTTTTCTCGAAGGTGTCGGCTTGGCCGGTTTCGTCGAACGCCATAACTACCACGGCCGCCCCGTAGCGTTGCGCTAGACGGGCCTGGGCTAAGAAGACTTCTTCGCCTTCTTTCAGGCTGATCGAGTTGACGATGGATTTTCCTTGCACACACTGCAGTCCGGCTTCGATAATCGACCATTTTGAGGAGTCGATCATGATCGGCACCCGACTGATATCGGGTTCGGCCGCGATCATGTGCAGAAAACGAACCATGGCAGCTTCGGAGTCGAGCATGCCTTCGTCCATGTTGACGTCGACAATCTGCGCGCCGTTGTCGACCTGATCGCGAGCTACCGAAATGGCAGTCTCGTATTCGCCACCAAGGATCAGCTCGGCGAACCGGGCCGAGCCGGTGACATTGGTTCGCTCCCCAATGTTGGCGAGAAGACTGGTCTCGTCGATAACCATTGGTTCGAGTCCGGCCAGACGAGTTGCAACCAGCGGTGTGGGGATAACCCGGGGGCTACGGCCTGCCATGGTTTCCGCAATGACCCGGATGTGTTCAGGTGTCGTACCGCAACAGCCCCCCACAAGGTTGAGCATTCCGCGATCAGAAAAGCTCGACAAAATACCGGCCATCTCTTGGGCAGTCTGGTCGTAGTCGCCCAGATCATTGGGTAATCCAGCGTTCGGGTGGCAACTCACCGGAATATCGGCGACGCGGGCTAGTTCGTTCAACGGCCCCCGAAGCTCAGCAGCACCAAATGCACAGTTCAGGCCGACAGCCAAAGGCTTGGCGTGCCGGATTGAATACCAAAATGCTTCGATCGTTTGACCCGACAGCATGCGTCCGCTGAGGTCGGTGGTGGTGCCCGAGACAATTACGGGAAGGTCAATTTCGTGCTCCTCGCGGTACTCGGTCAGCGCGAATAGGGCCGCCTTAGCATTGAGTGTGTCAAAGATGGTCTCCACCAAAATCAGGTCGACACCGCCTTGAACTAGCGCATGAATCGACTCGCCATAGGCCTGGCGTAATTGTTCAAAGGTGACCGCTCGGAACCCAGGGTCGTTGACATCGGGCGACATGCTGGCCGTGTGGTTCGTAGGGCCGAGCGCCCCGGAAACCCAACGGTCACGGCCGTCTCGTGCGCGTGCGGCATCTGCCGCGTCGCGTGCTATTCGGGCGGCCGACTCGTTGATGTCAGCAACCAGGTGACTAGTGCCGTAGTCAGATTGAGAAATTGCGGTCGCGTTAAAAGTGTTGGTCGAGATGATGTCAGCACCAGCGGCAATGAAGTCATCGTGGATTCCGCGCACCACATCAGGCCGACTGATTGACAGGAGGTCGTTGTTGCCAAACA
>CAWKZT010000007.1:0-26175 GCA_963854565.1 Acidimicrobiia bacterium
ATCGAGTCGGAACTCGCTTTGCCGAAGTGTGTGGAATCACCAACGTGTATTGGTCGACGATGAATCGCGATCTGATCACCAAGCAGATGGAAACGATGCGAGACGCTACGGCAAACATGCCCGATGACGCCCCCGGTATCGATCCCCAGAGTTTTGGAATGGCCGAAGCCGACATCACCCACCGTGTTGATGCTCGACCCTATATTGACCGCAAGCGCGCTGCCATGGTGGCCCATGCCAGTCAAATTACTGAAGACACATTTTTCTTGCAGATTCCCCCGCCGATCTTTGAGGCGGTATTCGGTGACGAATGGTTTCATGCGCCAGGACAAACCCGCGATGATGATTTCATCGAAGGTCTTTTTCGATAGTGGCTCGGCTACGGATCATCCGTCATGGTGAGGCGGCGGCAACTTTTGGTGAGGCCACCGACCCTCCGCTAAGTGAAGCGGGGCAGGTCCAGGCGGCGGCTCTAGCCGATGCTATGGCAACGACTCCCCGGGCACCGATTTTCTCTAGTCCGTTGGTCCGGGCTCGTGAGACCGCGGCGCCCTTGGCCAAAAAGTGGGGGGTGTCGGTGGCGATTGCACCGATGATCCGCGAGATCCCTTCGCCAGTTGACGATCTTGGCGAGCGACACACATGGCTGATGGAAGCGCTTGGTAGCACGTGGTCAGCAATGCCAGCGGAGGTACAGGATTGGCGGTACGACATCATTGCTGCTTCCACAGCTCTGATGTTCTCGCAGGTCTGGATTAGCCACTATGTGGTTGTTAATGCGCTGGCCTCCTTCGCTATGGAATCCGACGACGTGACGGTTGCCCAGCCGGGCTACTGCTCGGTCACCGAGTTTGACGTGACCGACGGCCAACTGACGATCGTTAAGCAGGGCGACGAAGGCATCACGGTTATCCGGTAACAAACGATTGCCGAATGAGTACCCGATCGCCGAACCCACGCGCCATGATGGTGGGGTGAATTCGTTCGTCTTTGGAACCGCTCTTCGTGACATCCACGCTGCCTCCGCGTGGGTATTCATCCTCTCCAACGCACTGGCCGGCCTATGGGCTCTAGGGGCACATTGGATCGAAGGACTCCGCACGCGTGCGTTGTGGTGGTTTACGGGCTTTGCTCAGGTGTTTATCTTCGTGCAAGTGGCTATGGGCGTCGGATTGGTCGCCGGCCAAGACATTGATCCACCGCAGTTTCATCTGTTCTACGGGTTCGTGGCAATCATCGTGGTTGGCATCATCTATAGCTACCGGCCTCAGATGCAACACGTACGTTTCTTGCTGTACGGCGGCGGTGGATTGTTCCTCGCGGGCCTAGGAATCCGCGCCATGTTGGTCGGGGCGATCTAGCAGATTTATAAAGATCACCTGCACCCGTAGAGGGAGCGGCGGTACTTCTGCGAGAATGTCCTACCCCCGTGATTGGATAGAGCTATGCCTACAACACTTGTTACCGGCGCAACCGGCTATATCGGGTCTCACGTCGTGTTGGCGTTGCTCGAAGCTGGTCACGAGGTAGTCGCTGTCGATGATCTTTCCAATAGTTCACCGGAGTCGCTCCGTCGAGTTTCTCAGTTGACTGGTCGAGAAGCGGCCTTTCATGAGGTGTCCGTGCTCGATCGTGTCGGCTTGACCAAGGTATTTGCTTCCCACGAGATCGATACTGTGGTTCATCTGGCCGGCCTCAAGGCTGTGGGGGACTCGGTCGCCGACCCGCTGAGCTACTACGAGGTCAATCTGGGCGGGTCGATGAACCTCGTTCGTGTTATGGCCGAGTACGGGGTGTTCCGGCTGGTGTTCTCGTCGTCGGCGACGGTGTATGGCGAGGGTATATCGCCCTTCGCAGAGACCGATGGGCTGGGTGCTGTGAACCCCTATGGGCGCACCAAGGAAATTCAGGAGTACCTCTTTGGCGATGTCGCGGCATCGGGTAGCCAGTGGCGGATTGCCTTGTTGCGGTATTTCAATCCTGTCGGAGCTCATGTGTCGGGTCGCATCGGTGAAGACCCCGTTGGCAAGCCCAATAATTTGGTTCCCTTCGTTATGCAAACCGCAGCTGGTCGCCATGAACAGGTCACGATTCACGGCGACGACTATGCCACCATCGACGGCACGGGCGTTCGTGATTACATTCATGTGGTTGATCTTGCTGCCGGTCATCTTGCGGCCCTCGGGGCCCTAGACACCCATGTCGGCTGTCGGGCATGGAACCTTGGTTCGGGTGTTGGTTCGAGCGTCAAAGAGGTCATGGCTGCGGCCGAGCGGGCCGTTGGTCAGCCCATTCCGCACCAGGTCGGTCCCCGTCGTCCGGGCGACGTAGCCGAGGCGGTTGCTGATGTGTCGCGGGCTAACGATGAGCTTGCCTGGACCACACAACGCACGCTCGACGACATGGTCACCGATCATTGGCGCTGGCAACAAAGCAACCCACAGGGATACACCGATTAACGATGGGCCATATTAATTGTGGCCATTGTGGTGGGGTCCATGGCACCGTTCGTGAGGTACGCACGTGCTCTGTTGAACGGCCCATGGCCGACGGCAGCGGGCTCGATTCGGCCGTTGAGCGTCAAGAACCGTCCGAAGGTGTCGACGTTCAATTGCCTGTTGGGGTAGGTCCGCCCGAATTGGGGCGTTCGTTGGTAATTCGTTCCGGCGAACAAGTTCCGCCCGAGTGGGCCGAACATCAGCGGTTCGTTGTCGACGAGGCAGTCGTGGCCGCACCAGCAGAGTTGGCTCAGGTTCTGGCTGATCGCTGGCGGAGTCGTCAGGGGTTTGTGGTCGAACTGCAGGCGCAATTGCCAGCCTTGCCATCGGTCCGTATTCCGTTAGATGAGTGCGGCCCGGGGTTTGTGCTGGGCCACGATTTGCTGGTCCACGCGGTCCATAGCAACAGTGCACAACTCATCGATGGCCACGTGGTGTGGTCGTTGGCTGGTCTAGCAGTGGCGCTCGGGTCATCGGCGGGCGGCCGCGCCGATGTTGTGTTGGCCGACGGCACCGAAGCATGGATCGACGGTGGCCCGCTCGATCCCTTTGTGATCGACGCGCCCATCGTGCATGCGGTCAATCTCGAAGCAGGTCGAGCAGTCGCGCTGGGCCGCACCAACCCCCAAGCGGATTTGGCACCTGATCAGCTTGACGCAGTGGCGCACACCGGGGGAGCGGCCCGAATTATTGCTCCGGCTGGATCTGGCAAAACCCGCGTGCTCACCGAACGGGCTCGTCATCTGATCACCAACGTCAACGTGCCATCCTCAGCCCTGACCTTGGTTGCCTTCAACAAACGAGCTCAGCTCGAAATGGTCGACCGGATGAGCGACCTGCGCCAGTTGCGTATTCGTACGCTTAACGCATTGGCGCTTGCGGTGATTAAGGGAACCGATGGGTTTGTAAGGCCTACGGGCCAGGTGCAGGTCAGCACGATCGACGAGCGAGACGTTCGCCGTATTGTGCAATCGCTGGTTGAGTTTCCACGTCGAGCGAACACCGATCCAGCGGCGGTGTGGATCGAGGCGCTGTCGGCGGCCCGTCTCGGGTTGCGGAGCGCCGCCGAAGTTGAAGACGAGTTTGCTGGCGACGTCGATGGGTTCGGTGACGTCTTCCAGAAGTACCGCGATCGGTTGCAAGCCAATCGGTCCGTCGACTTCGACGAACAAATCTTTCTCGCTATCGAAGGGTTGCTGGCCGACCCGCATGCCCGTCAGGTGGCTCAGCGCCAATGCCGGTTCTTGTTGGTCGACGAATTTCAGGATCTCACCCCGGCTCACCTGCTATTTGTTCGATTACTTAGTGGCCCTCGGGCCGATGTGTTCGGTGTTGGTGACGACGACCAAACGATTTACGGATTCTCGGGGGCAACGCCCGAATGGCTGATCAACTACGAACGTTTCTTTCCCGGGGCTCAGTCCCACGCGCTTGAAGTCAACTATCGATGTGCTCCCGCGGTTGTAGGGGGCGCATCCAAACTCCTGGGGTACAACAACGTACGGGTACCCAAAGAGATTCGCCCAGCACCGGGTCGCCCCGCCGATGAGCAAGATCTTCTCACGGTTATCTCGTCGGACCCCACCGCGGCGGCTGGTGATCGGGTGCAGGAATTGCTCCGTCAAGGTGTCGCTCCCCGCGACATAGCGGTGCTGGCCAGGGTAAATGTCACCTTGGCCGTGCCCCAAGTTGCCCTCGGCCTCCGAGGGGTACCTGTGGTTGGCGCAGTGGGGCCCGAGGTCCTCGAACGTACCGGGGTGCGCGGTGCGCTCGGCTGGTTGCGGTTGGCCGCCGATACCCAAGACCTCAATGCCGCCGACATTGCCGACACCGTGCGGCGTCCTAGCCGAGGTATGTCCCGCAAAGTTGTCGAGTGGATGTCCGAGCACCGAACGACAGACGCCATAGCCAAACTGGCCCGTCGTCTCAGCGACCGCGATGCGGCCAAGGTCGACTCCTGGCTCACCGATCTCAACCGTCTAAGTGCACTCATGTCCTCGGGCACATCCACCGCCGAACTACTCGATGTCATCAGCGACCGGATTGGGCTGGGAGATGCTCTCAGCACCCTCGACCAATCCAAAGGCCGAGTCGACCGGTCAACCCACCTGGACGACCTGGCGATGCTCAAAGCCATGGCCAGGCTTCAACCCGACGCTGGCCTGTTCGAGTACTGGCTTCGTCAAGCACTGTCCGGGCCGGTTGCGCAGCCAGGCGAGGGTGTAATGGTGTCGACGGTGCATCGGGTCAAAGGACTCGAATGGCCCCATGTCATCGTCATTGGTGCCGACGCCGAAAGTTTTCCGCATCGGTTGGCCGAACTCGCCGAAGAACGGCGTGTTTTTCACGTGGCCATCACCCGCTCCTCGCAAAGCACCGCAGTGGTTGCTCACGCGGACCGGCCATCGCGGTTCCTGGCCGAGATGGCCGGCACCGCATCAGTAGAAACAGAAACACCGAGTACCGCCAGCGCCCGTTTCGAGGCCTCAACCAGACGGAAACCCCGTTCCTTGGCCAATGAAAGCGCCGACCAACTAGATGCCGAGGCGATGCCCCGGTTTGAGGCGCTTCGAAGCTGGCGTCTCGACCGGGCCAGAGCCGACAAAATTGCGCCGTTCATCGTTTTTCACGACAAGGTGCTGCGAGCGATCGCTACGGCAAACCCGGGCACTCTGCGAGAACTGGCGGAGGTGAAGGGCATCGGCGCCGCCAAACTCGAAAACTACGGCGACGGAGTCTTGGGTGCGCTAAATCAGGAATAACCGAATACGCGAGCGAGGCCACAATGTCACCGTGTCGGCAAGATTGCGGCCTCGGCCCTCGTTAATGTTTGTTACATGACCTCGGCGATACCGAGTTCGGCGTAGTTGCCTTTGGCGTAGTGGGCCTGGAACATGTCACGCAGTTTGACCGCAGCGGTGTCGTAGGCCTCGCCATCGTCCCAGGTGTCACGCGGGTTGAGAATCTCGTCGGGAACACCGGCGCAAGTCACAGGCATCTTGAGATTAAATACTGGATGCTCTACCAGTTCGGCATCGTCAAATTCGCCGTTGAGGGCGGCGTTGAGCAACGTGCGCGTATGGGCCAGGGACATGCGGTCGCCGACCCCGTGGGCCCCACCTGTCCAGCCAGTGTTAAGCAAGACGCAGCGTGCCTTGTGCTCGGTCATGCGATTGGCCAGCAACTGCGCGTAAACCGAAGGTTTCTGCGACATGAATGGTGCGCCGAAACAGGACGAGAATGTGGCAACAGGTTCGGTGATACCGACCTCGGTTCCCGCCAACTTGGACGTGAACCCCATGATGAAGTGGTACATCACGTCCGCCGTGTCAAGCACGGAAACCGGTGGCAATACGCCGAAGGCATCAGCGGTAAGCAACACAATGGTGTCGGGGTGCGGCCCGGCTGACCCTTCGGCAACCCCGGGATTGCAAGCTAGTGGGTACGCGAATCGGGTGTTCTCGGTAATGGACCCATCGGTGAGATCAAGCAACTGTGGGTCGGTGTCGGCCAGGGGAACTTCGACCAAAGGTGGCACGTTCTCAATGAGGGTTCCCTTCATCGAAATTGCCGCGGCAATTACCGGTTCGTTTTGTTTGTCGAGATCAATCAGCTTGGCGTAGCAGCCACCTTCGAGGTTGGCTATTCCTCCGCCGGTCCACACGTGCTCATCGTCGCCAATGAGCAAACGGTCGGGGTCCGCCGAGAGTGTCGTCTTACCTGTGCCAGAGAGACCAAACAAGATGGCAGAGGTGCCGTCGTTGCCCACATTGGCCGAGCAGTGCATGGACAACTGGCCCTCCTGGGGCATCAGGTAGTTCATGGCGGTGAACATGGTTTTTTTGTTAACACCGCAGTAGTCGGCGCGGCCAAGAACCAAACCAACACGGTTGGCGATGTCGATGATGACGGCCCGTTCGCTGAGGGTTCCGTCGCGCTCGGGGTCGCACCGGAAGGACGGCACGTTAATGAGTGTCCATCCGTCGGAGTCGCGCCCACGTTCGACGCCATCAGCGGAGGGGAACATGATGTTGCAGAAGTAGGCGTGGGAGGCGTACTCGCCAATAAAGCGGTAGGGAACAGCGAACTTGGGATCAGTGCCACACGCAATGTCGGTGACGTAGAGGGTGGAACGTCGATCGTTGAGGTGTTGGATAACCCGCGGAAGAAGCGCATCAAAAGCGGTTGGATCAAACTGCTGGAAGTCGGGCTTCCACCACACGGTGTCGATTACCTCGGGACGAGCTACAGCGAAAGTGTCCTGCACCGGGCGGCCGGTGCAGCTGGGATCGGTGTAATACATCAGTGGGCCGTCGACGCCCATGGCAGTGGCGTAGGCCTTCTGATCGTCATCGGGTCCGTCGGGACTGATTCGGCCCCGATCATTGGCGATGGCTGCGTGGAAAAGCTCGTCCTGGGAAAGCCCGTATCGCATGATGGTGCGGGTCAGCCCAAATTGGCGGACGAGGTCATCGGCCAGGGTGATGGTCTGGATCATTTTGTGCTCCGACGTCGTTGTCGTAGAACCAAATCTGGATGTCAGTTTTGGTTATTGAAGGTAGTCGGGAGTTCCCATGTCAATCTCGGAGCCCAACCGGAGGCTTGTTGCTCGACCGTCGTCATTGACGTCGAACACCACCCGTTGACCTTGCCGAACCATACGAAATACCGATCCTTCGAGTGCATCGGCGGCCAAATCAAGTTCGGAGAAATCTGTGTCGCGCATTACTACACCATCGCCCGTTGTGGGGTCGTATGACTTAATAACACCTTGCACAAAAATCTCGTCTCTCAATCCAGCTACTTCTGCGATTATGACACTATCGCCAACGGTGCGGACGAGCGAGCCAGATTGGAGAAAGACGTCCAGTAGTCGAACCGGGCCCGCAGAGTAGCTACGCTCTTTGGACTATGCCTAGCAACCCCGCCGCCCTCAATGTTATGGGTGCCTCGCACGTCGCAGCCACCATTGTGGCGTTCCGCGATGCCCTAGTAGCTCACTGCGAGGTAATCAACGACCTCAACGTCTATCCCGTGCCCGATGGCGATACCGGATCGAATATGTCGTTGACGCTTGGGTCGGTGGTTGAGGAACTCGAACGGGCTGATGCGGATATGGCGTCGGTCTGTAAGGCCATTTCCCATGGTTCTTTCATGGGCGGGCGAGGTAATTCGGGCGTGATCTTGTCCCAGATTCTGATGGGGGCCACCAAGGTGCTCATGCAAAACGAGACAGCGTCGGCTGCCGATTGGAACGAAGCATTAGCAGCGGCAGCCACCGCCGCCTACGGGGCAGTGCCGAAGCCAGTCGAAGGTACGATCCTCACTGTTGTGCGTGAGGTCAGCGAGGCATGCGCCGCACTTGATCCTTCGGTGGGCCTCGTTGAATTCTTCGAAACCGCCCGGGACGCGGGGGCTGTTTCGCTGGCAAATACGCCGAACTTGTTGTCGCAACTGGCGGATGCGGGTGTGGTTGATGCTGGCGGTGCTGGGTTCTTGCTACTGATAGACGCCGCCCTCACGGTGATTGACAGGCGGCCCTTGCCCAAGGCCCCTACTTCCTCTGGACCGGCAATATTTTTGTCCGACGGGGTGGAGCCTGGGGATGACGATCACACCGATATCAGCGACCTTAAGTACGAGGTCATGTTCTTTCTTGATGCGCCGGACGATGTAATTGATTCGTTCAAAAATGCGTGGGCCGAGATTGGCGACTCGATTGTGGTCGTGGGTGGCGATGGTATTTGGAACTGCCACATCCACTGCGACGACGTTGGCGCAGCCATCGAAGCAGGTATAGCGGTGGGTCGGCCTCACAAGATTCGTGTTACCGACCTCATCGAAGAACTTGAACACATCGAAAATATGCGGGGCCCCGACCGAACCGTCGAACCGGAAGAAATTCCCGAAGTCACCTATGCCAATTTGGCCAACGTGAACACGGCAGTAGTCGCGGTTGGGGTAGGCGAGGGTGTGCGCAAAATCTTTGAGTCGTTGGGAGTGCAAGCGGTGGTCACCGGTGGCCAGTCAGCTAACCCATCTACTGAGTTGTTGTTGCGGGCGGTCAACGCGGTGCCTGCCGACAACGTGATCATCTTGCCGAACAATAAGAACATCATTGCGGTAGCTAAACGGGTAGACGAAGCTACCAACAAGTCCGTCGGTGTTGTCTCTACTCGTGGCATTACCGAAGGCTTTGCGGCGCTCTTGGCCTTCGATCCTGGTGCCCAGTTGGTTGGCAATGTGGCACAGATGTCCCAAGCCGCGGGAGCAGTCATTGCCGGTGAAGTGACCCAGGCTGTCCGCGACTCCAATAGCCACGCAGGTGAGATCGTTTTGGGAGATTGGCTCGGGATTACCCGAGGCGGTATCACCACGATTGAGAAGACCCTGTTGGGTGCCATGTGCGCCATGCTCGACCACATCGTCGATGTCGACGATCACGAAATTGTCACCATAATCACCGGGGCCGAAGCCGATGAAGCCACTACTGCGGCGGTAGCCGAATGGATCGAAACGAATCGGCCCGATGTCGAAGTCGAGATTCATTTCGGCGGTCAACCGCTGTACCCGTTCTACGTCGGGGTCGAGTAGCGGCGTGAGCCCAGGGGACGAACCACTTACGCTGCTAGATTTTGCCAGCAAACCCGTTGGCGATCTTGTGGGTGTGGGTCCCAAGAAACTCCAGGCGTTAGCTTCGGCAGAGATCGCAACCTTGCACGACCTGCTCCTGCATTACCCGCTGCGCTACATCGACCGCACTCGACAGGTAGCTATTAATGAGCTTGTCCCCGGTGACGAAGCCATGGTGCTGGGGGAGGTCGTAGGAGTGGATTCGCGGCGCACCCGCAATGGCAAGTCGATGGTCACGGTTTCGTTGTCAGATGGTTCGGGAAAATTATCGCTGTCGTTCTTTAATCAGCCCTGGCGAGCCAAACAGATGTATGAAGGCATGCAAGCGGTCGTCTTTGGCAAGGTCGACCTCTATCGAGGCAGCCGCCAAATGAGCAGCCCAATTGTTGACCTGGTGGGTGACAAGACCGGCCGTATTGTGCCGGTGTATCCGCAGTCGGCGAAGGCAGGTCTTCACACCTGGGATGTCGCCGAATGGGTCGCGCAAGTTCTGCGACGCAGTTCGGTGCGCGGCTTCGCCGAGGCCGTTCCCCAAAGTATTTTGGATCGCTGGAACCTGGTGAGTCGTGATGCAGCGTTGCGGATGATTCACCAACCTGAGTCGATGGGCGATGTGGATATGGCCCGTCGCCGCTTGGTATTTGATGAGTTGTTACGCATCCAGTGCAAGCTGGTTCGCAAGAAACGGGTGCTGGAAGCGGAACAATCTGGAGTCGCCCACAATCTTGACGGCACGTTGTTTGCCGAATTTCTGGGGCGTCTCGGGTTCCCGCTCACGAAAGCTCAAGAACGGGTCATTAGCGAGATTCATTCGGATCTGGGTGCCGATTCGCCGATGCATAGGTTGCTGCAAGGTGATGTGGGATCGGGTAAGACGGTGGTGGCGGTTGCGGCACTACTAACTGCTGTTGAGGGCGGGCATCAAGGAGCACTGATGGCGCCCACCGAGGTCCTAGCTGAGCAGCACTACCGCGGAATCTCTGCCTTGCTCAGCGGGCTTACGGTGCGGTCTGATCTAACCCTGTTGGGTGAACGGGAGTTACGGGTGGCGTTCCTGGCTGGCCGTGTCGGTGCGGCTGAGCGTCGTCGGATTCGAACCGATCTTGCCAATGGCGAAATCGACATTGCGATTGGTACGCACGCGCTAATTCAAGAGGGCGTCGATTTCAATTCCCTGGGTGTGATTGTGATCGACGAACAACACCGCTTCGGTGTCGAACAACGGGCCGCGTTGCGCGAGAAAAGCGCCGGCGACACAACACCCGATGTGCTGGTCATGACTGCCACCCCGATACCTCGCACCGCGGCCATGACGGTCTATGGAGACCTCGATGTTTCGGTGCTTGACGAGATGCCCCCGGGGCGTATTCCGATCGTCACCACGTGGGCTAGGACCGACCTCGAAGAAATTGCCGTGTGGTCAGCAATTCGCGGATCCATTGCCGATGGCAATCAGGCCTACGTGGTTTGTCCGCTGATCGGCGAGTCCGAAATACTCGAAGTTCGATCGGCTGAGGAGACCTTCGAACGTCTCGACAACGACGAGTTGGCCGGTCTCCGGCTAGCACTGCTTCATGGCCGAATGTCTTCCGCCGACAAAGACGCCATCATGTCTTCGTTCCGGGACGGCGAGATCGATGTCTTGGTTGCGACAACAGTTATAGAAGTTGGTGTTGACGTTTCCAATGCCACTGCCATGGTCATCGTCGATGCGGGTCGGTTCGGAATCGCCCAGCTTCACCAGTTGCGTGGTCGAGTGGGGCGCGGATCGGTCGCCTCGCAGTGCTACCTACTAGGGGAGGGCGAGACGCCCGATAGTGAGCAGCGCCTTGAGGCGTTGGTGCGCACGACCGACGGTTTCGAGTTGGCCGAGGTAGACCTCGACTTGCGGGGCGAAGGCACCATCATGGGCGAGCGCCAGAAAGGTCGCAACGACCTCAGGTTGGCCTCACTGCGCCGAGACAGGGAGTGGGTCGAGCACGCCCGCCAAGTCGCCTTTGAGCTAGTCGATACGAGCCTTGACCTGTCACAAGTACCGTTGCTAGCCGCCGAAATTGAGTTCTATTTGGCCGAAGAAGACGCGGAGTTCTTGTTAAAGGACTAGCGGTCTTACGAGTTGAGCTTGGCAGTGCGTAATGCTTTACGAACGGTTTCAGCAACACCGGCTCCGTCGAGGCCAAGGTTCGCAAGGATCTGTGAGGCATTGCCGTGCGGGATGTACGCAGTGGGCACGCCCAGTACCTGGATCGCCGGGCGTTGTTCGGTCTGATTGAGGCGATCAGAAATCATTGAACCCACACCACCGGCTCGCAGACCGTCCTCGATGGTGACGACGAGTGGGTGATTGGCGGCTTCGGCCAGCATGGATTCGTCCAGAGGAACGACTCGAATGTCCCAGACAGTGGCATTTATACCATCGGCCTGGAGTGCATCTGCCGCCTCTTCTGCGGCGTCGAGCATTTTGCCCATCGACAAAATACAGACGTCGGTTCCGGTACGACACTTGCGGGCGCTGAGGCCGCTTCCGACTTCGCTGGCGGGGGAGCGGCGGGCCGGAGTCTTCCCCCAACGAAGGGCCGAAGGGCCGGTAGTTATGTCGAGCGCATCGCCAAGCATTTGGCCGACTTCTTCGTACGACGATGGCGCGAACAGGGTCATCCCGGAAACTTTGGTGAGCAGAACCATGTCCAGAATGCCGTGATGGGAGGGGCCATCGTCACCCGTTATTCCGGCCCTATCAAGGCAGAACACGACCGGCTGGCCGTGGAGCCCGACGTCGAGGTTCACCTGATCGATGGCCCGGGTGAGGAAGGTGGAGTAAACCGCGAATACGGGACGTAGGCCGCCCATGGCCATACCCGCGGCGGACGTCACGGCGTGCTGTTCAGCAATACCGACGTCGAAACAGCGGTCGGGGAACCGTTCGTTGAATGGCAAAAGGCCGGTGGAATCGGGCATGGCTGCGGTCAGCGCAACAACCTCGGGGCGAGCTTCGGCCTCGATGAGAAGAGCGTCAGTAAATGCTGCGGTGAAACTTCCCGGCTTAATGGCGCCGGTGTCGTGCATCTTCTTAATCGAATCCGCCAAGGCCGGTTCGTACCCGTGCCCCTTGTCGGTCAGCACATGGACAACGACAGGTCCACCGAGTTGTCGGGCGTTATTTAGGGCACCTTCAATCGCGGCGATGTCGTGGCCATCAAAGGGGCCCATATACCGGACGCCGAGATTCTCGAAAAATGAGGTTGGCTCCCACATTTCGCGGATGGCAGCTTTGGTGGCGTCGATGGCGCGGGTGGCCTCAGATCCGACGATCGGGATGTCGGCGATGAGGCGTTCCATGCGGGACTGTTGCCGTTGGAACTTGGGATTGATCCGTAACTTGGCCAAGCTTTCGCCCAACTTCGACACCGTGGGGGCATAGGAGCGGCCGTTGTCGTTCAAGATGATGGTTACGTCGCGTCCGGAGTGGCCCAGATTGTTGAGACCCTCAAAGGCCATACCGCCGGTCATGGCACCGTCGCCAATCACCGCAACGACATGACGGTGGTTGGCCCCAGAAAGATCACGGGCGGTTGCCAAGCCGTGGGCGTAGGACAACACGGTGGATGCGTGGCTGTTCTCTATCCAGTCGTGATCGGATTCTTCTCGGCACGGATAGCCCGAAAGTCCATTGGCCTGACGCAGCTGAGTAAACGCGTCGCGGCGACCGGTAAGAAATTTATGGACATAGGCCTGATGGCCGGTATCCCACAACAAGATGTCGGTCGGGGAGTCGAACACCCGGTGCATGGCGATGGTGAGTTCAACGACACCCAGATTGGAACCGAGGTGTCCGCCGCCGGGCGAGTTGTCGACCGCGGCAATGATGGCGTCGCGGATTTCTCCGGCGAGTTGATCGAGATCGTCGTGGCTCAGACGCAATAGGTCTGAGGGACGATTGATGGAGTCAAGCAACATCGGAGACAACCGTACTCGGAGAAACTGGCGACGTTTTACCTATCCGCCAATTGCCGACAAAGACACCTACGCCAAGGACTATTGCGCCGCCAACGACATCGAGCCAATAGTGATTGGCGGTGACAATGACTGCGTAGACCGTTGCTACCGGGTAGATCGCCATGAGGCTACGAGTCACGGTGTGACGCAGCACCGGCCACAGGGCTAGCGTGCACCACATCGCCCACGCAAAGTGCAGGCTGGGCATGGCCGCGAATTGGTTAGAAACCGCCACTGCGGTACCGGAGTCAAACGACCACAACCCGCCGTAAGTGATAGAGGTATCCACGAAGACGGCACTGGGGTCGCAGCCGCCGAACTCGCCGCAGTTGGCCAACAGGCGAGGGGGCATTACGGGAAAGAGAGCAAAGCCGGTCAACGAAAGGCCGATGGTCGTGAGCAGGACCGTGCGCCACTGACGGTAGCGCTCCGGGAACTTGATGAACAACCATGCCAGTACGCCAATAGTGACGGCGAAGTGGAATGACCCATAGAACAAGTTCCAGAACTGGACGAAGGCCCGAGAACCAAGAATGGCATCGTGCAGGTCTGGTTCGATGTAGAGGCCGATCGACTTTTCGAAATCAATGATGTGGCGGGCATTTTGGAGGGCTCGATCGGCGCTAACCGAGGCCGAGCCGAACTGGTTACGAATCCACGTGTAGACGAGGTAGAACGCGAGTACCAGAGCGACTTCGCCGGCTAGGTTGGGGCGCTTCGCTTGACCGGCCAGAGGACGAGTTGATTCGTCGGCCAGCGAGGTCTCGGAGGCAGGCAATTCGATCACGACTTGACAGGTACGCCGGTGTTGGGGCCCGAGTCGGTCATTTCGCCATCGGCCCGGTTGAACAGCAGTGGGACGAGACCCGGCAAGCTGCCAATGACCGTTAAGAAGTACAACAGAATTCCGAGGGCGAAGGCCCGTTCTTCGGGTACGCCGAGTTGCCCAAAGAACAATGCCAAAGCCGCTTCTCGGGGGCCGATGCCACCTATGCCGAGTGGGACCATTTGGAGAATCAGGACGGCGGGAAGAAACGCCAGGATGGCGGTGGGACCAACCGCGCCTTCGATGCCCATGGCGCGTGCGGCGCAGGCCGCGGCAGAGAGTACTACTAACTGGTAGGTAAAGGCCGAGGCTAAAACCTTGAGTGCGGCCTGAGGATGTTCGCGGAGTTTGTCAATGCCAAGATGTAGGGCGCTGGCGTATCGGGCCCAACCATCACGTTTTTCCAGAAATCGGCCGACCCAATCGCTGCTGACCAACAAGATGAGGACGCCGAAGGCAAACAGAACGACTAAGGCGAGGATAAACGCCACGCTGGTGGCATGTCCCAAGTCTCGGAGACCGGAGTTGGCGAGCAAGCCGATGAGGGATAGTACGGGCAAGACGATCCATCCGCTGAGCCGTTCTACAAGTACCGAGGCGAAAGAACCGGGGGCATTTTCGGTGTCGCGTCGGAGGCGATTAACGCGAAGAACGTCGCCGCCGACGGTGGTAGGAACGAAGTTAGAGATGAACTGACCAGCCATGTAGTGACCAAACAACCGAGTGGTGCGGGAGTCCATATCGAAGGCAAACAGCACACGATGCCAACGCACAGCAGCAAACCAAAATCCGGTAACCGTAAGGACCAGAGCTGCGCCGAGCCAAATCGGGGTGGCCGCACTCCATTCGGGCAAAAGCTCGTCCGTATCGAACGATGGCGTCACAAAATACAGCACGACCATGAAGCCGACCGACAGGCCGATGCGTATCGTAAGTTTGAGGTGCCGCATGGAATCCACTAAATGTCTGAGGTAGGGAAGCCCGGACGTCAATTGACGTCAGGAACCAACGTTCCTGAGGGCCAGAACAGGGTAGCGTTGAACGAAACAGAGCCAGTGTTTGCCCAGTATGGAGAAAAAATGATCGAGCAAGATCTTGTCGAACTAACCCTAAGTCACGCTCTTGAGCACGGTGGCGATTTTGCCGAGGTATTCGCCGAAGACAAGACCTCATCGTCGGCTGTGTTCGATGATGGCAAGGTCGAAGAACTTACGTCCGGTCGCAGTCGCGGCGTGGGTGTCCGGGTTGTGGTTGGCGAGACTACCGGGTTTGCCCATACCGCCGACCTGTCCGAGACCGGACTCTTGGCTGCCGCTGAAGCCGCAGGCGCTGCCGCCCGAGGTGGCGGTGGGGGCGTTCGTACCGTCGCGTTGAACCCCACGACAGCTCCTCGCCCCAACGAAGTACTAGTGCAACCCAACGACGTACCAAAGGGCACCAAGGTTGGCTTGCTGGAGCGAGCCGAGGCCGCGGGCCGTGGTGCCGGATCCGAAATTACCCAGGTCATGGCGCGCTACGGCGACAGTCGGCGCCGCATCTTGGTGGCTAATAGTGACGGCATTTTTACCGGCGACGATCAAGTAAAGACCATGTTTTCGGTCAGTTGTGTTGCCACCGGTGACACAGGAATGCAGACCGGGCGCGAGAGCGTCGGTCACACCATCGGGTTCGAGTTGTTCGATGCTCACGACGTCGAGGCCATTGCGCGCCGAGCGGCCACCCGGGCGCTCACGAAACTAGCTGCGGTCCCTGCGCCGAGTGGCGAGATGACAGTGGTTATTGGCAAGGGCGGTGGCGGTGTTTTGTTCCACGAAGCTTGCGGCCATGGCCTCGAAGCAGATGCCATCAAGAAACAGGCGTCGGTCTTTGCGGGCCAAATGGGAAACAAGGTTGCCAGCGACATGGTGACGTTGATTGATAACGGCACGATGTCCGAAGAGTGGGGTTGCTACGCCGTCGACGACGAAGGTCATGCCGCGCAGTCCAACACCCTGATCGAAAACGGCGTGCTCACCGACTACATGTGGGATCTGCTGCGAGCCAAGGCCGACGGGCGCGAATCGTCGGGCAACGGTCGGCGTCAGAGCTATCAGTGTTTGCCGATGGTCCGCATGACCAACACCTATGTCACCAACGGCGAAGACGAACCCGAGGACATAATTGCCAGCACCAAGAACGGCATATATGTGGCCCAGTTGGGTGGCGGCCAGGTCAATACTGTTAGTGGCGATTTTGTTTTTGGTATGACCGAGGCCTACCTCATCGAGGATGGCAAAATCACCGCACCCATCCGTGAGGGCAACCTCATTGGAAATGGGCCCGAGGTGCTTACCCGCATCGATGCCCTTGGCAACGATTTCGCGATGGGGTCACCCGGCATGTGTGGCAAAGATGGCCAGGGTGTCCCGGTCGGCGATGGCACTCCCACCCTGCGCGTTACGAGCCTCACTGTCGGCGGAGCAGCGGCCTGATGGATAGCGAACAACTTCTTGGTGTGGCCGATCAGATTCTCGGGTGGGCCAACGACGACGAGCAGGTCGAGGTCGTGGTTGTCCACGGGCGCGACAGCGAAGTACGTGCCTACGGCGGCGAAATCGAATCACTAACTACCGCCGAAAGCCAAGGGGTAGGTATTCGAGTAATTAAGGATTCTCGCCAAGGCTTTGCTTACGCCGGAACGCTCGATCCCGACGTTTTGGGGGAGACGTTGCGCGATGCCCGTGACAACGCAACCTTTGGTACGCCGGATGAATTCTTGGCTTTAACCGAGCCCGATGGGGTCGAAATTCCCAAGCTCGATCTTGTCGATCCCGAGGTCACTACGTTCCCCACCGAACGCAAGATCGAGATGGCAATCGAACTCGAGAAGATGGTTCTGGCGGGCGATCCTCGCGTTGTTGGTGTCGAGGTGGCCGAGTACGCCGATGCTTACAACACCGGTGCGGTCGTAAGTACTACCGGAATCCGGTCGGTCGGAAGCGAGACCTCTAGTTACGTCGTGGCGTACTCACTGACCTCCGACGGCGAAGACACACAAGCCGGTTTTGGCTATTCGGTGGGCAAGGGTCCTGGTGCGATAGATCTCGACAAGGCAGCCGCCGATGCCGTCGACCGCGGTACACGCTTGTTAGGAGCGACCAAACCCAAAACCGAGAAGCTCACCATTGTGTTCGATCCGTATGTGACCGCACAGTTCTTGTCCATCATTGCCGGAACGCTCACGGGCGATGTCGTGCTTAAGGGTCGTTCGCTGTTTGCTGATCGCATGGGCGAGACAGTGGGTTCACCGTTGATCACCTTGGTCGACGATGCCACAAACCCCGAAGCATTTTCGGCCACCGAAGCCGATGGCGAAGGTTTGGCTACCCGTCGAACCGGTCTGATCGAAGCAGGTGTGTTGCAATCGTTTTTGCACAACAGTTACACCGCTCGCAAGGCCAAGGCCGTCTCAACCGGGTCAGCCGTTCGGGGCTATTCGTCAACGCCGAGTGTGGGAGCGATGGCGTTGGCGCTCACACCAGGAACCAAATCGCAAGCAGAACTCATCGCCGATATCCCCAACGGGCTGTTGGTGCAAGGCGTTTCTGGTCTTCATTCTGGGGTCAACGCCATCAGTGGCGATTTCTCCACCGGTGCTGAGGGCCTCATGATTCGCAACGGAGAGTTGGCCGAACCGGTGCGCGAGTTCACGATTGCCTCCACATTGCAACGCATGCTGCTCGATGTTGTAGCCGTGGGTGGCGATGTCGAGCACCTGCCTATGAGTGCCGCGGGGCTTTCGCTGGTGGTCAGCGACGTCACCATGTCAGGGGCCTAGCTGTTTATGCCCATCTTGCACGCTATTGTTCTTGGCATTGTTCAGGGACTCACCGAGTTCCTGCCGATTTCGTCCAGCGGGCACTTGGCGTTGTTCCCTTGGCTGTTTGGTTGGGACGATTTCGATGATCCAACCATCGAACAGGCCTTCGATGTTGCCGTGCACATGGGCACGTTGGTGGCGGTAATGGGCTACTTCCGAAACGATATTGGTCGGCTCGTAGTCGGTGGGTTGCGTACGGTGCGCCCGGGTGGTCGTTCACTGAGTTTTGATGGTCGGTTTGCGTGGCTGCTCGTGTTGTCGGCTGTTCCCGCCGGTTTGGCGGGGGTATTGGGTGGCGATGCCATTGAGGAACTTGGGGATCGACTCTGGATGATCGCCGTCGCTCTCATTGTGTTTGGGTTTGTGCTGTTTTATGCCGACAAGCGGTCGAGTTCACGGCGTCTCGAACAAATCAATGGGCGTGATGCCGGTGGTATTGGCTTGGCCCAAACATTGGCGTTACAGCCCGGAGTTTCGCGCTCGGCGGTAACGATGGCAGCGGCGCGCTGGCTGGGTTTTGAACGTGACGCGGCCGCCCGCATCGCCTTCTTGATGAGCGTGCCGCTCATTGCCGGCGCCGGCCTCTTCAAGTTCGTCGATATTGGCGGATTTAGCGGAATTCCTTCTGACCTCAGAGTTCCGTTTGCCGTTGGCATGGCTACCTCGGCGGTGACCGGTTGGCTGGCGGTGTGGGGAACCCTCAAGCTTATTCAGACCAAAACGTTCCTGCCCTTTGTGATCTATCGCATCGTGTTAGGGGTCTTCGTGCTGGCACTGCTCGCGTCACCCTGGCGCTAGTTGATCGATCAGTTCACCGGCGCACGTCCAACAATGGCCAAGGTCGGCTGGCCCTGGGCGAGAGCCATTGTTACCGACGGGACTTCGGCGTTGGCCACCGCCACGAGCACGGTAGAACCGGAGATGTCGATTACTTGAGCAGTGGAGGCAATACGTTCGCTGGCGGCACGGTTGGGGGCGATGAACGGATCAAAGGTCATCCATACATCGACGATGTCACCCGGTTGCAGCAAATCGGCGCTGTCTCCTGCTCGGAGCGATAGGGCGGAAGTGTTTGCCGGTAGGCCCGCACCATCGTTGATAGATCCGACTCGGATCGTCGTCAAAATGTCGCCGTTTCGGATGGTTTCGCGGGCAATCGCGTCGACAGGGTCAGCAATGAAGGGGTCGGGCGGCACCGCTAAAGCCGGAAGCGAGAGTTTCCGAACGTTGCGGCCATCGATCGAGGATCCCGCACCAATGTCCTGAGTTGCCTGCCAGACCTCTTGCGTTGAACCCCACGCAGCTTGATGTCGGTCGGCGTTGGCGGTGGTGGATCGTGCGGTGGCGAAAGTGAAGAGTCCCAACAAAATGGCGGCGGTCCACCAGGCTTTGGGCTGGCGAAGCAATCGTCCGGCGTGAGTTCGACGCCAACGTGGGGTGGGCCCGCGACGAAACCGGAACAAATTGGCGAACAACTGATTGGACATGAATACTCCGCGAGCAGAAATCAGGCGGGGAAGCTGATCGGGGGGAGTAGGTGGTCAACCGCACTCGGTTGCCTGCGTAGGAGAACGTTAGCTCTTCGTGGCTGACTTTGCCGGGGGCGACTTCTTGGAGCTATCGGATTTGCCCGTCGAATCGGACTTGGGCTTCGTTTCGCTCTTGGAGTCGGACTTCTTGGCGCTGTCGCCTTTGGAGGACTCGCTCTTGGTGCTCTCACTCTTGGAGGACTCGCTGGACGTTGACTTGTCGGACTTGGTAGCACCGGATCGGCTGTCGTTCTTGTAGAAACCAGTGCCTTTGAAGGCAATGCCGGGAGCGCTAAACACCTTCTCGACCTTGCCGCGACCCGAGCTAGTACAGCCCTCGGGGGAGTTGCCTGATTTCTGGGTTGGACACTTTTTTAGGGTGTCCTCGGAGAACGACTGAAACACGTCAAAGTCGATTCCACAGGTGGAGCAGCGGTAGTCATAAGTCGGCATAGCTCGGACAGGATAACCAGGTCGGTGCAAAGCAACGTACTATCTGTGATGTGTCTTTTATTTGGGTGCTTGTGCCCCTCGCTTACGCCGTAGGTACCTTTCCGACCGCTCACCTCGTTGGGCACTTTGTAGGACACGATCCCACGTCGGAGGGATCGGGTAATCCTGGCGCTTCGAACATGATGCGAGTGGCCGGGAAATGGGCGGGGTTCAACGTCTTGTTGGGCGATCTGGCTAAGGCCATAGTCCCGTCAACAATTGGTTGGCTCGCGGACGGACGACCGTTGGGTTTGGCCTGTGGTGCCGCAGCCGTGGTGGGTCATATCTTTCCGGTGCAGCGAAAGTTCCGCGGTGGCAAAGGGGTGGCTGCCTTTGGTGGCATGTCGTTGGTCTTCTGGCCGGTTCCTGCTGTGGTAGCAATGTTGTCATGGGCCGCCATCGTGCGCTTTACCAAGGTGGCTTCGGTCGGCTCGATTGTGGCCACGAGCGCGGTCATTGGTGGGGCGGTCGTTCTGGGGCGCCCGTGGTGGGAAGTAGCGGTTGCCGCGGGTACGGGAACGCTCATTTTGGTTCGACACTGGAGCAATCTGTCCCGGTTGGTCCGCAATAAAGAAAAGTCGATTAGTAGAGGTCAGTCATGATTCCGCTCGAAGACGCTTATGCCCGCGTGCTGGCCGGGTGTCACCGCAGCGAACCCATCGTCGTGCCGGTAAGCGAAGCGTTGGGATTGGTGCTGGCCGAGCCAGTAAGCGCAGCCGAGAACATTCCGCCGTTTCCGAATACGGCCATGGATGGCTTTGCCGTGCGGGCCGCTGACACTGTCGGCGCTCCCCAATTACTTGACATCGTGGGCACTATTGCGGCCGGCCATGCACCCGATATCCACATTGGGCCCGGACAAGCCGCGCGGATCATGACGGGCGCCCCTATGCCCGACGGTGCCGACGCGGTGATTATGGTCGAACTCACGAGCGTGGCCGACGATGGGCACCAGGTCGAAGTACAGGCCGAGGTCCTTGTCGGAAACCATGTACGCAACGCTGGCGAGGACGTCGTTGAAGGCCAAGAGGTGTTCGCTCCGGGCACGGTGCTCGGTCCAGGTCATGTCGGCATGTTGTGCTCACTGGGTCGTACCGAGGTTCGGGCCTATCCGCGTCCGCGGGTCGGCGTTATCTCAACCGGCGACGAATTGGTCGAAGGCTCCCGGCCCTTGCAGCCCGGTCAGATTCGCGATTCCAATCGTCGCACCTTGTTGTCTTTGGTGGCACAGGCTGGCGCCACTCCGATTGATCTTGGTCTGGTTCGCGACGATGAGGACGCCATCCGTGTGGCGCTCATCGATGGAGCCGCTTCGTGTGATGCCGTGATTTCCAGCGGTGGGGTGAGTATGGGCGACTTTGACTTTGTCAAGAAGGTGCTCAGTGAGATTGCCGAAATGTCGTGGATGCAGGTGGCAATTCGTCCGGCTAAACCGTTGGCATTTGGAACCATTGGTAACACGCCAGTCTTTGGACTACCGGGAAATCCGGTTTCGTCCATGGTGTCCTTCGAGCTCTTTGCTCGCTCGGGATTGCGCAAGATGATGGGTCACGAAGTGCTTGCTCGTCAGCCGCTCGTCGGGGTGGCGAAGCACGACATGTTGCGCCAATCCGACGGTAAAACGCATTTCGCTCGTGTCGCGGTGGAGTACGTCGACGGCCGTTACCATTTCGGCTCCGCCGGTGGCCAAGGCTCGCACCAACTTGCCGCAATGGCTCACGCCGGTGCATTAGCCGTGTTCCCCGACGGAGCGGGTGTCAAGGCAGGCGAGACAGCCGATCTCCTTATTATCGAATAGGCCAGTCGATGGCGTCGTTGTAGTTAGCGGTCGACGTTGGCTCGGATTGTTGCTGCCTGGTGGGCTTGGGCTTCGAAGGAATCGTCGAGGGGTTCTAACGCGACATCGGTTTGGCCGCCATGGGCCAGCGCCCAAATAAGAAGTTGATCGGCGAGCCGTGGGTTTTTGGGCAGAAGGGGACCGTGGAGGTAGGTGCCGATGACGTGATCGCGGACGGCTCCTTCGTAGCCGGAGTTGCCATCGTTGCCTTGGCCACTTATTACCTGACCAAGAGGTTGAACTCCGGATCCGAGTTTGGTGCGTCCCGCATGATTTTCGTAGCCGACAATGTGGTGCGTTTGGTTTTCGATACTGGCCTGGATGACAAGGTCACCAATGAGGCGTGTGTCGCCTGCGGTGGTCTCGATATCGAGCACCTCGGCACCAGCGAGTTTCTCGCCATCCACCCCTACGTAGAAGTGCCCGGCGAGTTGAATCCCGCCACAGACAAACAACATGGCGGCGCCGTTGTCGGCAGCAGTTCGTAAAGCGGGGCCCTTACGTTGGACCAGATCTTCGGCAACCATTGTCTGATCGCGGTCTTGCCCACCACCGAGATACCAGAGGTCGTGGTCGGGACTTGGTTCGATTCCTGGTCCGGCTTCGGTGACTGTGAGGGTGTGACCGCGCCAGGCCAGACGTTGACGAAAGACGGCGATGTTGCCGCGGTCGGCATAGATATTCATCTGATCCGGATACAGGTGGCACAGGCGTACATTTGCCATGATCAGGCCTCGTCCCAGAAGTCGCCCGCCACGCCTCGTTCAACCAGGACCGAGCGAAGTTCGAGCATTGCCGTGTAGGTCGGCAGCGAATAGAGACGGCCGCCGTCGGGAACCTTAGCGAGGGCCGCATCGAGTCCAGCGGCGGGAGAGTCGTGCACCGTGAGTTTGGTGGTGTCGAAACCGCCGTAGCGGAGACGTAGGGCCATGTCGTGGGCTCTGTCGCCGGCAATGGTGACCGAGGCGATGCGGTCAAAGGCGACCTCGTAGTCGACATCCCAGATCCAGGAAACGTCGCGGCCATCGGCGGTGCGGTCGTTGAGTTGGATGTAGAGGTGCAATGGCTCGGAGTCGAGCATGACGGTGCGAAGGTTCTCGTTAACGCCGGCCGGGTTTTTGGCCAACAAGAGCGTGAGTTCGCGGTTGTCGAGGGTGAGTCGTTCGGCGCGCCCGAAGGCAGCTTTGGTGTCGGTTATGGCTCCGGCAATAACCGGGTTGATTACCCCCAAGGCATGGGCGGTGGCGGCAGCCGCGAGGGCGTTGTAGACGTTGTGCAGGCCCGGAAGGCTGAGTTCCAAGGCAATGGGGCCGGTAGGCGTCAATCCAGAGACGGTCGATCCGTCGAGGCCGTGGAGTTCGATTGTGGTGGCAACCACGCTGGGTTCGGGGCGAGACAGGTCGCATTTGGTGCAGCGCCAGTGACCGATGTGGCCAATAAAGACCACGTCGTGAGTGAGATCGGCATCGCAAGAGCGACAAGTGCTGGCATCGGATGCGTGCTGGATCTCACTACGCGCGAGCGAAACATCGTTGACACCGAAGGTGATCGTGTTTTCGCGGTGGGCAACGAGGCCGTAGATAGTGGGATCGTCGGCGTTGGCAACGACGATGGTATCGGGCGGGAGTGAAGCGATCATCTCGGCCCATATTGTGGCGAGATGATCGAGTTCTCCGTACCGGTCGAGTTGATCTCGGAACAAGTTCATCAACACGATGACATCGGGTTGGAGTTGATCGACGACCGACGGAAGAGCGGCTTCATCGACTTCGAAAACTCCGGTGGCATGTTCGGACGCGTTGGCGTCGAGCAGTGCGGCAGCGACTCCACGCAGGAGGTTGGACCCGGCGGGGTTGGCCACAACACTTTGGCCGTCTGCTTCGACACACGCAGTAATAAATCGGGCCGTGGTGGTCTTGCCATTGGTGGCACTGATGGTGAGTGAACGCGTAAGGCGGGGAGTCAGTTCGGCTACGGCTTGGGGGCGAAGTTTGAGCAGAACGACACCCGGAAGAGTCGTTCCGCCGCCGCGTCCGGCGCGTCGTGAAGCCCAACCGGCGACGCGTGCGACGCTTCGGCTTAGCCCAGCGGGGACGATGGGCACTATGGCGTTTCGGTCGGTTGTTCGGCCCGCATGGTGCGCCCCATAGTCACCGAGTGGCGGACCAGTTGACGGATACGCGTTTCGTCGCAACCGTCTTTGACGAGGGCCGCAATTTCTCGCTCGATGTGGGCGGCGCCGTCGGGGTTTGGCTCGCCGGACCCGAAGGCGTCGTTTCCGGCCACCGCCGTGACAAGGAGCAAGGCAACGACAGCAGCGGCTGCCAAAAGACCAAATGCAATAGCACCGTTGATGCTGTCAGCGATGGAGGTAACGATCATCCCCGCGATTCCGCCCGCGCACCACAATAAAACGATGGCCCGGATAGAGCGCGGAGTAATCACAAAGTAAGTATCGCCCAACGCTCGACAAATCGTCGAGCATGTGCCTTTAACAAATGACTAGCGGATGAGTGGCTTGTATTTGATGCGGGTTGGTGTGTCGGCCGACGCGCCCATTTCATTTTTGCGGAATGCCTCGTATTCACTGAAGTTGCCTTCGAACCAGCGCACCTGGGAGTTGCCTTCGAATGCCAGTACGTGTGTAGCGACCCGATCGAGGAACCAGCGATCGTGACTGATGATGACAGCGCATCCAGGGAACATTTCGAGGCCAGCTTCGAGCGAACGAAGCGTGTCGACGTCGAGGTCATTGGTTGGCTCATCGAGCAAGAGGAGGTTGGCGCCCTGCTTGAGCACTTTGGCAAGGTGCACTCGGTTGCGCTCTCCACCGGACAGATCACCGACCTGTTTTTGTTGGTCGCTGCCTTTGAAATTGAACGAGGCGACATAGGCCCGTCCGTTCATGGTGCGTTTGCCGAGTTCGATTTCTTCGCGGCCCTCGGTGATTTCTTCGTAAACCGTCTTCCCGGTGTCGAGGCTTCGGTCCTGGTCGACGTAGCCAAGTTCGACCGTTGTGCCGACGATCAACTCGCCGTTGTCGGGATGCTCGGTGCCGATGATCATCTTGAACAGCGTGGTCTTGCCGGCACCGTTGGCGCCGATGACCCCGACAATGCCCGCCGGTGGCAAGGTGAAGCTGAGGTCATCAATGAGTAATTTGTCACCAAAAGCCTTGACCAGGTTCTTGGCATCGATGACCTGACCGCCCAGACGGTTGTTCATGGGAACCACGATGTTGAGCTTGTTTGGTCCCGAATCGGCGGCTTCGTGCTCGGCCACCAATTTGTCGTAGGACGCCAGACGGGCCTTGCCTTTGGATTGGCGGGCTTTGGGGGACATGCGTACCCATTCGAGTTCGCGTTCGAGGGTGCGGGCTCGGGCATCGTTGGCTTTGTCTTCTTGGCGAGAACGTTCGCCTTTTTGTTCGAGCCAGGAACTGTAGTTTCCTTCGAAGGGCATGCCCTTGCCACTCTGGAGTTCGAGAATCCAGCCGGCCACGTTGTCGAGGAAGTAGCGATCGTGGGTTACCGCGACGATGGTGCCGTCGTAGTCCTTGAGGAAACGTTCGAGCCAGGCCACTGATTCGGCATCAAGATGGTTAGTTGGCTCATCGAGTAGAAGTAGGTCGGGGTGGCTGAGAAGAAGACGGCATAGGGCGACGCGGCGACGCTCGCCACCGGAAAGGTTGGTGACGTCGGCATCGCCGGGTGGAACACGCAGGGCGTCCATGGCGATTTCGACGGTGCGTTTCAGATCCCAACCGTTAGCGGCTTCGATGCGTCGTTCGAGTTCGGCTTGTTGTTCGCCGAGCTTTTCGAAGTCGGCCTCGGGGTCGCTCCAACCGGCAAGCACCTCGTCGTATTCGGTGAGTAGGCCGGCGATTTCGCCGACCCCGTCCATGATGTTGCCTTGGACATCCTTCGTGGGATCGAGATGGGGTTCTTGTTCGAGTAGCCCGACGGTGAAGCCAGGGCTGAGTCGGGCTTCGCCGGTGAAGTCTGTATCGAGTCCGGCCATGATCTTGAGCAGGGTCGACTTACCGGAGCCATTCGCACCGAGGACGCCAATTTTGGCTCCTGGGTAGAAACTCAGGTGAATACCTTTGAGAATGTCGCGGTCGGGGGGGACGAAGCGACCAAGGTCGCGCATTGTGAAGATGAACTCAGCAGCCATAGTGAGTGACTCTAGAGGCGTTCACGGTTGGTGCAATGGCCGGTACGGTCATCGGGTGACCAACATTCGAGCTGTCCTCTTTGATATGGGTGGGGTACTTACCACTAGCCCGTTCGACAACTTTGCTGCGCTAGAGCGGCGTAGGGGGTGGCCCGAGAATCTCATCATCAAGATCAATTCATTGAATCCCGACACCAATGCCTGGGCGCAGTTCGAGCGGGGGGAACTCGATCAGCCAGGTTTCGTCGAAGTGTTCGATGCTGAAGCGCGTGCCATGGGCCACGAAATCGACGGACACGACGTGCTGGCGTGCCTTAATGTCGAGGTGC
>CAWKZT010000008.1:0-25638 GCA_963854565.1 Acidimicrobiia bacterium
TGAAGCCACTACCAATGCCATCGAGTCCCACGTCAACATGGGCAGTAGCGAACGGGTTACCATCCGCTGCGATTTGCGTGACGATCAAGTCGAGGTCGAGGTAACCGATCATGGTGAAGGTTTTGATCACGGCGATCTGGTTCCCCATCCGCCGGTGACTGATCCCAATCGTCTTGAGTACGAACGTGGTTTAGGCTTGTCGTTAATCCGTATCCTGGCTGACGAACATGAGATCGTGTCCGACAGTGAAGGTACGTCGGTTCGGCTCGTGGTCTACACCGCCCCCACAGCCCGGCCCTAACCGCCACCCTGCACGAGAGATGACCGATGTCTGATGACTTTGACGGCGAAGAGTACGAAATAGAAGCACTGCCAAAACCCGACGAGGTACTGGCCCTGCATAGCATCACGGCTGACCTGTTTGATCTGCTACGTAGCTGGTTTGTCATACCAGACAAGATCGTTTTGGATCTCACCGAGGTCGATTCAGCGGTCCTCGAGTTGGGCGAACCAAACATGATTGCGGCGATGGCAATGCGTAAACTGCAGGCGCTCAATCTCATCGCCACGCCCGGCGTGTTGACGGCTACCGATGTGGTGGTGTCATTGGTTAATGATCTCAATCGTGCGCTCATTCAAGCCCCCAGCATGTATTTAAGTCAGAAGGCCGATTCGGTCGACTGGGATAACGCTTTTGCCACGCTTGAAGACCTCGAAGAGAACTCCACCGATGGGCCGCAGTCGTCCACCGATACGGATCCCGAGATCGATCGGTTCGAAGAGTTGCATGCGTTGTTGCACGACGCCTTGATCTCCATTGTTGAGGCCAGCGACGGCGAAATCCGTTACTTCAGCTAGCTCACTGCTCTGCTCAATGACACGCGGGTAGTGGTGCTGGGTGGTACCGGGTGGAGGCATTTCAGAGGTATCCTTTCTGGCTTATGGCTGCTGGTAAATCGTATTCAGATGTGACCTGGTTGGGGTCTGATCAGCTGTTGGCGCGCCGTGTTGGGCGGCCCATCAACCGTTTCATGAGCATCGAAGCGTCCGGCGGAATTGTGTTGCTGTTCGCCACCGCAGTAGCGCTCATCTGGGCCAATTCACCGTGGGACCACAGCTATCACGCACTGTGGGGAAGCGAACTCAGTCTGAATGTCGGCAACATTGATGTGTTCACCAAAGCGGGTCTTGAGCACTTCACTCTTGAAGAGTTTGTTAACGATGCGCTCATGGCGGTTTTCTTCTTTGTCATTGGTCTAGAAATCAAACGCGAACTGGTCGTGGGCCAACTGCGTAAACCACGCGACGCAGCCCTTCCTGCTATTGCTGCGCTCGGCGGAATGGTTGTACCCGCCGCCATCTATTACGCGTTTAACAAAGGTGGCGTTGGCGCCGATGGCTGGGGAATCCCCATGGCCACCGATATTGCCTTCGCCGTTGGTGTCATGTCTTTGCTGGGCCCCCGAATCCCCCGCACCTTGCGGGTCTTCCTCTTGTCGCTTGCCATCGTCGATGACATCGGTGCCATCTTGGTTATTGCCTTCTTTTATACCGAGGAGCTTTCGTGGGAATGGCTGGCCGTGGCTGGTGGTCTTGGGTTGGTTGTCATTGCCATGCGCCAGGCCAAGGTCTGGTGGGTCCCTATCTATGTGATCGTGGGTGCATTCATGTGGTGGGCCACCTTTAAGTCGGGCATTCACGCCACTATCGCCGGTGTTGCTTTGGGTCTTATGGCTCCGGCCAAGCCTCTGCAGACCGACAAAGAGGCCAGCAAGGTTGCCGATTGGTTGCGCGATAAGCCGCATGTTTTTGTTGCCGACTTGCGTTTTGCGGCATTTCATATTCGTGAGTCCACGTCGATTACTGAACGTCTCGAAGATTTGTTGCACCCGTTTACGGCTTATCTCATTGTGCCGATCTTTGCCTTGGCCAATGCGGGTGTTCCGTTGTCTGGTGCCGCGATCTCCGATGCCACGACCTCGGCGGTCACTTTGGGCGTGGGCCTTGGTTTGATCCTAGGAAAGACCATCGGTGTCACAGTGTTTGCTCTGGCAGCCACTCGTAGCGGACTAGCCACAATGCCCGCCGGCTGTAACGGTCGGCAGATCGGTGCCGTCGGTATCCTGGCTGGGATTGGATTTACCGTCTCGCTATTTGTGACCGGCCTCGCGTTTGATGATCCCGGGGTGGCCGATCAGGCCAAGATTGGCATCTTGGCGGCTTCGGCAATAGCGACAATTGCTGGCCTCGCGGCGCTTTCGGCCGCCACACCAAAAGTCCAAGTTGGGGCAGTGTCTGACGATTAGCGATTGCAACGGGTACGGTTTCGGTCGGCCGACCTCCTACTCTTTGGGTCTGTCATCGTTGTCTTCTACCTTTTGAGTTGTCTGTGACTAAAGCGCTCGTCATTGTCGAGTCCCCCGCAAAAGCTAAAACCATCGCCAAATATTTGGGCGAGGGTTACGCCGTCGAATCTTCGATTGGCCATATTCGCGACCTTCCGCGCCGGGCGGCTGATATTCCAAAGGCCTATAAGGGCGAGGCGTGGTCTCGCCTCGGCATTGATGTGGACAACGACTTCAAACCGCTTTACATCATCTCGCCGGACAAGAAAGAACAGATCCGCAAACTTAAGGCGTTGATGAAAGACGCCGACGAGCTCTATCTCGCAACTGATGAGGATCGCGAAGGCGAAGCGATTGCATGGCACCTTCTTGAGGTTCTTAGTCCGGGACCTAAGGTTTCGGTGAAGCGGATGGTGTTTCACGAGATCACCGAGGCGGCAATTCAAGCAGCGATCAAAGCACCTCGTGAGCTTGACCGTCGCTTGGTCGATGCCCAAGAGACTCGTCGTATTCTTGACCGCCTGGTCGGTTACGAAGTCTCGCCTGTTCTTTGGAAAAAGGTCATGCCGCGTTTGTCGGCCGGCCGTGTGCAAAGTGTCGCTACCCGTGTGGTCGTGGAACGAGAACGAGAACGTATGGCGTTCGTGCTCGCCTCCTATTGGGATCTCACCGCCACATTTGCGGCCCGCGGTCAGATAACCGAAGGTGAACCCCGGTCCTTTTCTGCCACCTTGCAGACGGTCGATGGCAAGCGTTTGGCGCAAGGCCGCGACTTCAACAACGATTCGTCGCTCAAGAGCGACGTCGTGGTGCTCGATGAGGTGGCCGCCGGTAAATTGGCGTCCGACCTAGATGGTGCCGACTTTGCGGTCACAAGTGTCGAGTCCAAGCCATACCGCCGTCGGCCTGCGGCGCCATTTATTACTTCGACCTTTCAGCAAGAGGCGGGGCGCAAGTTGCGCTTGTCCTCTTCGATGGCCATGCGTGCCGCCCAGGGCTTGTACGAAAAGGGCTACATCACCTATATGCGTACGGACAGCACCACGCTCTCCGAGACCGCGCTCAATGGCGCCCGTGCCGAGGTCAAGAGTCTTTTCGGTAGCGAGTTCTTGCCCGATGCTCCCCGCCACTACTCCAAGAAGTCGAAGAACGCCCAAGAAGCCCACGAGGCGATTCGCCCCGCTGGTGACACGTTTAAGAGCCCCGATGAGGTGCGCAACGAGGTCGTCAAGTCTGAGGCCGATGTTTATGATCTCATCTGGAAGCGCACGGTTGCTTCGCAGATGACTGACGCCACCGGCGAGACCGTCCAGGTCAAGGTTGGTGCCACGAGTTCAACTCAGCAGGTCGTCGAGTTTTCCGCTTCGGGAACCGTGATTAGTCATCAGGGTTTTCGTCGGGTGTACGTCGAAGATACCGACGAATCCGATGCCAAAGAGAACGAACGACGGTTGCCTCCGGTTGCGGTGGGCGACACGGTTGATGCCGAAGAATTGGCCGCCAACGGTCACGACACCCAGCCACCGTCGCGTTACACCGAAGCTTCGTTGGTCAAGCGCCTCGAAGAGCTTGGCGTGGGTCGTCCGTCTACCTACGCGTCAATCATGGGCACGATCCAAGATCGTGGCTATGTATGGAAAAAGGGCACTGCTTTAGTGCCGACTTTTACGGCCTTCTCGGTAATTGGTCTACTCGAAGGCCATTTCCCCAATCTGGTCGACTACGCGTTCACCGCGGAGATGGAAGAAGATCTCGATGCCATAGCGGGCGGAAGGGCCGAGTCGATCCCGTGGTTGCGCCGGTTCTACTTCGGCGAAGGTGACGATATTGGTCTTAAGCGGAAGGTCGACGAGCGTTTGGGCGAAATTGATGCCCGGGCCGTGAACACGATTCCGTTGGGCGTTACGTCCGATGGCGAGGCTGTTGTTGCTCGTGTCGGAAAATTTGGCCCGTACTTGCAGCGGGGCGAAGACACCGCTTCAATCCCCGAAGATCTTGCACCTGACGAGCTCACCATCGATCGGGCTATTGAGTATCTCGATGCTCCCAGCGGTGACCGCTCGTTGGGCGACCACCCCGAAACCGGACTCGAAATCTTCACCAAGGCCGGACGATTCGGGCCTTACGTGCAAATGGGTGAGTTTGACGACTCGACCGACGAGAAACCCACGACAGCATCGTTATTCAAGGACATGGATCTCGAAACGCTCACTCTCGAAGATGCCATCCAGTTGTTGAGCTTGCCTCGCGAGGTCGGCGTCGACCCCGAAGACGGCAAGATGATCAACGTTCAAAATGGTCGCTACGGCCCGTATCTCAAGAAGGGGCGCGATAGTCGCAGTCTTGAGACCGAAGGTCAGTTATTTACTGTCACCCTGGACGAGTGCTTGGCTTTGTTGGCTCAGCCCAAGCGTCGCGGCGGTGGTACGGCCAAGCCGCCATTGAAGGAATTGGGCGACGACAGCGTGAGCGGCCAGCCGATGGTGCTCAAGGATGGTCGATTCGGCCCCTATGTCACCGATGGCGAGACCAATGCTTCGCTGCGCAAGGGCGACACGGTCGAAGAAATGACCGACGAACGTGCTTCTGAGCTTTTGCAGATCCGTCGCGAAAAGGGTCCGGTCAAGAAGAAGAAGGCAGCCAAAAAGAAGCCCGCGAAGAAGACCACGGCGAAGAAGGCCACCAAAAAGGCTGCGGTCAAGAAGAAGACGGCCCCCTTGGCCGACGCAACTGACGCCTAGCAACTGATGGGCAGCGACGAGGTCGAGAAGGCAGACGGGGCAAAGGCCCCCATGCCAGTTTCGGGCGAACCGGGCGGTTCAGACTCTCCGATAACCGACGTGCCCATAGACCCGACGTTGCACCCCATGCTGCGTCCGTTTGGCACGAACGCGTTCTTCCGGTTGTTCACGTCGATGGTCTCGTCATCGACGGGCGATTGGCTGTGGTTCCTAGCGGTTCCTATCACTGCCTCTCGTATCGGTGGCGGGTTTACGGTTTCGGCTGCACTTTTGGCTCGCATTGCCCCCGCATTTTTCCTGGCTCCCATCGTGGGGGCGTTGGTAGACAGGTGGGATCGCAAGCGAGTCATGATGTTGTGCGATACGGGGCGAGCCACGATGTTGTTGGCGCTGCCATTTGTAGAGTCGGCCTGGCAATTGATTCTTGTGTCGTTGGGTCTGGAAATCTTCACCCTGTTTTGGGCGCCCGCTAAAGAAGCTTCGGTGCCGAACATCGTGCCGCGGCGGTTTCTCGCGAACGCCAACTCGTTTTCGTTGGGAGCGGCTTACGGAACCATCATCCCAGCCACGGTTATCTTCATGGTGCTCGGCTGGATCGATCGACGTGTCGACGACCACGAAGTGTTGGGTCTGGTTGTCAACCAAGAGTCATTGGCTTACCTGGTTGATGCTGCCTCGTTCATGTTCTCGGTGCTGATCATTTGGACTTTGCCGTTTCCAAAGCGGCATGTGAAAGCGACGCCGAAGGGCGAACGAGCGGCGCACGTGTTTCGCGATGTTGCCGATGGTTGGAAGTTCACCTTCACCGAACCGGTTGTACGTGCGGTAAATCTCGGTTTGGCGCTGGCATTAATGGGCGGTGCTGTCCTCGTGCCGTTGGGCCTGGAGTTCTCCACTGTGGTCCTGGGCACCACCGATGGTCACGGCACGTTGCAGACCGTGTTTGGTCTTGGTGCAGCGTTCGGTGTGATGTCGGTGGCCTACCTGATCCGGCAAATTACCGCTGTGCCGAAAGAGCAAATCTTCGTGTTGATGCTGGCTGGCGCTGGTTCGCTACTTTTTGTAACGGCATCGACAACGACACTGCTAGCTGCGGGTATTGGCGCGGGCACGATGGGTTTTGCCGCTGGGTCGATGTATGTGCTGGGTTTCACACTGTTGCATGAACGGGTTGGTGACGAACTGCGTGGACGGGCCTTTGGTTCGCTCTATACGTTGATTCGCCTAGCGGTCATGACGGCGTTTGTTTTGGGCCCCGGTCTCTCGGAGGGGATTGATCGTTTTACGAATAGTCGTTGGGATCGCGAGTTGGGCCTGTGGGGCTGGGATGTCTTTGTGCCGGGCGTGCGGGTCACACTGTGGATTGCGGCGCTTATCACCATTGGCGCCTCCTTTGTTGCTCGTTCATCACTAAAAATTGGCCAGCGTTCGACGGTCGAGGTGTCAGTCGACCCCGATGTCGGCGACAATGGTTTATGACCCGCGGTACGTTCTTGGTTTTTGAGGGGCCCGATGGGTCTGGCAAGACCACCCAAGCCCGTCGTATTGCTGAACAACGCGACGCACTGTTTACCCGCGAACCAGGCGGAACGGCAATTGGTGAGCGCATCCGGGACCTCCTGCTCGATCCGGCCAATAGCGAAATGGACGATCGCACCGAGGCCCTGCTGTATGCCGCGGGCCGGGCGCAACATGTGGTCGAAGTGATCGAACCGGCCCTCGCTGCTGGTCGTGATGTTGTATGTGATCGATTTATTTCGTCGTCTTTGGCCTACCAGGGGGTTGGTCGTGGCCTCGGGGTTGATGCCGTTCGTGGTCTCAGCCTTTTTGCTACCGGCGGATTGTTGCCCGATGCGATTGTGTTGATTGATGTGCCCAGCGATGTGAGCCTGGATCGTTTGGCTGGAGAACACGATCGACTCGAAAGCGGCGGCGAGGCACTGTTAAACAAGGTCAATAGTGCCTACGCCCAGTTCGCGGCGGCTGACCCTGCTACCTGGCTTGTGGTTGATGGCGTTGGTTCGATTGAGCAGGTCGCTGGTCGTCTTGATTCCGCACTATCTGAGCGACTTAACTGGTGAACGTTGACGATCTGTTCGGAGCGGTAGTCGGCCAATCGGTTGCGGTCGAACGCTTGCGCGCTGCGTCGAAACAGCCGGTGCATGCTTACTTATTTATCGGTCCCCAGGGATCGGGTCGCCGGGCCGCAGCCCGGGCCTTTGCTGCTGCAGTGTTGGCCACGGGGACACCCGACGACATTGATAGGCATCAACGCTTGGCATTGCAAGGCAAGCATCCCGACGTGTTCGAGTTCTCGTCCCAGGGACGCAGCCTGCGAGGCGAGGAAGCCGAGGCATTGATCGTCGAAGCCTCTCGTAGCCCGATAGAGGCCGACCGTAAGATCTTGATTGTTGACCGTTTCCACACAGCAGAACCCGGTGCCGCCGCCAGCCTGCTCAAGACGGTCGAAGAGCCGCCGGACACGGCCATGTTCATCTTGCTTTCCGAAGAAGTTTTGCCCGAGCACATAACCATTGCGTCGCGTTGTACCACGATCGATTTCGGTCCTATTTCTGAAACCGATATGACGGCATGGTTGCAGACCAAAGGAGCACCTGCAGACCTTGCAGCCACCCTTACCGAAGCATCGAAGGGAAATCTGCGGCGGGCCACACTTCTACTCAGCGACCCCGAAGTAGCGAACCGTCGAGCGCTGTGGTGGAGTGCCGCCGAGGTTGCCGGAGGGCCAGGTGCCCTTATTGCGGGCCTGATTGATCAGATCACCGACGCGATCGACGCGGCGCAAGGGCCGTTGGATGATGCCCACAGCCAGGAGATCGAGCAGGTTGACGAGCAAGCAAAACGTTTGGGCCTTACGGCAACGGCTCGTAAGGAAATCACTTCACGCCACAAACGCGAAAGTCGACGCCTGAGGGACGAGGAGCTCAGCTTTGGATTCGCCACAATTGCTGCTCGCTACCACGGTGCCGGCGATCTACTTGCCACCCGGAAGACGCTCGATCTCGTACGAGAAGCCACCCATGCGTTGATCCGCAATCCCAACGAAAAGCTCCTGCTCCAACGACTCCTGCTCGAACTTCCCCCAATAGCGACGTGACCCCCGTTTGCAAGTCAGGCCGACTTGTTACCCTATTTGGACTGTCGCTTGCGACGCCCGCCCGGGTAGCTCAGTTGGTAGAGCAATTCACTCGTAATGAATAGGTCAGGAGTTCAATTCTCCTCTCGGGCTCGAAGTGTGCGCAGCGGCCTAGTGGATGGTGCGCTTTTCTGGGGCGAAGTCCCCAAAATGTCGGCGCCAGCCGCACAATAGAACGGTCTTCATTGCCCACATCAGCACGACCTGTGGCATCATTGACGGCGATGTCAATTCCGCCCGAACTCCGCCGAAGCGCGCGCTAATGTCAGCCCGTCCGTCAGCGGCGGACTCCAAGAGGCTTCTTCTTCTCGTCGGCCTCAGCGCCTGCGTTGGTGTCTTGTCGGGTGGGGCCGCCTACTTACTGGTCCGCCTGATCAGCCTCTTTACTGGTCTGGCCTTCTTTGGCGAGCTTACGTGGGGCGAAATTCCCGATATTTCTCAGACCGAAGCATCATGGCGGTTGCCGGTGTTTGCCGTTGGCGGTGCGCTCATTATTGCGACGATGGCCCGCTGGGCTCCGGTTATCAAGGGCCATGGCTTCGCGGATGCCATGGTCGCTATTGAAGCTGCCGCCAAGGTTGATGGCACCAAAGGTGTCATTGTGTCGACGCGGCCGTCAGGTTCGTCGCGTTGGCTACGAGTCAATTTACCTGCCCGGGCCCGAAAGTTGCTCAACGTACCTGTGACACATGTCGTAACCCTGGAGGCCAAAGACGGTGCTTAGGAGCTGTTAAGACGAGTAAACTCGTCTTATGGCCAATCAGGAAGACTTCGCCCAACAGGCGATGGAGTACATGGACCAGCTGTACTCCACAGCAATGCGCATGACCCGCAATAAGGCCGATGCTGAAGATCTTGTGCAAGAGACCTACCTCAAGGGGTATCGCGGCTTTGCTGGGTTCACCGAAGGCACCAATCTACGAGCTTGGCTCTTCCGGATTCTTACTAATACATACATCAACGGCTACCGCAAAAAGCAGCGCCGTCCTGTCGAAACCGACATTGCTGAGGTCGAGGACATGTACGGCTATCGCCGACTGGGCGGCGAATATGCCGCCATTGGTCAAAGCGCCGAAGAAACCCTCATGGAACACCTCACCGATAGCCGCATTCGCGATGTCATCGAAGACCTTCCCGAGCAGTACCGAATGGCCGTTCTTTTGGCTGATGTCGAAGGTTTCGCATACAAAGAAATCGCCAAAATGCTCGACGTTCCCATCGGCACCATCATGAGTCGCCTGCATCGGGGAAGAAAACGGCTGCAAGATCAGTTGCAAGAGTATGGTCGCCAACATGGGTTGGTCGATGATGTCCGCGAACCTCAGCCTGTTGGCTCGGAGAACTCATGAATTCCGACTCTTGCAATTCCGATCCTCGGTCCTGTGTGTTGGCCATTCAGGCGGTCAATTCGGCACTCGATGGCTTTGTTCCAGCGGTCCAGTTGGCACAGTTGCGTGGGGGTATCAATGATTGCTTGCCGTGTGTGCAGGCCTTCGACATGCAGATCCAATTCCGCGTTGCTATGGCTCAGGGTTGCCACGAGGCTGCGCCTGAAAGCCTTAAGATTCGGATTTCTGAAGCTATGCAGCGCATCGACCTAAGCCAGATCGACGTTACTGATTTGTAATTGTTTGGAATGTAGGATCGCCTTGGGCGGTTTCCTTCTCACCTAGATGGAGAAGGGGACAACGATGTCCAAGACCGTTAGTGCAACCCGAACCAAGATTAAGACGGTGCGGGTTTGTGATGAAAAGGGCTGCGTTCGTTTGCTGTCTCAGTACAACGAGTTTGATTTCTGTGCCCAGCACCAGCCCATGGTGTTTCCCCGCATGCGTGGGGTAATTTGGGATTAGTCATTGACTGTTGGTCTTCTGTCGTCTGTGTACCAACTACCGCGCTATTGCTCTAGGATGTCGTCATGACTCTGGCAGTGATTTGGCATTGGTGGATTGCTCCGACCTTAACCGCGGCCGCAATCGGGTTGATTGTGGCAACCGTCATGGGGTACATAAACAAGGTTGTCAAGCCCCGCTACCAGCCGAAGAAGTAATTCGTGGACGAACCCGTCGATTGGGCGGCAGCACGACGAACCGCACTACGTTTTGCCGATAAGGCATCCGCTCACACCCCCGGTGCCTATCGGTCGTTGTCGTCGCAAATGGCCGATCTCACCGCCCAGGCCGAAGAACTCGTAACGATTCAGACGGGACTTGTCCCGTTGCAGGGTCCCGCTCGGGCGAAGGTCGCTAACCGAGCCATGTGGATCGATGCCAACCTGGCATCGTTTCAGCGCCTCATGCGGCCACTGGTCGCCAAGTTGGCCCCCGACGAAGAAAAGACCGGTTTCCTCGCTGATCGCGGCCGGCAAGCCGCAGGCGCCCAGATGGGCGTGATCTTGGGCTGGATGTCGGGACGAGTGCTCGGTCAGTACGACCTGCTCATAATCGAAGATGACAAGCCCGAAGACCAAGACATCGTCTATTACGTCGCCCCTAACTTGTTAGCTATCGAAGCTAAGCACGACTTCCCCGCCGACGAATTTCGCCTTTGGTTGGCATTGCACGAAGTAACACATCGGGCCCAGTTCACTGGTGTGCCGTGGATGCGCGAGTACTTCTTGAGCCTGGTCAACGAAACCCTCGACACCGTCGATGCCGACCCTGATCGGTTGAAAACAATGGTTGGCGAACTCCTCACTGCCCGCAAAGAGGGCAAGGATGTATTGGCCGAAGGTGGGATTGCGCAGCTGCTGGCTTCGCCCGAGCAGCGCGAGACGATCGACAAGATTAGCGGGCTTATGAGCCTGCTTGAAGGTCACGGTGATATCACCATGGATCGCGCTGGCGTCGACTTCGTTCCGTCGGCACCGCGCTTTGGCAAGGTGTTGCGCGATCGCCGTAAGTCGGCCAAAGGGTTTCAGGCTTTCTTGCAAAAAGTGCTTGGCCTCGAGGCCAAGCTCAACCAGTACGCCGCGGGCGAGAATTTCATCGAAGAAGTCGAAAAGGTGGGTGGGACCGGACTGGTCGACCGTGCCTGGGAAGCTCCCGAAAACTTGCCATCGATGACCGAAATCAACGAACCGCAACTGTGGGTCGAGCGGTTGTCCGATATCGCTGCCCCGGTAGCCCAATAGCTCGACGCTATGGTTTCGCCAGCGTCGCTCCTTGCTCGCTGTGTTTTTCCGTCCGCTGGAACACCGGTGTCCTGCGCCGTTTCCGGGGGAGCCGATTCGCTTAGTCTTCTGGTGCTGGCGGTCGAAGCGGGTTGTCAGGTCACGGCTATCCATGTTGATCATGGGCTTCGCCAGGGGTCTGCTGCAGAGTCCGATGTTGTAGCGGCGGCGGCCGAGCGATTTGGTGCTTCGTTTCGATCGTTAAAGGTTGATGTTGCTGTTGGACCGAACCTAGAGGCGCGCGCTCGAACCGCTCGCTACAGCGTGCTCCCCTCCGAGGTGTTTACCGGGCACACCGCTGATGACCAGGCCGAGACTGTGCTGCTGAATATGTTGCGCGGCTCAGGTGTCGATGGATTGGCGGCTATGCGTCGGGATCGGCGGCCTCTTCTTGATCTGCGTCGATCCGACACCGTTGCGCTATGCAAAGCGCTCGATCTGCCAGCGGTCGAGGACCCTATGAACATTGATCCCGCTTACATGCGAGTGCGGGTTCGTCACGAACTCCTGCCACTGATGAACGAAATTGCCGATCGTGATGTTGTGCCGGTGTTAGCTCGACAGGCAGACCGTATGCGCTCGGTGGCAGAGTTGATGGAGCAGTTGGCGGAAGGTGTTGATGTGATCGATGCCAAGGTGTTGCGTACGCTTCACCCCGAAGTTGCCGCGGTGGCGCTCCGACGTTGGATTCGCGATTCCACCGGCGATGAGCATCCGGTCGATGCAGCATCAATTGAACGCCTGATGCAGGTTGTGAACAACGAGATTTTAGCCACCGAGGTAACCGGCGGACACCGGGTTGCCCGAACCCAGAACCGCCTCCGTATTGTGCGCGCCGAATGACCAGGTAAGGTTTCGCCCGTGAACGATTCCCGAATTGGCGAAGTCTTGTTGTCCGCTGAAGTAATCCAAGCTCGGGTAGCCGAACTTGGGGCACAAATTACAAAGGACTACGCCGGTAGGTCGCCGCTGCTCTTGGGTGTTCTCAAGGGTGCGTTTGTTTTTATGGCTGACATCATGCGGTCTATTGATTTGCCGGCCGAAATCGATTTCATGGCGGTGTCGTCCTACGGCAGTTCCACGAAGACATCGGGAATTGTGCGAATCGTCAAGGACCTAGATATCGAGCTTGCGGGCCGCGATGTCATTGTGATCGAAGACATCATCGACAGCGGGCTTACGCTCAACTACCTGCGCCGTACTCTCGAGGCGCGTAACCCTGCCAGCTTCGAAGTGTGTGCGCTGCTCGTTCGTGAGGGGCGTCAGGTTCCCGATCTCGATCTCAAATACGTAGGCTTCGAAATCCCGCCTTCCTTCGTTGTCGGCTATGGCCTTGATGCGGGCGAGATAGGCCGAAACTGTGCTGACCTTTGCCTCTGGAACGGTTAACGCACCAGCGTCTTCCAGAAACTGCGGTAGGTGGGATGGGTGAGTTCGGACGGCCAATAGCCGGCTTCTTCGAGCGCCTCGTGGTACTTCGCAAGGTTGTGCATTGAGACGCCTGAGTCGACGTGGTGGGCTAGGTGAAAGCCGATGTTGTATGGCGTAAATAGTGTTTGGGGCACGATGCTTTGGCGAATGTGATGCGTGGTGCGGCGTCGGTCGTCCGAGCGCGTCATGCCAGCGTGCTCAGCGAGTGAACGAAGCCGGTTAACGACCCGCCAGTAGGTCATCCATGGGGCGAACCAGAGCACCAAATACATCCACGGCTGGCCAAGAACCCAGAAGAGAGCAAATATCAACACTTGACCGGTGATGGTGATGGCCGCTCGTTTGCGATATCCCGAACGAAACATTCCAATCAAAATTGGGCGTAAGTTCTTGTAGCCCGAAACCCCGATTGCGTCGCGGGTTAGTTTGCGTCGCATCGAGTCTTTAGGGATCGGGTAGCGGGCATACAATCCAAAGTCGGGCTCTTTGGGGCCGAATTCGTCACGGTGGTGTTGCGTGTGGGCGAGTCGATAGGCGTTGGAACCGTCGCCGTAGGGGAGCCATCCAAAGATCCGTTCGCCTACCAGATCGTTGATGCGTCGATTCGAGAATAACTGCCGGTGGGCGGCTTCGTGAAACAAGGTGTTGTCACGGGCGAAGAATGTTCCCATGGCCAAGAAAGCGACCGGCCAGAACGCCCAGTGGTTGATGGTCACCGCAGCCCAGACGAACAGAAATGGCTGCGCCAAAGTGAAGATGCATGCCAGCGCGTTACGTAGGTTAGGGGTGCGTCGTAGCTCCGCCCGGAAGTCGGGACGAGGTCGTCCGTCCGGTCGGAGGAGGTCGTTTCCTGCGAAAACCGGCAACGAAGACTGCTCGGGAGCTAGCCCCCCGGTGAGCTCAGCTACGAGTTCGTCATGGGTTCGTTGTGTCGTGGCCATGGATGCAACGTAACAACGTCCAATCTGAGGTGCCGAATCAGTACGTGTCGTGGCGGAATTAATAGGTAGGACTGCTCGCGAGTCCTCGTTACCTGGAAGTGCCGTAATGCGTACAGGAGTGTTCTTATTCGGCGGCGTAGAAATGGACGATGCCGGGGGACGCCTAAACCAACCCTCTCCAACTGGTAGGCGCGATGGAGGGTCCTGGTGTCATCTGGGCCTACCAGTTGGGAAGGTTTGGGCCTACTTGTTCGCGGGGCGAATCGGGGTTAGCTATTTGACGGCCATAGGAACTTGATGAGTGGTACCGCTAGTACCAAACCCACGAGTTGCATCACGATGAACAGCGGAGCACTTGCCGGGGCAATTCCGGCGAACGTGTCGCTAAACATGCGGCCGATAGTTACGGCTGGGTTAGCAAAACTTGTCGACGAGGTGAAGTAGTAGGCAGCACCGATATAGCACGCCACAGAGGGAGCGATCAGAGCTTCCCGCTTGGTCCGTGTCAGGGCAAAAATTACGATCAACAGACCGACTGAAGCTACTACCTCACTAATCAACAGGTGCGAGGCATCACGATCCTTCGTGGCCCACTGAGCGGCGTCGAGGTCGAAAAGTGCGTTCGCTAAGATCGCTCCGGTGGCGCCGCCGAGAGACTGCACCACCACATAAGGCAGCACCTCGCGTCGGTCGAAGTCGCCGAAAGCGGTTGCTGCCAGTGTGACGATGGGATTGAACGACGCGCCGGACACGGGCATGAAGATCGTGATGATCACAAACAGCACGCCAGCAGTGGCCAACGCATTTTGCAGTAGCTGTAGACCGACATCATTGGGGCTGAGGTTGGCCGCCATGATTCCCGAACCCACGACGCCCAAGACGAGGATTAGCGTGCCGAGAAACTCAGCAGTTAGACGACGGCGGTCAATCAACATGGCTTTCACACCGAGCAGCGTAGACGCTTTTGGTGGAGAGTTAGTTTTCGACGTACCAGGTGTTGGTCATCCCATGAGCGGACGTCGAACCGAACTCTGCGTTGGTCGTATAGCTACTCGGGTTGCTCCTCGGCCGCACCCGCGGGGTAGGTAAACCAAATGAGGGTCGCAGCTGCTAATCCGAAGATCGACGAGACAACAAACGCCAAGGTCATCCCGTCGGTAAATGCTTGTCCCGCTTCGGCAATCAGTGCTTGCGCAGTGGCTGGATCGAGCTTCGAAGCCACTTGGAACGCAGCTCCTACAGAATCGCGGGCCGCGTCGGCGAGCGGCACAGGCAATGCATCGGTCGCCGGCCCGAGAGACGATCGGTACCCCGAGGCCATGAGGGATCCTAGAACAGCGATCCCTAAAGCGCCTCCGACTTCCCGGGTGGTGTCATTGACAGCGGAACCGACACCAGCCTTGTTCTGTGGCAATGAGGTCAAGATGGCTGAGGTAGATGGCGGCATGAGGATGCCCATGCCCGCCGCGAGCATCATGATGCCTATGGCCACGATTATGTAGCTGGACTCGGGGGCGAGGGTGGACAGGATTGCGAACCCGGTGGCTTGGATAATCAGACCAAGCACTATTGCTCCGCGGGGCCCAAATTTGGCAGCAATCGTGGGGCTTCTTGGCGCAACAACAATCATGGTGAGCGCGAACGGCAGGTTGCGTACGCCAGCACCAAGCGGGCTGTAGCCCTGCACAAACTGCAGGTACTGCGTCAACAAGAAGAACATGCCAAACATCACCGCAAAGGAGGCCGACATAGTGAAGCTGCCCATAGCAAATTGGCGAATCTTGAAAAAACGCGGGTCGAGCAACGGGTATTGAACGCTGAGTTCGTATTTTATCCACCCGGTGAGCAGTGCCGCTGCGGCAACGAACCAGGCGATGGTTGATCCGTGGCTGAAGCCTGCTTCGCCGCCTTCGATGATGGCGTAGACGAGTGCTCCTAGTCCCGCGATGGACAGTAATCCGCCGACGTAGTCGAGCGGATTCTGTTCTTCGTCTCGTGAACTTGGCACCATGGTGACGATGAGCAGAACCGCCACCATTGCGATGGGGACGTTGATGAGAAATACTGATCCCCACCAAAACTTTTCGAGCAGTAGACCGCCACCAATGATGCCGATTGCCCCGCCCGCTCCCGCGAAACCTGACCAGATCGCAACAGCCTTAAAGCGTTCGTGGCGAGGGAACACCGCGGTGAGGATTGACAACGTAGCGGGCATCGTAAGTGCCGCACCGATGCCGGTAGTTCCCCGGGCGATGATGAGCCATGTGGGGTTCGAACTTTGGCTAGCCCACAGTGCCCCGAGGACAAAAATGACGAGCCCGACTAACAGCGCCTTCTTTCGCCCATACCGATCACCGATCGCACCCGCTGGCAGCAAAAGTCCGGCAAAGACGAGAGCGTAGGAATCCACGATCCAGAGCGTCTGTTTTTGGCTTGGTTCGAGATCATTGATGATCGACGGAATTGCTAAATTGAGTGAGCTGACGCTGGCAACCACGATCACCAAACAGGTGCACATAATGGCCAGAATGTTCCACTTGTTGGGGTGTCCAGTAGGAAGTTCGGCAGTATCGGTTTCGTTCATGGTCTAACCAAAAATTGGAGGAAGCTTGTGGGCCCATGGAGCGGCTGCTTCGATCTGGGAAGACAGGCGGATTAACGTAGCCTCATCGTCGATACCGCCTACGAACTGGACGCCAACGGGCAAGCCGTCGTCGGTCCAGTGCAGTGGTAGCGACACTGCTGGTTGGCCTGAGATATTGAACTGCGCGGTGAAGATGAGAAACTCAAGCAGACGGCCTTGTCCGAGTTCAGGGTCGCTCAACCAGCCAATCTTGGGTGGTGGCGCAGCAACTACCGGACTAACCAGTACATCGAAAGACGTCCACCAACTGTGCATTTGCCGGGTCCATGCCTGCAACATCGTGACGGCGTTGAGATAGTCGGCGGCGGTGACGGTCTTGCCAATCTCGTACATCATGAAGTTGTCTGGTTCGAGGTCGTCGGGTCCAAATTCGCGTCCGATCAACAGGGCGAGCATGTTGAGATCGGCAGCGGTGCTCCCCGCCAACATGACCAGGAAGCTGTCGTTGAACTCTTGGGTGTACATCGCCTCGGGTTGGGCTATCTCGACATTATGACCAAGCGAAGTTAATAGCTCGCCGGTGGCTTCGATTGAGGCCAGACATTCTGGATGGGTGGTGTAATCGCCGACTGTTGGAGCGAGGCCAATTCGCAGCGTGCCAGGGTCGACGCCAAGTTCGTCGGTGAAGGGGCGGGCTGGCGGCGAGGCGGTGTACGGGTCGCCGACTCGACGACCGCTAATGATGTCGAGGATCTTGGCACTGTCGCGCACCGACCGGGAGACGACGCCGTCGATAGTGGCGCCGGCCCAAGAGTCACCTATGAGTGGGCCCTGTGAGACACGACCCTTGGAAGGCTTTAGACCGACCAGGCCACATTCGCTGGCGGGGACGCGGATAGAGCCTCCACCATCGTTGGCGTGCGCCATGGACACCATGCCCGACGCCACTGATGCGGCTGATCCGCCGCTCGATCCACCAACCGAATGGTCGAGATTCCACGGGCTCCGGGTAGGGCCGTAGGCAAGGGGTTCGGTGGTCACGGTGGACCCGAGTTCGGGAGTATTTGTGCGTCCCAGGGTTATGAGGCCAGCGGATTTGAAACCCTCGTAGAGGAATGAGTCAACCGGGGAGCGGAGGTCGATTTCTTTGAGCAACTTGTTGCCCAAGTGCATGGGCTCACCGGCAATGGCGCAGCCCAGATCTTTGGTGAGGAAAGGAACACCCTTGAACGGTCCGTCAGGCAGATCGCCCCGTGCTTCATCGCGGGCTGCGTCGTAGCGTTTGTGGATGACCGAGTTGATGGTGGGGTTGAGACGTTCAATGCGCTCGATGGCCTGGTCAACAAGTTCAAGGGGGGAGGCTTCCCCCGAGCTGACAAGTTGAGCAAGATCGGTGGCATCAAGAGGGTTGTTGGCCGGGTCAGACATGCCTGCGAACTTACTTGGTAAAGCAACCCAACGTAGAACTGGTGGAGGCTGTTTGGGCGCGAGCATCTACCATCAAACAATGACCGCTTGGAGAAATTCGTTGCGTTGGCAGATCCGCCAAGCCGGGTTTACTAACGAAGCGGCCTTGGACGATTTACAGGGTGGTTCTGAAGCGGTCTTGGTGTGCGGCTCATCGCCCGAAGCCAATCTCGAAATTCTCGCCGGTGTCATGTTGGACATTGCTCCCGTTGCGTGTCTTCCCAACATGGGAGATCTGGCGTGGGGCATCGTTGGAGCATGGGATGCAGCCGGTACTGCGGCCGACTCCCGTCATGGTGCACTGGCGGTTGATCCCATTGGTGTGGCGGGCCAGCTGGGACCGGCGGGCGAGGCAGCGCTGATTTCTATTGCATCGTCCTGTGCGGGCGGTGCTGCGCAGGTGCGTTCGGTCGGCGTCTCCACTGTGAGTGGTACGGCAGATGCGGGTGGGTCGGCACCAGAGGATCCCGCCTATGACGTTGGCGTGTCGATTTCCATAGGTATCGCGTATTTGCGGGCGATGGTCGACGGCGGACTTTCGGCAACCGATGCCGCACAGCAGATCGAGTTTCGGTACAAAGCCACCGCCAATCAGTTTGTCTCTATTGCCAAACTGCGGGCGGCTCGCCGCTTATGGGCTCGGGTGCTTGAGGTTTCCGCTGTTGGCTCTGAGGTTCAACAACAGCAATGGGTCGTAGTTGGTTCGCCAGCTACCGATGAGTGGCGCGATGTTCTGGCCAATACTTCGGCCTGCTTCGCTGCGGGTGTCGGCGGGGCCGATGCCATCACGGTTTTGCCGTTGGAGGTAAACAGCGACCGGTCATGTCGCTTGGCGCGTAATACGCATCATCTTCTCCTTGACGAGGCCTACGTCAGCGAATTCGTTGACGTAGCGGCCGGTGCCGATCATATTGAAACTCTTGGTGAGCGGATTGCCCAGGAGGCCTGGCAGCTTGTGCAGGCCATCGAGCAAGCCGATGGCATGGCCGAGGTGCTGGATGTCGGGAAGCTTGACGCCATCAAACAGGCTTGGCGGCCGGCCGCATGATCCCTAACTTCGCGACGGTCCCGCTCGGCCCCAACTCGTCGAAATCGTTGGCGGTGGGCGCTGCCAAGGAAACGATGCCCGCCGATTTAGCTCGGCTTTTGGAGGGCAACGCTGCTTATGCGACCCCCGAAGGGTTGCTCATTAGACGGGTACATACGTCGGTCGACGTGGCGCATGACCCAACGCTGCCAGCGGGCCAGCCGCCGTTCTTGCGCGGGCCGTACCCCAACATGTATCAGGGCCGGCCATGGACGATCCGACAGTACGCCGGGTTCTCGACGGCAGCCGCGTCCAACGCGTTTTATCGACGCAATCTCGATTCCGGCCAGAAAGGTCTATCGGTCGCGTTTGACTTGGCCACACACCGGGGGTACGACTCCGATCATCCACGCGTCAGCGGCGATGTCGGCATGGCTGGAGTGGCGATCGATTCGATTCTCGACATGCAGCAACTGTTCGACGGCATTCCTCTCGACGAGATGTCGGTGTCGATGACCATGAACGGGGCGGTGCTTCCCATCCTGGCGATGTACATAGTCGCGGCGGAAGAGACCGGTGTGGCGCAGGCTGATCTCTCCGGGACCATTCAGAACGACATTCTTAAAGAGTTCATGGTGCGCAACACCTATATCTATCCACCTGCGCCCAGCATGCGGATCATCTCTGACATCTTTGCGTTCACCACGGCGAACATGCCCAAGTTCAACTCAATTTCGATCAGCGGCTACCACATGCAAGAAGCCGGGGCCACCGCTGATATCGAATTGGCCTACACCCTGGGCAACGGGATGGAGTACTTGCGCACTGGCGTTGCGGCGGGCTTGGATATTGATGCCTTTGCGCCACGTTTGAGTTTCTTTTGGGGCATCGGCATGAATATTTTCACCGAGATCGCCAAACTGCGAGCTGGCCGCCTGCTGTGGAGTGAAATGGTGGGCGAATTCGATCCGCAGAACCCTAAATCGCAGGCGTTGCGGACCCATTGTCAGACGAGCGGTTGGAGCCTCACCGCCCAGGACCCCTACAACAACGTCGTGCGAACGTGCATCGAAGCAATGGCGGCGACAGGCGGCGGCACGCAGAGCTTGCACACCAACTCATTTGATGAGGCATTGGCCTTGCCTACTGATTTTTCGGCCGGCATTGCCCGTGACACGCAGATTTTTCTGCAAGAGGAAAGCGGCATATGTGATGCGGTGGATCCTTGGGGAGGCAGTTACCTCATCGAGGATCTAACTGATCAACTGGTAACGAAGGCGCGTGGGCACCTGGCCGAAATTGAGAAACTAGGCGGAATGTCGGCAGCAGTTGCTGCGGGGATACCCAAACTTCGAATCGAAGAGTCAGCCGCACGTATTCAGGCCCGCATCGATTCGGGACGTCAGGCGGTTGTTGGTGTCAATTGTTTCGTACTCGACGACGAGCCCGATATCGAAGTCCTCAAGGTCGACAACGCCGAAGTCCGCGCCGCACAGATCGCTCGACTTGTCGAACTGCGCTCCGATCGCAACGACGCCGACGTGATGCAAGCGCTAGCCGCTCTCACCGCCGGAGCGGCAGGCGATCAGAACCTGTTGGCCCTTTCCGTCGACGCTGCCCGAGCACGGGCTACGGTCGGCGAGATAAGCGATGCGCTCGAAGAAGTCTTCGGGCGCCATATTGCCGAGGTGAACGTTGTGAGTGGGGTCTATCGAAGTGAGGTTGGCGAAGACTCTGATGCCGTAGTCGCGACCCGGGCACGCACCGATGCATTTGCTCAAGAACATGGCCGTCGGCCCCGGATTCTCATTGCCAAGATGGGCCAAGATGGTCACGATCGTGGGCAGAAGGTGGTGGCCACGGCATACGCCGACCTGGGATTCGATGTCGATGTGGGCCCCTTGTTCCAAACTCCGGCGGAGGTTGCTCGTCAAGCCGTAGAGGCCGATGTGCACATTGTGGGAGCGTCTTCGCTCGCTGCTGGTCACCTCACGTTGGTCCCGGACCTGAAGCGTGAACTTGCTGCTCTCGGGCGTGAGGACATTTTGATTGTGGTGGGTGGTGTAGTGCCCCCGGCTGATGTTCCTGCCGTGTTAGAAGCAGGCGCCGCTGCCGTTTACGGACCGGGCACGGTAATTGCTGAATCTGCTGGCGATTTACTCGACAGATTGGGCTAGAAGTGGCCAATGTGGAGGAACTTGTCGAAGGAGTACTCAGCGGTGATCGGACCGCAGTAGGACGTGCTATCACCTTGGTCGAGTCCAGCAGTGCGCGTGATCGCGACGATGCCCAGTCGCTCATTGCTGTGCTCAGTCCTCACGCAGGGTCAGCCACACGTGTCGGCATCACCGGACTACCCGGAGCGGGAAAGAGCACCTTTATTGATGCACTGGGCACACAGCTGACCACAGCCGGCCACAAGGTTGCCGTGTTGGCGGTCGACCCATCGAGCACCCTGCATGGCGGGTCGATTATGGGCGACAAAACTCGTATGGCTCGCTTATCGGCTGATCCGCAGGCTTTCATCCGTCCATCCCCGTCGGGTGGCGCGCTCGGTGGGGTAACCCGCACAACTCGAGAGACAATGGTTGTGCTCGAAGCCGCCGGTTACGACGTCGTGTTGGTCGAGACGGTGGGTGTCGGTCAGTCCGAAACGGCGGTAGCTGACATGGTGGACACATTCGTTGTGCTGGCTATTGGCGGAGCCGGCGACGAACTCCAAGGAATCAAGAAGGGCGTGCTCGAACTGGCCGACATTGTTGTCGTGAACAAGGCCGACGGCGAAAATGTTGCCAAGGCACAACAAGCCGCCGGTGAGCTAAAAGCGGCGCTGCATCTGGTCACCCCACCGACTGCTGCTTGGCAGCCGCCGGTTCTTACGGCGAGTGCGTTGTATGGGGAAGGGCTCGATTTGATGTGGGGTCAAGTGGGCCGACACGTTGACCTGCTTACGTCAACAGGCGCGTTGTCGAGTCGTCGGCAGGCGCAGCTCATCCAGTGGATGTGGACGATGGTTGAGCAGGAAGTGCTCACGCAGTTGCGGGCGGATCAGTCGGTGCGCAAGATGGCTAGCGAACTTGAACCACAGGTACAAGGCGGCGATCTATCGGCTCCTGAGGCAGCGGAGCAGATCCTAAAGACCTGGCGCGCCTCTTAACTTTCATTGCCACCGAGTCCTGTAAGTAATACGATTTTTGGTGTCGTGCGGGTGGCTATTTGGGTTAGAGACCAGGGAGCGCTGGCTGGGGGGTTCGCGGTGAGACCCGCTGGTCGTCGGTGCCTAGGCGGCCACCGTCCATGATCTCGCCAACCATTCGTGCGATCGGACTGCGTTCGCTGCGGCTAAAGGTGATGTGGGCGAACAGCGGGTTACCGCGTAAAGCGGCTATTACTGCCGCGATGCCGTCGTAGCGGCCGACACGCAGATTGTCGCGTTGGGCAACATCATGGGTGAGAATGACCCGACTGTTGTTCCCCAGACGAGTCAGGGCGGTGAGCAGCACGCTCTTTTCGAGGTTCTGGGCCTCATCAATGATGATGAAGGCATCGGTCAGACTGCGACCCCGGATATGGGTAAGCGGCAAGACCTCAAGAATTTCGCGATGATGAATCTCGTCGATCACGTCGGGTCCCATTACCGCCTCAAGGGCGTCGGTGACGGCCGAAGCCCACGGACCCATCTTGTCGGACTTATCGCCCGGGAGGAAACCAAGATCCTGGCCACCCACGGCAAACAGCGGGCGAAACACCATCACCTTGCGATGGATGCGTCGTTCCATGACGGACTCTAAGCCCGCCGCGAGTGCCAAGACACTCTTACCCGTACCTGCGCTGCCGCCCAGTGAGATTATGCCGACGCTGTTGTCGTTGAGCAGATCGAGCGCCACCCGTTGCTCGGCATTACGACCGCGCACATCGAACGCGGACGGGTCCTGCGGAACTAACTGCACCTGACCATCGACGCGCACACGGGCCAGTGCTGATTGTGAACCGGCCGTCAGGATTAGGCCGGTGTGGCAAGGTAAGTGGGCAGCGGCGTCGACATCGGCCGTGCCCATGGAGTACAGATCGTCGATTGTTCCAGCGGCGATCTCTAGTGACTGGAATCCGGACCAATCTGGGGCTATCGCCAGCTCGTTGCGGTATTCCTCGGCGGCCATGCCAACGACCGAAGCGCGAAGACGCATCGGTAGATCCTTCGATACCAAGACGACTTCGCTGCCATCGCGCCGCAGATTGTGGGCAACCGACAAAATTCGGTAGTCATTGGAGCCGTCGTTGAATGCCGCGGGCAATCCAATGGGATCGATGTGGTTGATCTCGACTCGAAGGGTGCCCCCGGTGTCGTTTACTGCAACCGCCCGATCAAGGCCGCCGGCCTGAATGCGGAGCTTCTCGAGAGAGCGGAGTGCTTCCCGTGCAGCCCACCCCAGTTCGGGGTGATGGCGCTTGGCCTCAAGCTCAGTTAGTACCACTAATGGCAAGACAACGTGGTTGTCTTCGAAGCGGAACAGGGCATCGGGGTCGGCCAAAATGACCGACGTGTCAAGAACGTAGGTGGTCGTCATATGTACTGGCGACGCTACGCGATTGCTAGGACTGTGTGGGTGATGCCTGTGGAGCGCTGTCGCATCCCCGAATCCGTCGGTGCCGTCTACCCAAGAAGAGTCAGTCTGTCAGTATTTCACGAGCCGCAACGGCCTTGTCGAACCACCGCGGGGCAAACCAGGCTGCGCCTTCTTCGGTGAAGTGGGTCTGGTCGCGATCGGGTCGACGGACTTGAATCCCATCGATCAGTGATGGGCACGGGTTGGCATTTGGGCAGAGGTCGGAGTCGATCTCGATAGCGGATACGCCATTTTGTGGCGTGACCTGTTGGATAAATGCTTGCGTGGCACTGCGAATTGCGGCGTCTTGTTGCTGTATGTCTTGACACCGAGACACGTCGACCGCACCCTCACAGCCAAGATTGTCGATACTTCGGAGCGGAGGCAAAGTGATGACAACGGGAATGCCCGCGCCAACAAAGGATCTGAGTTGGGCGCTCCACTCGGCAATGAGATCTGTTTCCCATTCTGGTGTCATCGGAAGAAGAACGTCACCGTTGTCGGCGTAACGGGCGAAGGTGGATTGCAGGTCCTGCCACACAATCAGGTCGGGCTGGGCAGTGAGTAGCTGCTCGTAGCTCGGGATCACTTCGGACTCGCAACGCTCAGCGAACGAAGATACCTCGCCTTCGTTGTTGCTAAGTGGCTCGGAGCCTATTGGGCACGCTCGGAAGGCCGCCTCATACAACGTCCACCCGCGGGCCGCGGCATCGAGGCGTAGTCCCGGGTAAGCCGAAACTACAAATGAATCCCCGACGACGGCCACGGTCTTGATTTGAGCGATTGGTGTCTCGGTGGGTTCGGTGACAACGGGGAGTTCTTCGGTCTGCGTTTGAGGAACGGCCGTCGGTGTGGCGGTATCGGTGGCAATGACCAGTGGACCGGTAGAGCCTTCGGCGGCCCACTCGGGAACGGTGTCGCCAAGTGATAGAACAATTATGACGGCGGTCAAGGCGGATGCGATTGGCACGATCGCGAGCAAACGTCTTGGGGTAATACGAAGACCGAACAGTCGGCCCTGTTGGCGGATGGGTCGCTCAACCAGAATGTAGGAGATTCCCGCAACCAACCCGGTGGCGCTGACGGTTGCTGGGAGGAGAGCCGCAGAGTTGGTGACATCGCCATGATTGCGCAGCCACAAAATAATGGGCCAGTGCCAGAGGTAGACACCGTAGGAGACCTTGCCAACTCCTACCGCCGGGCTAGTGCTAAGTAGCGCTTGGATAGGTCCGCGATGTTCGAGGCTCACAATAAGGCCAGCCGTCAGGATTGCGACGAGAGCAGCACCGCCGTGGTAGTAGAACCATGATTGGTCGCCGATGAGAATAAACGACGCCACCAACCCTGCTAAGAATGCGGGCGCATAGGGGCCAATCCGAGTGAGGCGTGGCGTATTGTCGAGGTTGTGGGCATACCAGGCGAGCAGCACGCCGATTAGGATTTGGAAGATACGAGTGTCGGTACCGTAGTAAGCGCGGGACGGGGAATTGGGGTCGTAGAGAACGGCCATCAAGCCGACCGAGGCCACAGCTGCGACCCCAAAGAACAAGTGCAACCAGCGACGCCGGGCTACCCCTAGGCCGAAGGCCATGAGCGCCGGGAACACAAAGTAGAACTGTTCCTCAATGGCCAGCGACCACATATGGCGGATAGGCGAGGCGTCGGTGTAGAGCGTGAAATATGAACTATCCGTGGCAATGAAGTGCCAGTTAGCGAAGTAGAACAAGCCAGCAAAGAGCTCTTCTCGACGACTGACTCGCTGTACGACGTCGTCTAGCACTGTGTGTTCGACCAACGCGATCACAATCAGGGCGACAATGAGGGCGGGCATTAATCTCCGGAAACGACGAGTCCAGAATCGGGGTAGGTCGATACGCCCATAGCGGTCTTTTTCGATCAACAGGAGGGTTGCGATTAGAAAGCCTGAAAGCACAAAAAAGACGTCGACGCCGAGAAAGCCCCCCGGCAGCCACTGGGCATCAACGTGATAGATCATCACGGCGACGACAGCCAGAGCTCGGAGGCCGTCGAGCGCCGGGCGGTAAGTAAATGTTGTACGAGATTCCATCACCTCCGAAGAGTCTAATCGTGTCGGCTCAGTCGGTGACTGCTGGAGCACTGCTCATTGGTCCTAGTTCAGAGTCAGTGAGGCGCCGGGGAAGAAAG
>CAWKZT010000009.1:0-25346 GCA_963854565.1 Acidimicrobiia bacterium
TGGCGGTTTCCAACAGCGCAGTAGACGGCGCTATTCTGCGAGGGGGTCGGCTTGACCAACAACGGTCTCTTGTCGCAGTTCGACGTTGTCCTGGCTCCCCCCACCAGTTACACCGCCGTTGCCTTGGATACGAAGAGCCGCCGGCCCAAGGATGGCGATAAACAACGCTGGCAAAATGAATACGACCAAAGGAAACAATAGCTTTACCGGCAATTGCATGGCCTTCTCTTCTGCCCTTTGGCGACGCTTCTCACGAGCCTCGTCGGCCTGCACTCGGAGAATATGGCCCATCGGAATACCCGAACGATCCGCCTGGGTCAGTGCTCGAACAAACATGCGCAACTGCACCACATCGGTGCGGTCAAGTAGGGAGTTCATGGCGGGTCTTCGAGCCATCCCCAAACGCATCTGACGCAGCACAGTCGCGAACTCATCAACGAGCGGATTGTCGTTGCTAATCGTGATTCGCTGGAATGCCTGCTCGAAACCCAACCCTGCTTCTACAACAATGGTGAGTTGATCCAAAACATCGGGCAGTGCATATTCGATCTCTTGCTGCCGGCTGGTTGCTTTCTTGTCCAAGTAAAAATCCAGGGCATTCCAGCCACTAAGCGCAATCACAGGTCCCAAAAAAAAGCGAACGGGACCAGTCACAACAAAGAAAACTGCGATACCGGCGAGCAACCCAACCAGCCCCAATACCAGTTTTGTGAACATAGCCCGATCGATAGGCCATGTACTTGACATCCCGGCCATAGCGATTCGCCGTTCGAGAAGTACGGTTCGTTCGGCGGGGTTGAACTTCCGGGCCAGCCCGGACAGTCGTTGTAGGCCCGGATTCACAAGCCGCTTACGCGCAGACAACTGCAACATGGCGTCGTGAAGGCCAACCGCCGCAATCTCGTCTTCGTCTATCGGGGTTTCGATAGTGACAAAAACGGCCGCACCTGCGAGGGCAAATAGCCCCGCTGCTACCAGCAAGATATTTGGACCCTCAAGGACTCCGCTTATGGCGCCAAACACAGTTAGTAAATCAAACATCTACGCTCCTAGAACTTAAACTTCGCCATGTTGCGTAACCAGGCTCCGCCCAAAAACAGCATCACCACAGCGGCGCCAAGCACCGTGTGCCCCGCGGAGCTGTCCGTCAACTCCGCGGCATATGACGGGTTAGCTACCGCCATGATCGCAAACACTCCAGGGGGCAACAGCGTCATTACGTGTCCGGACATACGCGCCTCGGCGCTCAAAGCCTTTACCTGACCCTGAACCCGATTACGGGCTCGAATAGTGGCCGCCACGCGATCCAAGACGTCTGCGAGGTTTCCACCGATGTCTTCGTGGATCTCCACCGCAGAGACCACCCATTCGAAGTCATTACTTTCCATGCGACCCGCGACCTCACGCATGGACTCGACAAATCCTCGGCCGAGACGGTTCTCCGTCATTACCTTGCGAATTTCTTCGCGGGTTGGGCTAGGTGATTCGTGCCCTACCGCGGCAAGGGCCTGGGTCAAACTCATCCCGGCCCGTAACGACCCAGCCAACAGCTGCAACATTTCCGGCAACTGCTCAGCAAAACTGGCCCGCTGTTTCTTCACTTTGCTATCAAGTACACCTATAGCGATCAAAGGAACCAGTACCAGTGCAACGAGCGCGAATGTGGGGCCTCGGGTAACGAACCCTGCTACTGCTGCAACCACGGTGACAGCACCAACCGAACCAAAGAACTCCGTAGGGCGCACATTGGCGCCAACGACCTCGAGTTTGATCCGAACAGCTTTCACCACCCCGACATTGCGCAACTGGCGGTCGGCGCGTGCACCCACGCCAGACCGAAGACGCCCCAAGGCACCAGCCTTGTCGGCCATTTCGGCCTCGATCTCTGGATCGATTTCCCGGGTCTGTGACTCGATGGTGAAAGCAACAACGAGTCCCAGAACTACGAATACGCCTCCCCACAACAGCAGGGGATCTACCCCGCCAACGGTCGGGATAGCCAAGCCAAATGAGAGGGGGCTAATCACGAGTTATTCATCAAATCGACCGGGCCAGTACTAAACAGGCTGGCATCAACCTCAACCCCGTAATCTGACAGTTTCTCGGTGAATTTCGGGCGGATACCCGTGGGCTTGACACTGCCAAGGAACTTGCCGTGCTCATCGATGCCGGCATCAAAGTCGAATGCGAAAATCTCGTTGAGCGTCACAACATCGCCTTCCATGCCAACAATCTCGGTTATAGACATGACTCGCCGCGAGCCATCGCTGAGTCGAGACAACTGCACGATGACATCCACAGCCGACGAGATCTGTTCACGAATAGCCTTGGAGGGCAGATCCATGCCGGCCATCAGAACCATCGTTTCGAGGCGACTAATAGCGTCACGTGGGGTGTTGGCGTGCAGCGTGGATAGCGATCCGTCGTGACCCGTATTCATGGCCTGCAACATGTCGAGAGCCTCGCCTGAGCGACACTCACCGACCACAATACGATCAGGTCGCATTCGCAGAGAGTTCTTAACAAGGTCACGAATATCTACCGCACCTCGCCCTTCTGTGTTCTCTGGACGAGTCTCCAAACGGACAATATGGTCCTGCTTCAACTGGAGTTCGACCGAGTCCTCGATCGTTACGATCCGTTCGCCGTTTGGAATGAATGACGACAAAACATTTAACAAGGTCGTCTTACCCGAACCGGTACCACCAGAAACCAATATGTTGAGCCGACCACGCACGCAAGCATCCAATAGGCCTGCTGCCTCGACACTGATTGAGCCGAAACTAATCAGATGGTGCACCGTAAGTGGGTCGGCTGAGAATTTACGAATGGTGAGCGAAGAACCATCGACAGCGAGCGGTGGAACTATGGCGTTGACACGGGAACCATCCGGCAGACGAGCATCTACCATCGGCGATGATTCGTCAACACGACGTCCAACCTTGCTCGCAATTCGGGTGATTACTTGACGAAGTGCCAGCTCATTACTGAACTGTGCATCCGTCTTAAAGAGGTGTCCGCCCCGCTCGACAAAAATATTGTACGGTCCGTTAACCATCACTTCGGTAACTTCAGGGTCTTGGAGTAACGGCTCAATTGGTCCGTGCTTCAAGACATCGTTTACCAGTTCTTCTGCGAGATCAGCCCGTTCTAGCGCGCTCAATAAAATGTTCTCGTCCGCCAAAAAACTGTCAAACTCTTCAATTACTGATGGTTCAAGATCCGTCTCGCTGGCTGAGGTGTCAAAAAGGCGGGTAGATAGCCGCCCGATGAGCTCTTCGTGGGCACGGTGTTTCAACTGCAACATCTCTGGGGAGAGCTTGGAGCCCGACCCGTCCAGGGTCTTGTGGTTCGTAGCCTTGTTCTTCACCGCCGCCTTGGCGGCCTCAGCCTGTACAGCCACTGGCAGCTCAGAGCCACCACCGGCGCTCTGGTCACGATCTGGGCGATCAGGCGTCTCAGTGGACTCACCATCATCAATGAAGAACGGATCATCGTAAGCGTTCTCAAATCCCCCGTTGAGAAGATCCTCGGCGCTAATGACATTGCCTTCAAACTCTACGCCCTCTATCTCTGGCGAATTCTCGGCCTTTACTTTGCGACGAAGACGCATTACGAACCCCCTCCACCTGGTGAGGAATCGGCGGGGGCATCCCCATCAACATCGGCCGATTCCTCGGGACCACCGACTAGGAGTTCGTCACGGTCGATGAAGATACTGACCTCCTCGTGAATGTTCTCTTGGGTGACAATCCCGTTGGTAACATCGCCAGCCGTTGACGGCTGATTGGCCAACCAAATTTGTCCATATTCAAGTGCATAAATGAGCCGTTCAATTTGTGTCGAGGGCACAGCCAAGGTGACGTAATACACCTGATTGTTGGTGCCCGAAACAGAACCCTCTGCGACGTCAACCGTTAGGCCATCAGTGGTTCGGACCGCTCCAATGATGTCCTCTACCTGAACATCGGTTACCAGAGCCTTGTGCAGGAGCACATCGGTGCTTCGTCCCGACTCTTCCTCAGTAGTGCCTGCGGTGTCTAGTTCGCTGGAAATGATGTCGTCAGCAAACGACACGATCACGGCAACGGTGTCGCCCGGGCGCACACGGCCGCCCAACGCCCGTTCTGAAGACACGCCGAACACGACCGTGAGATGATCTGGTGGAACCTCGATGGGCTCGCCCAGTTCGACAATGTTGCCAATGGAGTCAAACGCCGTCAGGGCCCCATTTGTCGGAAGCTCAAAGTCTAAGTCCTCCGGCAGAACGGAAACGTCAGTTTCCTCTTCATCGATACCAGAAACCAGTCCGTCCAGTTCGGCATCAACCCCGACCGGCGTTTGGCTCGAAACCACTGCGGGGGTAGGGGCTGGTGCAGCAGACTGCACCCGGTTATCACGGAGATACAAAAACACGAGCAACACTCCAAACGCTGCCAGTGCTCCTGCTACGGCAAAGCCAACCTTGCGCTTCATCCTGGTGGTTCCTTTGAAATCGATCTAAGTCGGGGATATCCCCATAAAAACCTTCGTCAGCTTCTCGGGAGACTGTAGGTATTCTAGCCCACAGGTCGCCGGCACGTAACCAAAAACACGGGCGGCCACCGGTCTAAACCCGTGGCCGTTTCCCGTAATTGACGAAATATGGTTTACTAGAAATATGGTTTACTAATTGCTCACCGTGTCGAGCGCACCACAATCAGGTATTCCGCTCAGAAACGGCGCTGAATGCGTTTATCACACCGCCGGTGGGTTCAGTGCGGTGTTAGCATCGCCGAATGCGTCGTTAACGCCGGTTCCGACGGTGGTAACGATGGCAACAATTACGCCAGCGATAAGCGCAACAATAAGTCCGTACTCAACAGCGGTAGCACCACGTTCGGTGTCCTTGAGGGCGGCGAGGGCGTTTTGGAGGGCAACTACGTTCTTCATTTTTTGGTTCCTTTGGTTTATGTTTGTCCCTTTGGTTTCAACATGTTTGTTTGTTGGAACTACTCGGATCGACTGGATGTATACCCAGTAACGCTTCAACCACCCGTAGAGGTACGGCCTGGCAAAACATTTTCTGGAAACCTAGATATCAGCCGTCGTATTGCCGAGCTCTACTGTCTCGAGCCGGGTATCGACCCGAGGTCAAAGACGCCGTCAAGCTTTTCCTTAACCGTTTCGATTGCACCCAAACTTATGCAGACTTCGCCGCACCCCGTTTGATCAGGCCACAGGGCCTGGTTGGCGCCTACAACCCCTGCAAATACTCGGGTAGTGGCTCCGCGTGGACCACGGAGAGGCGTTGGGTGGCACGAGTCAATGCCACGTACAACGCACGCGGGCCCTGCGTTTGCTCGTTCAATATACGATTGGGTTCGACCACGATGCTGGAATCGAGTTCCAGGCCTTTGATCAAGCCGATCGGAACAACGGTTACCTGCTGGGTGAGCGCCCCTCGATAGGCCTGTCCATGGTCGATTCCTGCGGCATTCAAGCCCTCGGATACCTGCTCGGTCAACGAGGCAGGCGTAACAATCGCCAAATTTCCAGAACCAATATGAGGCAACTCGGCGCGAACTTGACGGACGACCGTGGCTATCCGGTCTTCAGCCGGCGTATCCACAAATTGTGGCTGGACACCCTCAGCGCGGACTGACTGTGGTGGCATCAAGTCCGGAGCGGCGACAGCGAGCACGCGGGCAGCAACATCCATCGTGGGTCCGGGAAGGCGATAGCCAACGGTGAGCTCAGCGCGACGGGCGGGCCGCTTATTGGGCAGATGTTCGAGAATTTCTTCCCAGTCGTTGTGGGCCCAGGCCCCGGTTGCTTGGGCAATGTCACCAACGAGTGTCATCGAACCATTAAGTGACCGGCGTCCAAGCATCCGCAACTGCATAGGCGAGAGGTCTTGGGCCTCATCGACCACGATGTGCCCGTAGGTACGAACCATCTCTTGCTTAGCCCGACCTGACCGGGCCCCTAAGAGCCAACGAACCTCGTCGAGCAGAGGGACATCGTCAACCGTCCACACGACTTCGCTACTGTGCGGCGAGCGCTCGCGGTGCATGCGCTCGATTTCCTCATAGGTGAAGAATCGTTTTCCGGCGGACCGCAATAGTGCTTTGGATCCGAACAAGTCATGCAGCATCTGCACCGGAGTGAGTATCGGCCACATCCATTCGAATACTTCGCGCATTTCGAGTGTGCCATGCAGTGCCTCGCGCATGGCGTCGGGTTCGAATCGGTTGCGAGCGCTGCCCGCCAACTCGGCGTAGACCAATTCTTCGACGATCTTGCGCCCGCTGTTGTGGTTGCGGGAACGTCGTCGCGCCTGTTTGATGATGTCGGCACTGGCCTCAACGGTTAAACGAACTCGTTGGAGGCCCACACCAACCACGAATTCGCGCCGCAATGGCCGTTCACGATCAAGCATGGCCTTGTACAGCGCCTTTACCATGCGCTTATCGCCTTTAATACGACCTACGGACTCGGCGTCGCGACCCATGACTTCGTGCTCGGGAATAAGGTCTCCGAGCACAGCCATTTCGATCCCCACTTCGCCCAGGGATGGGAGAACCTGCTCGATATAGGTCAGGAATACGCGATTGGGCCCGACAACCAGAACACCTTGTCCTTCGAGTGGGAATCGGTGGTTATACAAGAGGTAGGCAGCACGGTGGAGGGCTACGACAGTTTTGCCTGTTCCGGGACCCCCCTGGACGATGAGAATACCGCGCTGTTCAGAACGAATAATTTCGTCCTGTTCGGCTTGGATGGTCGCCACAATGTCGCCCAACCGGCCGGTACGCGATGCGTCGAGCGAGGCAAGCAGGGTCTGTTCGCCTCGTAGGCGCGACGCTAGGGCTTGCACGCCGCGTTGCTTGCCAAGTTCACCAAAAAACTCGTCCTCGAGCGCCAAAAGCGTGGTGCCACGAGTTGAGAACTGCCGACGCATTTCGATCCCTAAGGGTTCGACGCCAGTGGCCCGGAAGAACGGTTCAGCGATTGGTGCCCGCCAATCGACGACCACAGGATCCTGCTGTTTATTCCACAGCGCAGCCCGACCTATATAAAAAGTGTCGTTGTCGTGCACGCTAGGTTCGAGGTCAATACGACCAAAAATGAGTGACGATCCGCCCAAATCGAGTTCATTTAGACGGGCATTGATGGTGTCATGAATTACTTCGCGTTCATAGCGCGCTTGATGGGTTCCGCCTTGGCCCACCTCGACCATGTCCTGCACCGCAACGGCCGACTCACGCGACGCAGCCAACAGCTCTTGGGCATTGTCGATGTAAGCCTGTTCGACTGCAAGGTCTGGATGTTGTGTGGCCACAGAGTTCCCGGGAGTGACAAATATGAGTCACTCACAATATCGGCGTTCGCGCCGCTACCGTCGAACGCAGTGACTTCTTCAACTCAACCCTCGGCCGGTCTGGCGGACTCAGCGTTTTTGGCTGCGTGCGGCGGGAAGCACGGCCAACACCTTCCCGTGTGGTTTATGCGCCAAGCAGGTCGATCTCTACCTGAGTACAAGGCAGTTAGGGGCCCCGGAACAATTCTCAACGCCATCGCCGATCCCGCTCGTTCGATCGAAATCACCTTGCAACCGGTCCGTCGTTACGGTGTCGACGCAGCCATCTTGTACTCCGACATCGTGGTGCCGGTGCATGCCATCGGGTTTGGCGTCACTATCGAACCTGGCATCGGCCCTGTGGTAGCTGACCCATTCACCAGTGCTGCTGATCTTGATCGACTTCCCGACCTCGACCCCGAGGTCCACACTCCGTACGTTCTCGAGACCGTACGCGGGCTCGTGGCCGAACTTGATGTGCCGCTCATCGGGTTTGCCGGAGCGCCCTTCACCGTCGCCTCCTACCTGGTAGAGGGTGGGCCATCAAAGAACCATGAGCGCACCAAGGCGCTAATGCACGGAGACCCCCAACTGTGGGCCGCTCTCCTTGATCGCCTCGCTGACATCGCGATTGCCTCGCTGCGTTCCCAGGTGCTTGCGGGGGCCTCGGCGGTGCAATTGTTCGATTCGTGGGCGGGAGCGTTACATCCGCGCGCCTACCAACGTCATGTGCTGCCCGCCTCACAAAAAGTATTGGCTGCGGTTGCCGATCTCGGGGTACCGCGCCTGCATTTCGGCGTCGGAACCAGTGAACTTCTTCCCCTTATGCGTGATGCTGGCGCCGATGTTGTCGGCATCGACTTTCGAACACAACTCGGCGCCGCACGCGACCGTCTTGGTCCCAACACCGCGGTGCAAGGCAACCTCGACCCGGCCATAGTCCTGGCAGACTGGCCGGTTGTCAAAGCCGAAGCCCAGGCTGTGCTCGATGACAACGGCGGACGCCCCGGCCACATCTTTAACTTAGGTCATGGAGTACTCCCCCAAACCAACCCAGACACCTTGGGACGTTTGGTCGATTTCGTTCACTCCGCTCCCCCTATCACCGAGCAATGAAACGGGTCGTCGTTGTCGGCGGTGGACTAGCGGGACTCGCCGCGGCCCACCGACTAATCACCCTCGATTCATCGATCAACGTTTCCCTTTTCGAAGCCACCGACCGCACCGGCGGAAACATTCGTACGTCGACTTTCGCGGGGGCACAGATCGACGAGGCCGCTGATGCCTTCCTGGTACGCGTGCCTTGGGCCACTGACCTCTGTGCCGAACTTGGGCTCAATGATCTCGTCCACCCGTCGGGGCTTCCGGCTGCCATTTGGCACGACCGCGAATTGCGGCCACTGCCCAAACCTAACGTAATGGGAATACCCCTTTCCCCTGAGCCTCTGCGAGCCTCCGGTCTGGTTAGCGAATCAGGAATCGCCGCTCTCATCGCTGACCTCGCAGGCCATTCACCGATCCTCGACTTCGAGGATTCGGTTGGCCGACTCCTACGTGCTCGCCTCGGGGACGAGATCGTCGACAATATTGTCGACCCTCTATTGGGCGGTGTTTATGCCAACCCCAGCGATGAACTCAGCTTGTCCACCGTCGTACCCCAACTTGCCCATGCCGCCGATGCTCCAAGTTTCGCACAGGCCCTATTCGACACTCTGCCTGATTCGACGGCAACACCAGCACCAATTTTCGCCGCCCCTCGCGGGGGAATGCAACGGCTGACCGATGCCCTTACCGAGTACTTGGGGAGCCGCGTTGAGTACAACACATCCGTTACGCAGCTAACCGTCGAGGCCACAAGCAACAAGTCCATCAATTTGACGGTCGACGGTTCTAGCCACCCAGCCGATGCCGTTATCCTCGCCACGCCCGCTCCAGTCACCTCTCGATTGCTCGGATCCGATTTTGCTCAACCTGTGTTTGTCGACCGGAACCCAACGTCGGTCGCCTTCGTTACTTTGGCCTTTGACCCGTCCACCATTGCACCACTCGACCGGTCGGGGTTTCTGGTTCCCATGGCGGCAGGACTCACCATGACCGCTTGCTCATTTACTTCCGCCAAATGGCCGCACCTCGACACCAATCAGGCCGTACTTCGCGCTGCTGTTGGCCGCGCTGGCGACGACGCCATCGCCCACACCGACGATGCCACCATCACCCAAACCGTCCTTCGCGATCTCAAAACTACGATGGGTATTTCCGTTGCCCCCACCGAGGTTCGCATTTCGCGCTGGAGCGAATCATTCCCTCGGTATCGCCCGGGCCATCTGGATCGCTTAGCGCAAGCGTCACAGGCGCTGGCAATACACAACATCGCCGTGGCCGGAGCTAGCACGAACGGAATCGGAATACCTGCTTGCATCGCTAGCGGTCAAAGTGCCGCCGCACGTACAGTTGACGCAATTTCATGAACTCCTCCAACGCTAGTCTCGGCCGTACCAGCGATACCGCTATCACTCGCTGCGCGTGGGCCGGCACAAGCCCCGAAGAGCACCACTACCACGACACGGTTTGGGGTGTGCCTCAGCACGACGACAACACGTTGTTTCAGTATCTCACCCTCGAAGGGGCCCAAGCTGGCCTTAGCTGGGTGACAATCTTGCGGAAGAAGCAGGGGTACATCGATGCCTTCGCCAATTTCGATCCCAAGAAAGTAGCCAACTTCTCCGGCGACGATATCGAAACATTGCTGGACAATCCCAACATTGTTCGGCATCGAGGGAAAATCGAGTCAACAATTTCTAATGCTCGTGCGGTGCTCGATGTACAAAAATCAGAGGGCAGCTTCAGCGAATGGTTGTGGAGCTACGTCGACGAGACGCCTGTTCAGCACAACTTCGCGTCAACTGAGGAGCTTCCCTCCGAAACCGAGCGATCCCGCACTCTGGCTAAGGCGTTAAAGCGTCGCGGCTTCCGATTTGTTGGACCAACCACCGCCTACGCCTTCATGCAGGCGTCGGGCATGGTCAACGATCACATCCAACGGTGCTTCCGTCACGCCGAAGTAACGGCTCTCGGCTCCGATCCATCGTAAGCTTCTTCTGGAATGCTCAATCGACCTAGCGGGTTCTGGTACACACTCAAAGGAGTTTCACAATGGATGTCACCCTCACCGTTAAAGCTGAACAACTGCTGCGTCGCAAAGGCGGCACAATGGCCATCGATTTTATCCGGCCGGTTGGTTGAGGCAAAGTCGCTGAGGTGTCGGTCGACACCAACGTCAAAAACAAAAATCTCGCCCCATACCGTCGCTTACGCGTCGACGATTTTAAAATTCTGGTCGCCAATGAACTCCCGGGCATGGCTTCCCATATCCACATCGATGCCGGTGGCCTCACGGGGCGCAAGCTACAAATCACTTTCCAGTCAAGCAACCCTGAAGCCGATAGCTGCGATATCTAGTTCGAGCGCTGTCGAGCTGCGGGTATGACTCGAGCGCGGGCTTCAACCGCCGCTTGGGCGGTACTGGGCGGCGGACTTGTTGCCTTTGCTATGCCTCCATGGGGGTGGTGGCCGTGCGCCTATCTGGGACTAGCGATTGTGTACCAGTTGACGGCGGTTATTAGCCCTTGGGCTCGCTTTCGACGCGGCTCCCTTTTTGCCTTGGCTTGGGTAATGCCAGCCATGCTGTGGATGTGGGGCCTCACTATCCCGGGTTATCTCGCAGTGACGCCAATTTTTGCGGCGGGCTTTGGACTCCTGTGCGCGGCCGTACCAAACCGGTCTGGTCGCAGCATCGGCTTTGTGGGCGCCGTTGTGATCTGGGAAGTGACCCGCTGGTCTGTGCCCTTTGGCGGTGTTCCCCTCGCGACGCTTGCCATGAGCCAGGCGGATAGTCCGCTGGCGCCGACCGTCCGCCTATTAGGTCCACTGTTACTCGTAGCCCTCACCGCTATGGCTGGCGTTGGGTTATCAAACCTTTGGACGGTGTGGCGCCGACGTCCAACTATCGTGACGAAAGCTGGCTGGATTAGCCTTGCCGTTCCCATCGTTATTGTGCTCGGCGTACCTGTGCTGGCCTCTCTCGCTCCTTCGGGCCATGTGGTTGGTTCTCTGGATGTGGCTTTGGTTCAAGGTGGTGGTGAGCAAGGCACACGAGCGCTCAACACCAGCACCGAGGAAGTGTTTCGCCGTCACCTCGAAGCCAGCACCCTCGTCGAGGGTCCCGTAGATCTGGTGGTCTGGCCCGAGAATGCGATCGACACCAACGACCGCCTTGAAAAAACACCCAAATGGGAGGTACTCACTGACTTGGCTGCCCAACTTGACGCCGTCCTTGTGGTTGGTGTCACCGAGGACATTTCCGATTCTTCTTTCGTCAATTCTTCCGTTGCAATTTCTCCCGAGGGTGAATCCCTTGACCGTTACGAGAAAAAAATCCGTGTGCCTTTCGGTGAATTCGTTCCCTTTCGTTCACTGATAGAGCCACTCGCCCCGGATTATCTACCACGACGCGATGCAGTTGAAGGCCAAACGGACTCGGTACTCGAGACACCTATCGGCACTTTTGGTGCAGTAATTTCGTGGGAGGTATTCTTTGACACGCGTGGACGAGCTGCTGCACTCGACGGCAGCCAGTTACTGATCAACCAGACCAATGCGTCGTCCTACTGGCTGACGATCTTACAAACACAGCAAGTGGCATCGTCGAAGTTACGTGCCCTCGAATCGGGCCGCTACGTCTTGCAAGTGTCCCCGACCGGTTTCACCGGAATTGTTACGCCCGACGGCGAGATGTTGCAGCGCACGGCGGTTAGCGAACAAGCTGTGGTGCACGGCACTGTCGAACTTCGCGATGGTATGACGCTGGCGACCCGGGTTGGTCGTTGGCCCATGGTGGTCATGGCGTTGGCGATGTTGGCCGTGCCATGGGTCGAGGCTCGGCGTAGAGCGGCCCCGCCGAACGCCACGTTGCCCTCAATCTCCTAACGCAGAGTCAACCGAGGCAAGGTGAGAAGGTCCTCAGTGCTAAACCTCGATGGTGACCGTTACTGGGCCGTCGTTCACCAGAGCCACTTGCATGTCGGCGCGAAACTGTCCCGTCGCCACAGTGGCACCATGTTCAATTAGTCGCTCAACAACACGTTCTATAAGCGGCTCGGCCTGCTCAGGCCGTGCCGCCGCAACCCAGCTGGGCCGGCGACCCTTTCGGGTATCGCCGTACAAGGTGAACTGACTGACAACCAGCACTTCACCCGTGGTGTCGGCAACCGAAAGATTCATCACCGCGTCGGCATCGTCCATGATCCGCATGGTCCAAATTTTGTCGGCGAGGCGGTCTGCGTCCTCCTGGGTGTCTTCGTGAGTGACACCCACGAAAACACATAGTCCTGGGCCGATTTCCCCGACTCGTTTGTCTTGCACGGTCACCAACGCTTGTGTGACTCGCTGAACCAGGGCTCTCATGGAGAAAGCATGACACCACTCCCCCAAAAACCCACTTAATCAGTATTTTCTGACGCCCTGGTTCGGTGTCCTATCGAGCACTCTGGATGGAATCAGGTGAGTTTGGCCAGATCTTTCACGTGGGGAACATGACCGGTAAATGGGATGTTGTGACACTTGTAGTGCCATTCAGCTTTGATTGGCCTAGCGTTTTAAGCCGCTCTACGTTGGAATCCAACATGTCCTCCCAGATCCCCAAAAACTCACCAGTCGCACAATCCACTCCTTCAACGACCCCTGACAAGTTGCGCATTGCCTTGCTTACCTACCGCGGTAAGCCCCACTGCGGCGGCCAGGGCGTTTATATTCGCCACCTCTCCAAGGCGCTGGTCGACCTCGGCCACCATGTCGAGGTATTTAGCGGGCAGCCCTACCCAAATGTTATTGATGCCGTCGAATTGCACGAGCTCGAAAGCCTCGATATCTACAACGACGCGTTCCCCGGGCGCCGGCCCGCTTTCTGGGAGATCAATGACCTCCCCGACTGGGTCGAAAAGACCCAGTTCACCTTCGGGACATTTTCTGAACCCATGGCGTTTTCTATCCGTGCCTATCGTGCGCTTAAAGAGCGGACCAACGACTTTGACATCGTGCAGGACAACCAAACACTTGGTTACGGCATCCTCGGAATCGAACGACTGGGCCTCCCGGTGCTCGGCACTATTCATCATCCCATCACCGTCGACCGCAAGCTCGAAATCGATGCGGCCAAGACCCTCATGGCCCAAATCGGTAAACGGCGCTGGTATTCCTTCACCAAGATGCAAACCCGTGTTGCCAAGCGCCTCAAGCGCATCATCACTGTCAGCGAGAACTCGTTCAAAGACATCGTAAATGACCACAAGGTCGACCCCGATCGCATGGTGGTGGTTCCCGTCGGCGTCGATCCCGACCTCTTCAAGCCTGACCCATCGGTTACTCGCAAAGTCGGTCAGATCCTCACCACCGCGTCCGCCGACGTCACGCTTAAGGGACTGCCCTACCTCCTTGAGGCTGTGGCCAAGTTGCGCACCGAACGCCAGGTCAACCTTGTCATTATCGGCAAGCTGAAAGAAGGCGGCGAAACAGAATCAACAATTGAGCGCCTTGGCTTAGCCGATTCACTCACCTGGGTCTCGGGTGTAACCGACGAACGAATCGTCGAGTTGTACAACGAATCCGAGGTTGCTGTCGTGCCCTCACTTTATGAAGGCTTCTCGCTTCCCGCTATCGAGGCAATGTCTACGGGCATCCCGCTGGTTGCCACAACCGGAGGAGCACTTCCCGAGGTAGTAGGGCCCCACAACGAAACTGCTTTGGTCGTCGAACCGGGCAACAGTGATGCTCTGGCCGCGCAAATTGGTATCGCCCTCGACGACCCTCAACTTCGTGCTCGTATTGGTGCCGCCGGACGGGAGCGGGTCATTAATAAGTGGAGTTGGCGTCACACCGCTATCGAGACCGTCAAGCAATACCGGATAGTTCTCGAGATGCACGCCGCTGAGCAGGCCGCCAAGGACGCAGCAGCTAGCCAGGACCCCCAGGCCAACTGATGCTCACCGTTGATTACGATCGCTTCGAACTCCAGCGCGGCATGATTGTCCTCGATTTGGGCTGCGGCTTTGGCCGGCACGCCTTTGAGAGTTCTCGTCGCGGGGCCCACGTTGTGACGTGCGACATGGCCGTACCTGAACTCGTCGAGGTAGGCAACACCTACAAGGCAATGATCGAAGCTCGTGAGCTTACGGGCGAGGCGCTGGCCGAGTCTGTGGGTGGCGATGCCACCAAGTTGCCTTTCGCCGACAACACTTTCGATCGAATCATTGCGTCAGAAATCATGGAACACGTCCCCGACGACATCGCGGCGATGGCCGAACTGTCCCGGGTCCTGAAACCAGGTGGCATCTTGGCCGTCACTGTCCCGGCGGAGCTACCCGAGAGAATCTGCTGGAAGCTCTCCGACGAGTACTACGCCCCCAAATCCGTCGGCGGCCATGTGCGGATCTACAAGCAGAGCAATTTGCAAGGTCAGATGTCCGATGCCGGCCTAACACCCTTCACGTCACATCGTGCCCATGCCCTGCACTCGCCCTACTGGTGGTTGCGCTGCGCCGTTGGGCCACAAGACGATGAACAGTTCTTGGTCAAGGCGTACAACAAGTTCTTGGTCTGGGACATCATGAAGCGCCCCAAGCTCACTACATGGGCCGACAAGGTACTCAACCCTGTACTGGGCAAGAGCCTCATCCAGTACGCCCGCAAACCCGAAAGTGCCAACCATGTTGCTGCCTGAAATCCCCGGGGTCATAACGGCTGAAGAATTAGCAATTACCGCGGAAACCATCGCCGCCCGCCAGCTTCCCAACGGAATGATTCCGTGGTTCGAAGGTGGCCATGCTGATCCGTGGAACCACACCGAGGCCGCCATGGCCTTGGCCACCGTCGGGCGTATCGACGAGGCCGAACGGGCCTACCAATGGCTGGCTGACGAACAGCACGATCACGGTGGCTGGCATCAGTACTACCTGGCCGACTCGATCGAAGAAGATAAGTTTGACGCCAACTGTGCGGCGTACATCGCAACCGGCGTATTGCACCATCACACGCTCACCCGAGACGACGGCTTCTTAGAACGCATGTGGCCGGTCGTCGAGCGCGCTATCGGCTTCGTCCTCACTTTACAGACGGCACGTGGCGAGGTTAAATGGGCCGCTCACCCCGATGGGACACCATGGGCGTTCGCTCTGCTCACCGGATCCTCAAGCATTTGCCATTCATTGCGGGCAGCAATTTCGTTGGCCGAACAGGTCAATGAAACCCGACCTGGGTGGGAACTTGGTGCGGCCCGACTGGGTCATGCCATCCGAGAATCCCCCAAGGCATTCGCGGCCAAAGATCGCTGGGCCATGGATTGGTATTACCCGGTGCTTTCGGGAGCCCTTCCGATTGATGTTGCTCGCTCCCGATTAGCAAAGGACTTTGACAAGTTCGTAATCGATGGCAAGGGCATCCGCTGTGTAAGTGATCAACCGTGGGTCACCGCCGCCGAAACATGCGAGTGTGCCATGGCTCACCTAGCCGTCGGCGATCGCTATATGGCACTCAAAATGTTCACCTGGGCCCAACATCTCCGCACCGAGCAAGGCGACTATTTCACCGGCATGGTCCATCCACAGAGCGAGACCTACCCCGACAACGAGCGGTCTACCTACACCGGAGCGGCCGTCATTTTGACGGCCGATGCGCTGAGCGCTACGACCCCAGCCAGTCGAATCCTGAGCGACCATTCGGCGCTTCCGGCGTTGATAGAGCTTCCCGGGGTTTCAGAGACCGCCACACCGTAGGGGCCGGTTCTTGGCGACTTAGTCAAGACCAAGAATTGCTCGCACATACGGCGGCACTCCGCCAAACATTGCCGTTGAGCCCTGCGTTGGCCGCGACGGCGTTGGTGGTGGAGCTAGAACACAGCTGAGTTGGCATTGAATCGTCTCGACCCCAACGTACACGAACTCCCATATCTCGGGATTGGGGCCATATTCACTCGTCGCCCCGGTTGGGTACGACGGCAACCAGCCGAAGTCTTTAACGTTGATGTAGTTGTCTTGGGTGAGCCACCTATAGCCATCGGAGGTACTCAGATCGACGGTGTACCCCGTGTGATGCTTCGAAAACCCGGGCGGGGCCACTAATTCCATAGTCGCAATAACGGTCTCATCTGCATCGCCTGCCGCAATACGTTCAGCCGATGCATGAAGTCGGGCACGAAACAGCAAACGTTGGTGGTCAACGGTGCGAAGCCCAAAATTGGGAGTGAGGGTAACGCCGTCTAGTTGCGCCGCCGCCATGAGCCCTTCAAAGGCGGCGGCTGCGGCGGGATGCAACGGCACACCCGCCACCTCGACGCGTGGTCCGCCATAACCACCCCGCAATTTGTAGCCCTGTCGTTCGGCCAGTTCATAGATCTGTTCGTCGGCCGCTATGTTGCCAGTTATCCAGGGGTACAGCGACCGGGTCCGCACGCCATCAAGCTCGGCGCCATCGAACATTTCCAGCATCTGGTCCGGCGTCAACACGACCGCCGCTCCCCCGTCCGCACCGACGGGAGCGCTTGTTAGTGCCACCACAACGACTGCTAGCAAAAGACTCCGTATGACGGCCATGATTCGTTACCTGATACGCCGTAAAACTCGCAAGGAACCAGTCGCTGGTAACTCCTTGAAGTCACCTGACTCGATGGCCCGTAGGTAAAGTTCGTAGGGCGGTTGCCCGCCATCGGCAGGGTTGGGAAACACATCATGGATGAGCATGGTCCCATCGACCTTGAGCTTAGGAACCCAATTATCGAAGTCAGCATGAGCTGGTTCGTGCCCATGGCCGCCATCGATAAAGAGCAAAGCAAGCGGCGTTTCCCAGTTAGCGGCAATCGTGAGCGAATCACCGACAAGCGCTACGACAGTGCCTTCGAGTCCCGCGTCGTAAATGGTTTTACGAAACAACGGAAGAGTGTCCATTTTGTTTATACGCGAATCGACCAGGTCGGCTTCGTGGTGTTCCCAGCCCGCTTGGTTTTCTTCGGATCCACGATGGTGATCGAGACCGTAAAGAATGGTGGACCGTGCTTCGGCGGCGGTGCCCAGATACAAGCCACTCTTGCCGCAGTAAGACCCAATCTCCAAAAAAGGGCCTGTGGTAGCGACCGAAGCGGCGGCGCCATACAAAGCCAAACCCTCATCGACTGGCATAAAGCCCCTAGCCGCTTCGGCAGCGGTCCGTCGCTCATCGGGCATCGGTGATGGCTCAGTGGTCATAAAGTTGCCTCTTGTTGAGCCGCGGCAAACAACAAACTGTCGAGAACAAAATACTTGGCAATCCACACCAGTCCGAACGCAAACAAACTGGCGCCGTTGATAGCCAGCCAGAAATCAGACCAGTTCCGGACCAGAGCGATGGTCAGCGTTGAAATCGCTGCGCCCAGTAAGGCCATAGCCCAAAACGGAACAATTTCGGCCCAAAGCTGATTCTGGCCACTCTTTCCCCATACCCAGTACCGATTAAGAAGGTAGGCCGGCAGGGCACCAACGGCGGCCGCTGCCAGGTTGGCCACAATCGCGTCCCAATTCATGAGCTGGTAGAACACAAAAAGTAACGTTTGCCCTAGAACCACCGAAATTACCGAAACACCGGCGTAGCGCATGAGGCGCGTACCGTGATCATTGAAGAAGTCGGTGATGAGGTCGGTTGCTGCCATAGCGATACTCTCAAAATCTTACCTATGGATAGTTGTAATCTCCGGTTCTCGCTGAAATTCCGGCACAGCCACCCGAGCCAACCGAAGCGGTGACATAACTGGCTGGTACCGAATTCGTATTTATCGATGTAGCCGAATAGTTCACTCAGACACTTTTCCGCTATTGACCTTTGTGGCCAATAGGCCTAGCTGCCCTGGTAGCGGTAAACGTTGGTCTCTCGGGCGATAAAACCAAGGCGCTGGTAGAGGCGGTTGGCTGCTTCTCGGGATGGTCGCGATGTGAGATCGACACTTGTTGCTCCCGCCTCATTGGCCCGGGCTAGAGCAGCCAAGTTGAGCGCGGCACCGACCCCTTTGCCTCGTCCTCCGTCATCGACCACGACATCTTCGATCCAAGCTCGGACACCGGTAGGGATGCGAAATAGCGCCAGGGTGAGGGTCCCGATCATTACGCCATCGTCGGTGGCCATGAACAAAACCGAAGCATCCGATTCCACAATGAGCTGCAATTCCTCGGGTGTCGGCGGCGGATTCGAGCGCGACAATTGAGGAATCAGACGGTTCATCGCATCAACCAGTTCGTCGGTGACGGTGAGCGCCTCGTGGATTTCGATCATGGGCCGAGCATAGGCCAGCGGACCCGCTGAAGTCGCGACTAACGAGCCATTCGAGATACCGTGACAAGGTGATTCAGCCGGACATAGCGAACCTCACTTGGCATGACACCGAGATTCCCGAACAGCCGATCGTTGTCGTTGCTTTCGCGGGCTGGAACGACGCCGGCGACGCCGCGACGCAGGCGCTCAGTTTTCTCAAGAATCGCACCGATGCCGTTCCCTTAGCTTCGCTGGACCCCGAACGATTTTTCGACTTCACCGTCGCTAGGCCTCACGTTGCTTTCGATGCCAGCGGACAACGCGAGATCACCTGGCCTAGCACCGAATTTTGTGTTGGTCATCTCGCCGGAAGTGAGACGCCGGTCATTTTTCTCGAAGGTGTCGAACCACAACTCCAGTGGCGTACATTTTGTGCTCAGGCCATCCAGGTAGCTCAAGCATGTGAGGCGCGCATGGTCGTAACGTTGGGGGCCCTGTTGGCCGATGTGCCACACACCCGCCCGGTGGCCGTACATGGCACCACCGAGAGCGAAGAACTCGCACAGCGCCTTAATCTTTCGGCATCGGACTACGAGGGCCCAACCGGCATTATCGGTGTGCTTTCCACGATGTGCCGAGAAGCAGGCGTGCCTACAGCCTCTTTGTGGGCGTCGGTACCGTCCTATGTCCCTGGTGCCGGAAGTCCGAAAGCGGCGCTGGCGCTCATCGAACGTCTCCAACTGCTTCTCGACTTTGCTCTTCCCACGGTCGAACTCGAAATTGCCGCGGCGGCTTACGAGCGTCAGGTATCAGAACTCATCGCCGACGACGATGAAACGGCAGCGTACGTCAGCCACCTCGAGAGCAACTATGACCACGCCTCGGTCGACGAAGAATCAGGCGACGCCCTGATTGAACAACTTGAGGATTTCCTCAAGTCGCAGGACTAGTTCTGCGGTAGGTGCGCGTCGACCCAAGTTGCTACCTGGTCGACAATTTCTTGCCAGTTTAGTTCGTTGTATATCTCGTGACGAAGGCCTTCGTGGATGACAACGTCGATGTCTTTACGACCTTCGAGGAACCGTGTGGACTTGGGCGGAACAAGTTCGTCGGCTGACCCGGCCATCGCCAAGGTCGGCACCCGAATATTGCCAATATTGGCCCGCACTATGTCTTGCGCCTGCTGCATCGCGTTGAGCAGGTCAAAGGTAGTCGATTTGTTTACCAAGAGGTCTGCGTCGTAGGCATCGCACACTGCCTGATCATGGGACAACACCTCGGTGGGTAGCGGCGACGGAATGCTCACGCTGCCAGCTAGTGGCGCCAACAACCCGGGAGCTTTTTCGATAGCCGCTTGATCAGACAGTCCAAGGATCGGCGGACCGCTGAGTACGAGCAAGTCCGGTTGGGGGCGGTCGCTCACAGCATAACGAATGCTGGCCAGAGCACCCATTGAGTGGCCACACAAGACAACCGGAATACCGACCTGGCTTGCGACCTCTAAATGGTCCTGCACGTCGTCCAAGCAGTCGTCGAAGTGCGCCAGCCAACTGCGCTTGCCACCACTTTGACCGTGCCCCCGGTGATCGAACGAAACGACACCAAAGCCAGCATTGTTGAAGTGCTGCGCCATGTGCTCATAGCGGCCCGAGTGTTCGTTAAGGCCGTGCACTAAAACAATGATTGCCTTGGGGTTCGCCACTGGCCACTCGCGGCGTACTTGGGACAAACCATCGCGGGTAACACCCAGTTCGACGAGAGCGGTGGGCGGATAGCTGGTGGGTGACGGACTAGTCATGGTGGAAAGCCTAGGCGCCGTGCCCGGGACCTCCTGCCCCGCGCCATGGCTCGGGACGAGGTTCGTCGTAACGCACCTCGATAGGTTCGCCGCGAATGGCAGCGAAAGCCTGCGGACCCCACCGATCGGCACCAATAGTGCGTTCGGGCAAGTTGTCTTCGGCGAAAAAGCCGACGTCCATGGTTTCGAGGGGGTGAGGCAACAACTCTCCCCCCTTTGCATGGCAATGAAACACTATGGAGTAGAGCGGAATCCGGGTGAAACCCATACGCATGCCGTCAAACACGGAGAGGAGTTGGCGCACTTCGCAGTCGATCCCGGTTTCCTCTTTCACTTCTTTCACGGCCACCTCGGACGGCGAATAGCCCACATCGGCCCAACCAGTTGGATACAACCAGATACCGCTATCGGACCGTTGTACGAGCAGAATCTCGCCCTCGTCGTTGCCGACGATCGCTCCGACAGTGCACTTGGGTGTCACATAACCAGCGACACCATCGCCCACATTGCGGAGCCATTCTTCGACACGGGTTTCAGGGTCGATACCCTCGTCGATAGCGGCGCGAATATCCGCCGCAACTGCTAGTACCTCTTCAAACCGTTCTTGCTCATACAGGCTCTCGGTAAAACCGAGTCCAGTGCGAGCAATAGCCGATAGTGATTCACTCCAGCGCAGCAGTGTCGACTCGTCGACCTTGCCAAGCGTTGCGTCAGCTTCGTTCATGAGGAATCGACCAACGTGGCGAGATGTTCAGTGATAGAGGTTTTAATTGCCGCTAGGCGCGTTTCGTCGCTGATCTTGTTGCCGTCCACATCGACAACATAGAACGAATCGACAGCCTGTTCACCTAGTGTCTGCACTTTTGCGGTAGTTATATCGAGGTCAAGCTCAGAAATTGCCCGAGCCAAACGACAGAGCAGGCCAATGCTGTCGGTGGCGGAGACTTCGATAATGGTGGCCCGGTCGGAGGTGGCGTTGTCGACCCGAACCTGGGTGGGCACCACCGGAACGGGTGAAACTCGACGACTGGCATTTCCGTAGACGCTCTGACGTTCGTTTAGGCGGGTGAAGACTTTGATCTCTCCAGCCAGTGCCTTGACGATGTCATCGCTCAAACGGCCGGCATCTAATCCCGAGCGGCCGATCTCCACTCGGAAGACATGCAAGGCCATGTGGTCTTGAGAGTACAGGTCGGCCTGAAGAACATCGAGGCCATGCAACGCCAGGGTTCCGGCTACACGCCACAGCAGGGCCTGTGCGTCGGGCAGTACCACCGTCACGTGATTACCGTTCACCGCAATCGACAGAACGCCTCGTTGCATGACCGCCAACTGGGCCTCGGTCGGGAACGTAGGCTCCGTGACAACCGGTTCGTCAGAAGTAATGTGCACCGCAGCGCGCTCCACGAGTTCTCGCACTAGACCGGCCTTCCAGCGACTCCAGGCAGATGGCCCAGTGGCTATCGAATCGGCTTCGGTAAGCCCGTCGAGCAGTTGCAACAAGACCAGATCACCCACTTCATCGGCTACGAACGCAATCGTGGAATCGTCCCCGATATCGCGTCGGGTAGCAACGTCGGGCAACAGCAAATGGTGCTGACACATCGCGACCAAGAGTTGCGTATCGGCTTCGTTGTAACCCATACGCCGAGCAATAGGTGCAATCATTTCTACCCCGACAATGGTGTGGTCGCCGGGGTAACCCTTGCCTATGTCATGCAGTAGAGCACCGACAACCAGAAGGTCGGGTCGGTCAACACGGTCGACCAGGCCGGCCGCGACGGCAGCGGTCTCGAGCAAGTGGCGGTCGACGGTAAAGCGGTGGTACGCATTGCGTTGCGGTCGGCTGCGGGTGGCCTTCCACTCGGGGATCATTCGATGAAGCAACTCCACATGATCGAGTGCTTCCAGCACGGGAACCGCGGCATGACCTTCGAGCAAGATCTGTTCAAAGAGTTCGCGAGCTTCTACGGGCCACGGTTCGGGTATGGGCGGAACTTCGGTAGCCAATATTTCAAGAACGGACCGCTCGATAGCTAACCCGTGTTGGGCCGCGGCCTGAGCCACCCGTAACACCAGTAACGGGTCGCGGGTGTCGGCCTCGGGTTCGAGAAGTAAGCCCCCATCCACGCTGCTCATGTGGTTCCCGAGCGGATGATGCTTCCCCGCCTTGGCCCAGCGATGGGGCCGATGAAGCAAACGGCGCCATATATCGTCGCTGGCCCACGAAATAGTGCGCCCGGCCGCCGCGACCGCGTACATGAGCACATCAGCATCGGCGTAGCCGAGTCGTTCGGCTACCGCATCTTGTTCTTCGAGTAACAGTAGGTTGGATGACCGGCCGGTGGACCGGTGAAGTTCTACTCGCACGGCCAGAAGGGTCTCGTAGCTATCAAGCAAGGCAGCTTGATCGGTGGAAACATCGAGGTCGTCGGTGGCCATGGCCCACCCAATGGCATGAACGTCGCGAAGGCCACCACGGCCATCTTTGAGGTCGGGTTCGAGCATGAAGGCAACTTCGCCCGTAGTTTTGTGCCGCTCGGTGGTCCGTGCCTCAAGCATCGGGAGCCAAAGGCCTGCTTGTTGAACCCACTTTTCTGCGGCCAAGCCAGCTAGTTTCTCGCTGACCGATGGGTCTCCCGCAAGGTGGCGCATCGACAACAACGCTGTGGCGGTGTCAAGATCTTCTTTGGCCAGCGCGAGAGCTTGTCGGGGTGTGCGCACGGAGTGGCCCAATTTTATGCCTTCATCCCACACGGGGTACCAAATATTGGCGGCAAGTTCCTCGACCTCGACGCCCTTTTCGTGCAACAACACCACATCGAGATCGCTGTTGGGGCTGAGTTCGGCCCGGCCGTACCCGCCGACGGCGACTAATGCCACCCCAGACTCTGGACCCTGAGCTTCGGCAAAGAGGTGGGCCAGCCATTCGTCGGCCCGGCGACTGTAGGTCCTACAAAACACCGTTCCTACCAGCGACGCGTCGGCGAAGAGTTCGGCGCGGTCGAAGTATTGTGGCATTACCGGAACCTTACTGGTCGTGCCACAGTGCGGGCGAAAAATTGGCCGCTAGGTATTGAGATTTCCGGAACGGAGACCTTCGAGATCAACGGTGACGTATTTGTAACCAGCCTGTTGCACAGCGGCAACCACCGCTTCTCGTTGCTTCACCATTTCCGACAAGGCATCAAGGGGAACCTCGATACGCGCCGTGTCGTCGTAGTGACGTACCCGCAAGGAGGCAAAGCCCAAGCGATGCAGCGCCGCTTCGGCCCGGTCCAGCTTGCTGAGTAGGCCCACGCTCACCTGCGTGCCGTAGGGGATGCGAGAGGCCAAGCAGGCGGCCGCTGGCTTATCCCAGGTTCGAAGGCCCAGGTGGTGCGAAACAGCGCGCACTGCGGCCTTGTCGAGACCGGCCTCGACAAAAGGAAATCTCGACCCGTGCTGGAGCGCGGCCTGCTGGCCCGGTCGGTGATCGTCGAGATCGTCAAGATTGACTCCCAGCACGATCGTGGCTGCGTTGGCCTCTGCAATGGGCACAAGTTCGTCCATCAACGCATCTTTACAATGGAAGCAACGATTCGTGTCGTTAAGCCGGTAGGCCGCATTAGCCATCTCGTCGGTCTCAACTACGTGCCAGTTGAGTTCCCACTCGTCGGCCAGTGCCTGGCAATCAGTAAGTTCATCGCCAGCCAGCGACGACGACACGGCGGTGACAACCAGAACGTTTTCCGAGCCAAGAACTTCGTTAGCGACATAGGCCAAAAGGGCCGAGTCTGCTCCCCCGCTAAAGGCGACAACCACCTGGTCGAGACCGGCAATTACGGCGCGCAACTGCCGCATATCGCTATCCAGCCGGGATTGATCAGCGAGGGTCACCCCGCCAAGCTATTGGAAGAATCGATTCGTCCAACGATGACGGCGAATCCACAGCACGTTCCGCAGGCGGCTAAGGTTCTAATCGTTAACTCTGCCGCTATACCCACTGGAAATCCGATGAGCAATGCCTGACCCTATAGCTGGCACATATGACCCTGACTTTTCGATGAAGACCGACACTGAACCCAGTTGGACCAAGCGGTCCGACACCACGGCCTGGTATGACCGGTTTCCATGGTGGGGCGTCATATTGTTTCTCATTTGGTCGACCATGTTGGCAAAAATCTTGTTCGACGACGACTACGACCTGGCCTGGAAACGCATTTCGCCCGGGGTAACCCTGACCATTCGTTCCACTATCTCGGCCTTCGGACTAGCAACAGCGTTGGGGCTCATTCTTGGTCTAGGACGGACGCTGCAAACAGATGACCGCACCAATCCGTTGGTCCGGTTCATCAAGATCTCCGCCAGAAACATCTGCCGTACCTACATCGAGTTCATCCGCGGTATCCCGATCCTGCCGCTCATATTTACGGTAGCCCTGGTCATCATTCCGCCCCTGAGCGAGTCAGTAGGACTTAAAAACAAGATCCCATCGGAATGGCGCGCCATAATCGCTCTCGCTCTAATTTACGGGGCCTACATTGCCGAAATTATCCGAGCGGGTGTGCAATCGGTCGATCAGGGTCAAGTCGAGGCGGGTCGGTCACTTGGGCTTACCCGAGGGGCCACCACCCGTTCGATTGTGCTTCCTCAAGCAATCCGCAACGTGATTCCGCCGCTAGGTAATGACTTCATCGCGATTCTCAAGGACACTTCGCTACTTTCGGTACTTGGTGTGCTGGAGCTCACTCAGCTCACAAAACAGTTCGCCAACTCGAGTTTCAAGTTCCGTGAGGGTTACCTCGTGCTCACGTTCATCTACCTCAGTCTCACCATCGTGTTGTCCCTGTTACTTCAACAACTGGAGAAGTACATGACGAAAGACAAGACAGGAGCGCG
>CAWKZT010000010.1:0-24689 GCA_963854565.1 Acidimicrobiia bacterium
ATACAGACGTTCGAGATCATCAAGGTCCGCAAACTCCACAACAAGTTGGCCGTGACCGGATCCTATATTTACTTCGACGCGCGTCGCTAGGTGGTCCTCTAACAATTCTTCAAGTTCCAGCAAGGCAGGGGGTTTCAATACCGGTCGTGACTTCTTCGGTGATCGGGCGGTAGATTTACCGGCAGAGCCCGTCTGAACAGATGATTCTTGGCCTTTGACTTGTCGCTCAAGCTCGCGAACCGACGTTGATTTCGAAACTGCGCTCTTGGCCATACGGACTCGCTCAGCGGCGGACTCGATGCCCAATAGAGCACGTCCATGGCCGGCAGAAAGAGCCCCTGAGGCCAGCATGGATTGAACCTCAGGTGGCAACTGAAAGAGCCGGAGCAGGTTTGTTACCGCTGATCGGCTTTTCCCTACCCGTTTTGCCACCTGATCTTGAGTAAGTTCAAACTCATCTATGAGATGCTGGTAAGCCGCTCCTTCTTCCAGCGGATTGAGATCGCTGCGGTGAAGGTTCTCCACAACCGCCTGTTCTAGTGAAGATTGGTCCGCCGCCTCACGAATTAGGGCCGGGATTGAAGTTAATCCGGCCATCTGTGCGGCTCGCCACCTGCGCTCGCCAGCAATAAGCTCGTAGTCGGCGTCGCCAAGTGAGCGCACCAAGATTGGTTGCAGTACACCAATAGCGGTGATGGAGGCGGCTAGGGAAGCGAGTTCTTCATCGTCGAAATTCTCGCGTGGTTGCCATCGATTGGGAGAAATTACCGAAATTGGCAATTCGCGGTAGGCCGAGCCACCCCCGTCCACGACAGCATGCATTTCGTCGGTCTCGCCGGGGATCAATGCCCCCAAACCTCGTCCTAGTCCACTACGCCGGGCCACCAGACACCTCCAAAGCAATTTGACGGTAAGCAATAGCCCCACGGGATGTGGGGTCGAATGTAGTTATCGGTTGACCAAACGAGGGTGCCTCAGAAAGTCGCACTGATCGAGGAACTACTTGGCGACATACCTTTTCGCCAAAGTGATTTCGGACTTCCTCCGAAACTTGGGCAGAAAGCTTGGTCCTAGCGTCGTACATAACCAGGACAATGGTCGAGACATGCAACTCGGGGTTGAGGTTGCTCTTGACCATATGAACATTGCGAATAAGTTGTCCGAGTCCTTCAAGTGCGTAGTACTCACACTGAATCGGGACAAGGACCTCTCTAGCCGCTGCCAATGCATTTACCGTAATGAGGCCTAATGACGGTGGACAATCGATAAGGACGTAGTCGTAGTCATCAAGAACAGAGTCGATGGCAACTTTCAACTTACGCTCACGAGAAAAGGCGGGGACCAACTCGATCTCTGCGCCAGCCAGGTCAAGACTGGAGGGTCCAACAAAGAGGTTCTTCACCTCGGTTGACTCGATAACATCTTCCATCGGCATATCCCGCAAAATGACGTCATACATCGACGATTCGAGACTGCGGGGGTCTAGTCCTAGGCCAGTACTGGCATTTGCTTGGGGGTCAAGGTCAACCACCAAGGTGCGGTAGCCGAGATCCGCCAACGAAGCCCCTAAGTTGACGGTTGTGGTCGTCTTACCAACACCGCCTTTTTGATTGGCAATCGCAATTACTCGTGGCAAAGTGGGCCGGCTATCTACCACCTCTTCCAATGTTTGGCGAACTACTGGATCAGTAGTATCAAATTCGGGCTTCCGACCCTCGTTCATAGTGGACCTCCAGTTAGCCCACGACGCTAACACTGTTCAATTCATGATGGGGGAACCACCCCGGAGATATTTCGCAGGACGGCGGAGACGAGGCCATTAGTGGTCTGCTCTGCCCCAACTTTAATTGATACTCGTTGTTAGAAACTTCACACCGCTTGGGGTGCAGTGTGGTGTTGTATTCCGCGTCATAGCCGCGTTCTACCCCGCATTAACGGCAAACAGCGCGGCCATGCGGCCACTGACTCCACCACCAACGATGCGGTTTGACCACAAGTCCGTAACACGAGCACAAGTAAAGCTTGCCTTCTGGTGTTCGACGCTCAGTAATGTCTCCCATCCGCCATCAAGGAGCTCGTTGGTGACGAATCAATAACCAAACGTGGGGTCACTGTGATGAATATCAACGATCACGTTGATGGGATGCACTTCGTCCTGATGGCGATCGCAATAGGGTTGCGCCTGCTATTTGTAGAACGCCTGAGGTGAGTATTTAAGAATCCGGCCCGCCACAGGCCCAGGCATACCTGATGTGGTAGTTGCGCAAATGCTGTGTCGCCTTGGTGAGCCAAGGTTACGTTTCACGTGAAACATTACCGGCCTTGAGTGGATGGTGGTGGGGGTGCGGCGCGCTTGGCATGTTTCACGTGAAACAACTACCACAGAGGCTTCCGGCGGGGGACACCGACTCGCCGGGGAAAGTTGTCGGGGGTTGTTGAAATTTTAGTAGCTGACCAATACAGAGGATCTATTTGTGGGTTGGGGGCTAGCCCTAGAGAAAGTAGCCCTTCTTGGGGCCACCGGGCCTGCTCGCCGGGCGGTTCACTAACCACTAAGGTGCCACCGATGCGCAACAGTGGCGCTGCGCATTCGGCGGTCATTGCTGGTGGTCCAAATCCGCGGGCGGTAACGAGATCGAACTGACCACGAAGATCGCGCCCGGCGTCCTCCGCGTCACCCAGCCAACAACGAATCCGATCTATCCAACCAACCCGTGAAATGGTGATATCGAGTCGTGCGACGGACCGTTCACGTCGCTCGATGAGGGTCCATTCTGTTGCTGGCAGTGTGGCGGCAATAACTAGTGATGGGAGGCCGGCTCCTGGGCCTAGGTCTGCGCATAGGCCAGATGAGATTCCCAGGCCATTCAGAACAGCGCTATAACCTAAGGCGTGGTGAAGGTGATCCTCTAAATCGCGTGGGCCAATGGTTCCTAGAGTTTGACTTCGCTCCAGTTCGGCCACCAGGGCCGGAAATTGCGCCGTCAACTCGTCTACTGAATTGATGTGCATGCCAACAGTCTACCGATAGCCCACAACGATGGCCTGATAGCCAGTCGTTCATTAGTTCTGGTGTAAAACGACAAAGGCCCGGCACCCCCTATAGAGGGTGCCGGGCCTTGCGAATCTCGTGCTAGTTAGTAGCGGAGATTTCGATGTAACGTGATGGTTCGCGACCTTCGGATGTGGTAACTACACCCTCAATATCGGTAAGTGCATCATGAATTACCTTGCGGTCTGATGCTGACATTGGCTGCAGAACCTTATTGTTTCCCGATTCCTTCACGTCGTCAGCTAAACGAACCGCGAACTCGGTAAGGGCTTCGCGACGCTTGGCCCGGTAGGACCCAATGTCGACATGAACGCGGCCTTCAAGGTTTCCGTCGGCTTCTTGTTGTACTGCGGTGCGAGCAATTTCTTGGATCGACTGCAATGTGCCGCCCTTGGGACCAATCATGAGGCCAAGATCGGCACCGTTTACCTGCACTTCGTACGAAGTATCGTCCAACTGCACAGGGACAACGTCGCCTTGGAGTCCAAAGGCATTGGTTAAGCCCTCAAGAAAGTCACGGACAACATCAGCCTGTTCGGCGGCATCCATTACTGGTCCAGTCTTTTCCATGGGTGCTTTCTCCTTGGCCTGTCGGTTACCCGAGGACGCTTTCTGTGATTCTGTGGATTTGCTCCTGTTGGAGCCATTCTTTTTGTTGGCGTTATCGCGATTACTGGGTTTGTTGCCACCGTCACGGCTAGACCCATCTTTGGAATCTTGTTGCTTGTTGTTGCTCTTGTTCGAGCCATTGCCCTTGCCAGATCTATCATTAGAACCATTTCCTTGGCCGCTTTCACGATTGCCTTGGCTGCGATTTTGGCTCTTGTTTCCACCAGACCGACTATTGCTATTACCGCGCGTGCGGTTTCGTCCGCGGTCACGGCCATCAACCTTTTCGGGTGGGCGAGTGGGCTTCACCCGGGCACGAACTCGTGCTTCGGTCTTACCCATTCCCAGGAAACCCTTTTTAGGTTCCTCAACAACCACAATTTCGGCATCGTTGAAGGCGATTCCCAGGCCATCGAGGGCCCGGTCGCGGGCATCCTGGATGGTTTCTCCGGTAGTTTCTATCCATTCCATATCGTTCTCTCCTTGCTTCTAAACGGGAAATCCCGCGGTTTCAGACAAACGTGTTGTCCTACGAGTCCCTACTTATCTTTCTTGGGGGTGATCCGTCCGCTGGAATTCTTCGTTGGTTTTACTGGTTTTGTACCGCTTGCCTTGCTCGATTCAGTGGCAGCAGGATCATTGCTGCGACGCTTGCGAGCGGGGCGACTAGTAGGACGACGGGACCCATGGGCGCCGCCTCCCGAACTTGCTCGACCAGAATTAGTCGACGGCTTTTTCTTTTTAGTAATGGTCGTAGGACCAGTACTTTCGGGGACAATGACGGGAATTTCTTCGCCATCCTCGCCGTAGAACTGACGGGTAATGACCGCTTGTTGTCCAACGCGAATTAGGTTGGAGACAACAAAGTACATGACTAATGCGGCCACAAAGTTGAATGAGAACACCGGCAACATGAACGGCATTACCTTCATAATCATGTCCTGGGTGGGATTAGCCGCGGCGGCACTGCTCTTTCTGCGGCCACGAATTTGCCGCTGCTGGACTACTGAGGTAGCCAACACAATGGCGATAAGAAGCAGATACGGCCAGGCTGTAACTATGCCGTCGCTGAGGACGTTACGAGCGGAGCGTGAAAGGTCAATACCAAACGACGGCATGTCGTTGCGTACCTCAAGGGCCTGACGGAGGTCGGATCCCTCGCTCAAATAAGCCGGATTGAACTTACGGGACACAAAGTCGTCAAGTGGCACCGGTTCAAACCCAACGGCTTGGCCACCTGCAACCTCATTAACACCAGCCACATAACCCGAGGAACCAATAGCCAAGCCGGTCTCGGTAATACGACGAGTAATACCGCGAATAATTTGGTACATCACCAAGAAAATCGGCATCTGCACCAGAATCGGCAGGCAACCACCTAGTGGGTTTACCCCATTAGCTTGGTACAACGCCATCATTTCTTGATTGAGTCGCTCGCGGTCGTCCTTGTGCTTGGATTGCAATGCCTTTATCTCTGGTTGCAGGCGTTGCATGGCAATCATGGACTTCGTCTGTTTAAAAGTGAGTGGTGTCACGACGGAGAACACGACGATCGTCAAAAGAATGACGGCTACACCGAAGCGCGATGGCCCGGTCCACGTTTCGTAGAAGAAGGAAAGTAAGGCGGCGAGGAAATCAAACATGAGTTAAGAAGCTCGAGAACTAGCGGGTAAGGGGTGATTCAACAATGTGGTTATAAACATCGTGCGAGTGGTTAGATGGGACGGGATCAAGACCGTGGGTTCCCCAGGGGTTACACCGGCCAATACGTCGGGCGGTGAGCCATGATCCCTTTACCGCACCGTGCTCGACGAGAGCCTCGCGGCCGTAGACCGAGCAAGATGGTATGTGTCTACAAGGGGAGTTATAGCCGCCGCGCACGTACTGATATCCGGCAATGCTTTTGTCAAGGACCCAGGCCAGCGGGGTCATGATGCGGAATCCCAACGGGCAGCAACTTTGGCGAGAGCTTGGTCGAGAACGACAGCAATTTCGTCGGAGCTGGCAGAAACGGGGCGGCGAATCTTCATGAGATAGTCGCCTGGCAAGAAGCTATTGTCTGCGGCTCGAACTTCGAGGAGCGGTGCGAGTTGCCGGCGCAACCGATTGCGCGTAACAGCAGAGCCGGCCCCGCGGGTAAGTGCGTAGGCGACTCGATAGTGGCCGGGTTGTTCCGGCGGGAGGTAGGAGATGCCAAGCCAGTCATGCCGAGTACGAATCGCTTCGGTCCTAAAGCGTTGATGCGTGGTCCGATCACTGATTCGAGTTATTAGGCGGACAGCTTTGCCCTTCCCTTGCGGCGCCGGTTCTTTAAGATAGCTCGGCCTGCTTTTGTGGACATGCGGGCGCGGAAGCCATGTTTCGTCGAGCGGCGACGAACGTTTGGCTGGTAGGTACGTTTCATGATTTTGCCCCAGTGGGAGGAGAGAGAAGAGGAACTAGCTGCGGTGCTGTGGGAAAGAGGGTCCCGTTGTCGTGACAGCACTGCGACAGGTAATCAGTTGAAAAGAATTCACATGATCACAAGATGTCGAACCCACGTTGGTTCGCGCAGAACAGTAAAACGCTAGGCGCGAACTCGGCGCGCGCCAACCTCTAACCTCTTCTCATCTAAAAACCATTGATATTACAGGCTTGTAATTAATTTCTACCGGGCAATTACTGCCGATCGGACTCGCATTGACAACAAGTCCCTGCTAGGTTGCGGGATCCACGTTACAAGTCGAACGTGAAATGAACTAAATACCTTGCAATAGCAATGGTTTGTAGCATTTTACGAGGAGAAGCATGACCGCCAGTTTTCAGGTTGTCCACACGTGTGGATTTTACTGTGGATACGCGCGCTGTTCCAAGTTCGGCGATTTGCTACTGAAATTGCGGCGTGATGCCTGATATTCATGACATTTGGTTGGGTTGCGCTGATTTTGTAAAAAGTGAGGTCAGTGACGGTGTTTGGCAGTCAACTTTTAGCAATGCCCAGCCTGTAGCCATCATCGACGGCACATTGGTTATTTCTGTTCCTAGCGTCTTTGCCAAGGAGCGCATCGAGGGCCGCTATGTGAACCTGATTCAAGAAGGGCTGCAACAAGATGGGCTCCAGGATCCTGACGAAATTATCACAAATGTGGTTATTGACGTACAACTAGCCAGTGTTGCGGACGCGGCGCATGAAGACCTCGCGCTGGTTCAACCAAACACAGAAACCCCCGTAAAACCCGAACCAGCCAACTCGGTCGAAATTGGTCCGGGTTCGCTGAACCCCAAGTACACATTCGAAACCTTTGTGACTGGCCAATCCAATCGCTTTGCGCAAGCTGCTTCACTCGCGGTGGCGGAAACCCCCGCCAAGTCATATAACCCATTATTCATATACGGTGACGCTGGACTCGGAAAAACGCACCTACTGCAAGCTATTGGCCACTACGTTCACGAGAACTACCCCAACTACAAAGTGCAATACGTTTCAACCGAAACGTTCATGAACGAATTCGTCGATGCCATCCGTACCAATAATCGCACTGAATTTAAGCGCAAATACCGTGACATAGACGTCTTGCTTGTCGACGACATTCAATTCATGGAAGGCAAAGAAGGCCTCCAAGAAGAGTTTTTCCATACGTTTAACACTTTGCATCAAGCGAACCGCCAAGTCGTATTGTCCTCAGACCGTCCCCCTGACGCTATATCTACCCTCGAGGACCGCCTGCGTAGCCGATTCAAAATGGGGCTTATAACTGACATTCAACCACCCGACCTCGAGACCCGGTTGGCGATTCTCCGCAAAAAGGCTGACAACACTGGGGTTGTTGTTCCTGCCTCGGTTCTTGAATTCATTGCTACGCATCTCACCGCAAATATTCGAGAACTCGAAGGGGCCCTTATTCGTGTGTGTGCTTACGCCAGTCTCACCAATAAGCCACTGAATGCTGAGTTAGCCCAAGACGTCCTGCGCGACATCGTCAATGCCAACGAACCAATCGAAATAACCGTCGACCTCATTCTCAATGCCACTTGCAAAAAGTATCGGTTCGAGCTCGAGGAACTCATCGGTGGGCGTCGTCATCGTCCCCTCGTCACCGCCCGCCAAGTGGCGATGTACGTCACTCGCGAACTCACCGACCTTAGCTATCCAGCGATTGCCAGATCATTCGGTGGTCGAGATCACACCACTGTTATCCATGCTGTAGACAAGATCGGCAAGCAGATGGCTGAACGCCGTCAGATCTTTGATCAAGTCAACGAACTCATCACCGCCCTTAAGAATGGCGACGTTTAATGCCTAAATTCCGTGCAACCACAAGGACTGCGGCACTTGTCCCCAATTTTGTCCAAATCCCATGTGGGGGAGAGCGCAAATCCTGTGTGCAAAGCCCACTACTCCACACCATCACACTATGGCCGTCACGGGCCTGTGAATATGGTGTACTGTCATCCACATGACTGTATGCTCGCTGACCTGCGGGTTTTCCGTTTATCCACAGATCCACAGCCCTACTACTACCACTAGGGTTAATAAGAAAGTAGAGGTCTAGTAGCTGTGAAGTTTCGCTGCGAACGTGATGTCTTATCTGAAGCACTAGCAACCGCTGGTCGTGCCGTATCTAGCCGGGGCGGTTCTCTGCCTGTATTAGCCGGTCTTCGCCTCGAATTGCAAGGCGATGCATTGTCTATCACGGGAAGTGATCTCGATCTCACCATCAACGTGCAACTAGAAGTTGCTGGTGCAGACGACGGAGTCATCGTTATTCCGTCCAAATTAGTTTCCGATGTTGTTCGATCACTCAGTTCTGGAGCTGTAGAGCTCGAAGTGAAAGACAGCGATGCCCACATTTCTGGTGGTCGCTCCGATTTCACACTGCGGACGATTCCTGCCGAGGAGTTTCCCAAAGTTACTCCTGTTGATGGTGACGGTGTCACACTTGAGGTTGGCGAATTTGCCTTGGCCCTCAAGCAGGTTGTTTCTGCTGCCAGTACCGATGATTCGCGACCAATTCTTACCGGTGTTTTGATGACAACCGAAGGCGCTGGCCTTCGACTCGTAGCTACCGATTCGTACCGCCTGTCAGTTCGTGACCTACCGGGAACATCAATTCTTGACGACGACCAAGAGGTTCTCGTTCCCTCGAGAGCACTGGGCGAACTTTCCCGTGTTCTTGGTGACAAAGAAACCGTCACGATCACCTTGGGGGAGCGCGAAGCATCTTTCTCCAGCGGAAATGTGACGCTAACCACGCGTCTCATCGAAGGTGTGTTTCCTAACTACCGCGGCCTAATTCCAAGTGACCACCCGAACAACCTAATTGTTAATCGAAGCGAACTCCTTGACGCTGTGCGCCGAGTACGGCTTCTGGCCCAAGAATCCACTCCGCTGCGGTTGGCTATGTCTGCCGACGGCGTTGAACTGATTGCGGTAACCCAAGATGTTGGTGAAGCGCACGAATCAATCGAAGCAAATTATGAGGGAGAAGACCTTACGGTTGCCTTCAATCCCGAATACTTACTAAACGGCGTTGACGTGGCACCAGGTGAGGAAATTCGACTCGAAACAGTTGATGCGCTCAAGCCCGCAGTGTTACGCGTTGTCGGAGATGAAGACTTTTTGTATCTCTTGATGCCCGTACGAGTTTCGTAATACCTGTTGAAATTTCGATGAACGAGAGGTCTTATGCAGGTTGAACGCCTGTGGTTGCGTAATTTTCGTAACTATGACGAATTGGAGTTAGAACTTTCGCCTGGACTCATTACGGTGACTGGCTCGAATGGGCTTGGGAAAACCAATCTGCTGGAAGCTATTGGCTACCTGGCGACCATGCAGTCTTTCCGAACTGCCCCAACAGACGTCATGATTCAGACGACCCACGACCATGGGGTCGTTCGCGGGATCATCAAGCGTGAGGGGCGCGAGCTACTGATCGAGTGTGAACTTGCTAGGTCTGGGCGTGGGCGAGTCATGCTCAATCGACAAAAGTTGACCCGCCGGCGAGATCTTATTGGCACAGTTTTGGTTTCGGTATTTACCCCTGACGATCTCGATCTGATTAAAGGATCACCTTCAGGGCGACGAAATGTTCTTGATGATCTTGTTGTGGCCCGGCAACGGTCGAATGACAAAATTCGAACAGATATGGACAAAGTGCTGCGGCAACGAAACGCACTTCTGAAGGGCCTTGGTGGTGGCAAGCGCATGGATGAGGCGGCCGGGTCGACTCTCGATGTTTGGGATGCCAAATTATCTGAGCTTGGTGATCGCTGGGCAGATCTTCGTAGTGAGACGGTGGCAGCGTTGCTTCCGGAATTGGTGCTTTCTCATGAGAGGTTGAGCGGTTCAAAGGAGGCTGTGACCTGCGAATATAGACCAATATGGCGCGATGGTGGCTTAGCCAAAACTTTAGCAGAAGCACGCTCCAATGACATCCGTCGGGGCGTAACTACAGTTGGTCCTCATCGAGATGACCTCCACATTGGCCTGGCGGGGATGCCGTCACGCACCCATGCCTCACAGGGTGAGCAACGCACGTTGGCACTTTCACTTCGGTTAGCAGCGCACCGTCATTTGGCTGAGCTTCATGAGAGCAGTCCAATCTTATTGCTCGATGATGTCTTCAGTGAACTAGACCCATCTCGTTGTGCCGCACTTGTCCAAGCATTGCCACCCGGTCAAGTGTTTGTTTCCACTGCCGGACCACTTCCTCCAGAAACGCAGTCCGATCAGCGGCTTGGTTTTGTCGATGGTTTGTTGTCCGCGCAATGATCGCGGCAAACCTAACTACGTTATGACTAAGGTGATTTGATGGCCTGGAAACCTCTTCCGACGGGTAGTGCTACCCAACTTCAACCTCTCGGAATCGCGCTGGACAAATTGGCTCGTTCTTTGGGGGTTCCTTCCGCGGATGCCATGACGCAAATCTTCAACGAGTGGCCTGATTTGGTGGGGGGCGACGTGGCAACCAATACCCAACCCCGCTCACTCGATAACGGGGTGCTGACCATTGCGGTTCTTGATCCGGCATGGAGTACACAAATCAAACTGTTAGAAGCCGATTTACTGCACAAAATAGCGGACGTAATCGGTCCGGATGTTGTTCTAAAACTCCGGGCTCGGGTTGAGACGTAGACCGATTTGTAGCTTTAGGACTAGCGTTTCGACGGACAAAAATAGGCAAAATGTTAATCTTTTGTCTCGGGCTTGAATCAGCGGTCCTTGTAAGCCTTTTTAAGCCCCGAAAAAACTTGTCCCTAGGGGTACTCCGAGGGAAGGGTGTCACACCCCGGGTGGTACACTGGAGTCATCGTGAATCTGAGGCCAACTAGAAATCATCTGCTTTCTTACCGGTCCACCGAAATCGCCCGCCACACATCATTTGAAAGCGCCCACTATGGCTGATTCTGACGCGTCCACCTCTACCGAACCCTCTTACGATGCCGACGATATTCAAGTCCTCGAAGGACTAGAAGCGGTGCGCAAACGTCCCGGGATGTACATCGGTTCCACCGGACCGTCGGGGCTCCATCACCTTGTTTACGAAGTGGTGGACAATGCGGTTGACGAAGCAATGGCGGGGTACTGCGACAAGATCGAGATCACCATTCTCGAAGATGGTGCCTGCCAGGTAACCGATAACGGTCGAGGCATTCCCGTAGGCAAGCATGCCAAATACGATCTGACGGCAGCCGAAGTTGTCCTTACGATCTTGCATGCCGGCGGTAAGTTCGGCGGATCCGGGTACAAGGTCTCAGGCGGACTCCATGGCGTGGGTGTATCCGTGGTGAATGCGCTGAGCACTAAGGTCGAAGTCGAGATTGACCGAGACGGCTCGCGGCATTTCATGTCGTTCCGAGATGGCGGCAACCTGCACGACAACCTGGCAATTTCTGGTCCAGCATCTGGAACCGGAACTACCGTCCGTTTCTGGCCCGACCCAATCATCTTCAAAGAAGGCACCGAATTTCGCGCCGCCACCCTATTTGAGCGATTCCAGATGATGGCGTTTCTCAACAAGGGACTCGAACTCACCATCACCGACCTACGTCCAGATAAAGACCACAACGCTGTTAGCTACAGATACGACGGTGGCATTATCGACTACGTCCGCCACGTGAACGCTTCCAAAGAAGCACTGTTCTCCAAGGTCGGTTACATCGAAGCCGGCGACGACGAAGGCGAATGCGAACTGGCCTTCCAGTGGAACACGGGCTACAACGCCGATGGCATCCATAGTTTCGCCAACGGCATCGCGACAATCGAAGGCGGCATGCATGAACAAGGCTTCCGCACCGCCCTTACCCGTGTCATTAACAACTACGCCCGTGACAAAAACATTTTGAAAGAAAAGGAAGACAACCTTCAAGGCGAAGACATCCGCGAAGGCTTAACGGCCATTATTTCGGTGCGCCTCCAAGATCCCCAGTTCGAAGGTCAAACCAAGGGCAAGCTTGGCAACGTATCTATTCGGTCACTGGTCGAAAAGGCCACCAATGATCATCTGAGGGTGTGGCTCGAAGAGAACCCGTCCGAAGGCAAACGCATTGTTCAAAAAGCAGTGCAATCGGCCCGCGCTCGCATGGCAGCACGTTCCGCACGCGACGCAACACGACGCAAGTCCGCCCTCGATGGTGCTGGCTTGCCCGGAAAACTAGCCGACTGTGCGTCCAAGGAGCCCCGCGAATCAGAGATCTACATCGTGGAGGGAAACTCCGCTGGTGGGTCAGCTAAAGAAGCTCGCGATCCTCGCACTATGGCAATTTTGCCTATTAGGGGCAAGATTCTTAACGTCGAACGAGCCCGCATCGACAAGATGCTGCGTAATACCGAAGTCACCGCGCTTATCCAGGCCATTGGTGCTGGATTGGGCGAAGAATTCGACATCGACAAAGCGCGCTATCACAAGATCGTGATTCTCTGCGACGCCGATGTCGACGGCAGCCACATTCGGACCCTGTTGCTCACTTTCTTCTTCCGCCAGATGCGCGAAATCGTAGAGGCGGGCTTCATTTACATTGCGCAACCGCCGTTGTACTCCACCGAAATCAACAAGCAAAAGATATATCTAAAAGACGATGCCGCCAAGGCGGTGTTCGAGGCCGAGAACCCCAAGCACAACAACGATTACGGACGCTTGAAAGGCCTAGGCGAAATGGATGCCGAAGAACTTTGGGATACCACCATGGATCCAGCTAAACGAACGCTTTTACAGGTCACAGTCGAACAAGCTGTGCTAGCCGACGAGGTCTTCGCCACATTGATGGGCGAGGACGTCGAACGACGTAAGCATTTCATTCAAAACAACGCCGCCGACGTGCGGTTCCTGGACATTTAGAAAGGATTGGTCATGGCAGACAACAACATTCCAGACAATCCCGAAGACGCAATCGACAGCAGTGGATCCATCGAGGTCATCGAAATTCAGACCGAGATGGAGCAATCGTTCCTCGAATATGCGATGTCCGTCATTGTCTCGCGTGCCCTCCCTGATGCTCGCGATGGTCTCAAGCCGGTACATCGTCGCATCTTGTGGTCCATGCACGATCAAGGTCACCGTCCCGATCGCAGTCATGTCAAGTGCGCCACGGTGGTCGGCGACGTCATGGGTAAGTATCACCCGCATGGCGATACCGCTATCTACGACGCACTTGTGCGATTAGGTCAAAAGTTTTCACTACGACACCCCATGATCGACCCCCACGGCAACTTCGGTTCACCGTCAGATCCTCCTGCTGCTATGCGCTACACCGAGTGTCGTTTGGCGCCGTTAGCCATGCACATGCTCGATGGCATCGACGAGGACACGGTCGACTTTGGTGACAACTTCGATGGTTCCCGCGAAGAACCTGATGCCTTGCCGTCACGATTCCCAAATCTGCTGGTCAGTGGTGGTCAGGGCATTGCCGTGGGTATGGCTACCAACATTCCACCGCACAACCTGGGCGAGATAATTGATGCCACTTTGCATCTTCTCGACAACCCCCATGCCACACCCGACGACCTCATGGAGTTCGTAACCGGGCCCGACTTTCCAACAGGCGGAAAGATCTTGGGTCGAGCAGGAATCAAGGACGTCTATCGCACCGGCCGCGGATCAATTCGCATGCGGGCCGACGCCGAAATAATCGAAGCCGACGGAAATGGCCCCGATCAAATCGTCATTACTGCCATTCCGTACCAGACCAATGTCGACTCGATTGCCCAAAAAGCCGCTGAGCTTGTCGATCGCGGCGACCTCGATGGCATCCGGGCTATTCGCAACGAATCAGCTAAAGGCAAGACTCGCCTGGTGTTCGACCTTAAACGCGATGCGCCCGGCTTGGTAATTCTCAACAATCTGTTCAAGTACACCCCCTTGCAAACCACCTTCTCGGCCAACATGGTCGCACTGGTGGACGGCATTCCCCGCACCCTCAATCTGCGCGACGCTCTGGTTGCCTATGTCGATCATCAAGTCGATGTACTCACCCGTCGTACCCAGTTCCGTCTCGATAAGAAGAAGGCTCGAGCTCATATTGTCGAGGGACTACTCAAAGCCCTCGACATTCTTGACGAAGTCATTTCACTCATTCGGTCATCGGCCGATCGCGCCGATGCACGCACCGGTCTTATGGCCGACGGGTTCGAGTTCAGTGAGATCCAAGCCAATCACATTCTCGACCTCCCCCTTGGTCGACTCACGCGTCTAGGGCGCTCGGATCTAGAAGTTGAGATGACCGAACTTCAAGAAGCCATTGTGTACCTCGAAAGCCTTCTGGCTGATGATGGCAAGCTTCGCAGCGTCATCAAGGTGGAAATGGGCGAGATTCGTGAAAAGTTTGCCACACCACGTCTCAGCATCATCACCCACGATCCAGGATCACTCGATATCGAAGATCTGATCGACGATGAAGATCTCATCTTTAGTCTCAGTGCTAACGGCTACGTCAAGACCGTTTCCCCTCTTGAGTTTCGTTCCCAGGCACGCGGAGGACGCGGCGTGGCAGGAGCGAATCTACGTGACGGTGACTACATCGTGCAGTTGATGCACACCACAGCGCATGCCTATTTGTTGTTTTTTACCAATCGCGGCAAGGTTTACCGCCTTAAAGCTCATCAAATTCCTATGACCAGTCGCACGGCGCGCGGCACAGCCATCGTGAATCTTTTGCAGTTCGAAGGCGATGAAAGAGTCGCGGCGGTTATTGATACCCGAGATTATGAGACGCAGCGGTACTTGTTCTTTGCGACGTTGCATGGCCGGGTGAAGAAGACGCTGTTCAACGAATATGACAAATCGCGAAGCGGCGGATTCATCGCCCTAAAGCTCAACGATGGCGACGAACTTGTTTCGGTTATGCCCATAAACGACGGCGACAAAATCCTGTTGTCCTCACGAGCAGGGCAAACCATTTGCTTCGGTGGAGATGTGGTCCGTCCCATGGGTCGTTCCGCCGCTGGTGTCCGCGGCATGAAGTTCCGAGAAAACGACACGCTAGTAGCAGCGGCTGTAGCCGAACCGGGTACTTCGCTACTGCACATCACTCGGTCGGGATTCGGCAAGCGAACCCCTGTTGAGGATTATCCCACCAAGGGCCGCGGCGGCCTAGGTGTCCGTGGCATCAAGCTGGGTGGTACTCGCAAAGAGGTCGCCGGTGCGCTGGTTGTAGCTGAAGACTCAGAAGTCTTCCTCATTGCATCGTCGGGCACCGTAATTCGGATGAAGGTTGCGGACATTTCTTCCCAAGGCCGAGCGGCAACCGGGGTGAACATCATGAGCCTGGACGATGGTGCCCATGTCGCATCACTTGCACCCGTCACGATGGAAGACCAAGATGTGATCGACGATGAGCTAGCCGAAATCGTTGATGGTGACCCTGATGTCGGCGAGATTGCACTGACCGAATAGATCTTCGGTCTTTGATCGCTCACTTTCCCTAATAAATTTCCCCACCAATTGAGCGCCAAGAAAGGCGCGTCAACCAAATAGGGGATCACTATGAGCGATGGGAAATGGTCAATTGGCCGCCATCAAAACACCAACGTTTGCCGCGAACGCGGTCAAGCCCTACCACTCCTTGGAATCGTTATGGCCCTCGCCATGATCACCATGATGGGTCTGGTGACGCTTGCTAACCAAGCAACCGAACTCGCAGTTTCCCAAAGCGCGGCGGACGCAGTGGCCTTGGCCATGGTGGCCGACGATGCCGATGTTGGGCGGCAAGTAGCGGAAGCAAACAATGCAACTATCGAGTTAATAACTACGAGCGGCACCAAACAAGTTGTGGAAGTGCGAGTCGGCCCTGCAACCCGGACGGCCGCGGCTCAAGGAAATCAACCCGACAATGCCGGACTTGCCCCCGCTATGGCCGCGGCAATAGCTACCACCGAAGATCGGTTGGGGCACAATCTGGCGGTTTCATCGGGATTTAGGAGTTTTGCAGAACAAACCTGGCGGTGGGAGCACCGCGGCAGCAACCCGCATCCCGTTGCTCACCCGGGAACAAGCCGTCACGAGACCGGATTAGCCATCGATATTTCCAGTTCTCAGGTAGAACAAATCGCGGCACTAAACGGGATCACCGGGCTATGCCGTCCAATGCCGGTGCTTGATCCCGTACACTTTGAACTGTGCCCCAGGAGTTAGAACCGCGAACCGAAACTGTGCCCACAGTTGACGGCCACGATCAGACCGCAGATTCTGGTCCCGTTGAAGCAGTAGAGATAATTTCTCCCGGTGATTCAGTTTTCAATACGGTCGCTGTTCCTGATGCTGACATTGCGCCAATTAATGAGCCAGCCACGCTTGCTACGGTTGATCCCGAGCCAGTAAAGAAACGCACTTTGCTCGCCTCTGATCTTCCCGGACGCGAGCGTCGCCGTCGAGTTCGGCTACAAGCCCGTCGAGTTCGACGCATTGTGCGACACATCGAACCATGGTCGGTACTGAAGATATCGACGATCTTCTTTCTGTGTATGTGGGTGATCTTTATGATCGCCGGTGTGATGCTGTGGGGCGCAGCGGCCCAGGCGGGCATCATTGAAAAGGTCGAGAACTTCGTCACCGAACTATTTGCTCTGGACGACTTCGCAATTAACGCTGACCTCATCTTCCGCAAGGTGGCGTTACTTGGCTTTGTTCTCGTGATCGCAGGCATCGCATTTACTGTGCTGATGTCCGTATTGTTCAATCTTATTAGCGACCTCACGGGCGGATTACGGGTCACGGTAATCGAGGAAGAATCAGCTCGGTTCCGTCCCACTCAACGGCGCCGTCAGCCACGATCACCTCGGCAACCAGGGCCCACTGTTCAACGCCCACCGCGGCAAAAACGCAAACGGCGAGGCGAGGATTAAGCGCGACGGCACGGTAACAAAACGCGCTAACCTTAGAAGTCTGTATTCCGACTTGTTTGGACTACGGGCCTATAGCTCAGTTGGTTAGAGCGCACCCCTGATAAGGGTGAGGTCGCTGGTTCGAATCCAGCTAGGCCCACCGGCTTATCCTCATATACACGTCGTTTCGACGGTAGATAGTTGCTTCGTCACCAAAGGTCCCACACCACAGAGCGACACGACGGTGACGGCGCAAATACATGAGCAGTGGAGACTTATCTTGAAGTCCGCTACTTGGGTTCTGGCGCGAAAGACCATATTCTACGCCATGGCCTTCTTGCGCTTTGTTCAACGCGTTGTCACTGCTGTTACGGGTGCGGCCATGATCGCGGGCGTTTTGCGGTTGCGTGGCCAAGGCGGTGTGCCGCCACAGACTGGTGGTTGGCGTGAACTGTCGGGCCCTGATCACTCCTGATGCGTCTGGCAATCGTCGGATGCGGTGCGGTAGGTGGTCAAATCGCCCGTCGGATACCAAGTAACACCATCGACCAGTTGGTTCTTGTTGACCACAGCCAAGCCGATGACTTGGCGTCACAACTAGGGGCGTATGCAAAATCAGCCCCGATTGTCCCACCCGATGTTGATGTTGTCGTCATAGCTAGTAGGTGGGGGAGTCAGACCGCTGTGGCGCGGCAGGCAATCCGTTCCGGCGCTTCGGTAGTAGCGGTCGCCGACAGCATGGAAGATGTCCGCGGCTTGTTGGCCCTAAATGTTGAGGCCCAAGAACGGGGACAAACAATCGTGGTAGGTGCCGGATTTTCACCCGGACTTACCGGTGTCATGGCTCTTCACGCCAGTACTTGGATGAGTGTGGTCGATGAAATCCACATCGCCAAGGTTGGTACGGGCGGACCGTGGTGCGCTCGACAACATCACCGAGCGCTTGGAAACCCAGGACTCGACTACCGCCGAGGGGCTTGGATCCCGCGGTCGGGGGGCTCCGGTCGAGAACTTTCCTGGTTTCCTGACCCTGTGGGTAGCCATGATTGTTACCGGGCGGCAATGGGTGATCCATTACTAATTGCTCAATTGTTCCCCGAGGCTGAACGCGTCACCGCTCGCATGGCCGCGACACGACGAGACCGGCTTACGGCTCGCTTTCCGATGTTGGTTCCGCCGCACCCCGATGGAGGCATAGGTGGGGTGCGCGTGGAACTTCGTGGATGGTCCGAGGGCCGCCGAGAGATCGTCGTGCTCGGAAGTGCGGCACCCCCGGCGGAAGCATCAGCAACAGTTGCCATGGCCGCTGTGCACGAGTTTGTCGCACCTACGAACGTCCAGACCGGGTCGTACCCGTTGGCCTCACTTATCGACCCCCAACAGTTCTTGCGACGACTAGCAACACAAGGGCTTCATACCGAACGGTTTGAAGGAGCGCAATAACTCTGCTCTTCGCGGCACGAATGGTGCTGTGGGAGTTCCCAATTTTTTGCGCAGGGTGACCCGTCCACCCCTCAGATCACATGGTTTTATTCGTTACTGGAGCAATGCTAAAACATCACTGTGGATGAGGCCGTTGCTGGCCACAATGTCACCAGCATCGGGTCGGTCTTGGGCAGAAAAGTTTGTGATTGTGCCGCCCGCTTCGGGGATGATGACGTTCATAGGTGCGACGTCCCAAGGTTTGAGCCCAGGGTCGATCATTGCTTCGGCCCGTCCGGTGGCGACCAGGATGTAGCCGTAACCGTCGCCCCACGTGCGCATTTGGGCGCCGGAGGCATACACCGCATCGACGTCTGCTTTCTTCCAGTAGTCGTAACCGCTGGTTGTGACCACAGCACCTCGGAGATTATTTTTTGTGCTGACGCCGCACGGCGAGCCGTTCCACGTACAACCTAATCCGCGGCCAGCGGCCACAAGCTCGTTAGCGGCGGGAGCATTGACGATGCCAATAGCTGGACCCTGTTCGTCGTTGAGGGCCAATAAGTTGGTGAACAGTGGCACACCCCGAGTGAATGCCTTGGTGCCATCAATGGGATCGATAACCCATGTACGTCCTGACGATCCGGCCGTGTCTTCGTGTTCTTCACCGACGATTGCGTCGTCAGGAAACAGCTTTTCTAGTTCACTGCGCAGAAAGGCTTCGACGGCCTTGTCGGCCTCGGTAACTGGTGAACCATCTACCTTACGTTCGATGGCGAGGTCAGAAGACTGAAACCATTGCAGGGCGAGTTGGCCAGCCCGACGGACAAGACTCGTAGCGACGTCAAGCAGATCTTCGTCAATAGGCGAAATGGTGCGGGTCATTACTGGATTGACTTAGAAGCCGCCGCCGCCAGGCTTTACAACCATAAGAAAAAGCAGGACAAGGGCCAGAATTATCCCAATTGGACCAACTTTGTCCAGTTGGGCCACAGCGTCTTCATCACCTCGGGCAATAGCTGCTTCGGTGGGATAAATTAGTCCATGAAGGACACCCATAAACGCAACCCACAACACAATGCTAAGCCACACCCATGTGTCACCCATCGAAATGACATCGTCGCTCATACTGATGAGTCCGAATCCCAATATTGCACCCAAAATAAGGGCACCGTCATAGATCTTCGTTGGCAGGCCAATCACGCGACTGGCTACCGCAGCAAGGTCACCATCGGGACGCTTGAGCTCAAGTTTGAACATGATTGTGTGTACAACCACGGGTGACAGAGCGATAAAGATGAGCAATATGTGAGCGAACAGCATGATCTTGTAGGGGGTATCACTAACAGACGCAAGCAGCATGGGGATCTCCGAGGAGGTACTGACCCGTCGCCCTAGTTGACGACAAGATGGACACAGGCAACGTTAGTCGGCGCTTGCGGTGGAGCGGTGTGGTCCCGCCATTGTTTCGTGAATCCAGTCGTCGCTTACTTGCCAGTGATGGTCGAGCCAGGCAAGCTGTTCCGTTGGATCAGTGGGGACGTCAGCCCGTTTATGCCGCCACACCTTGATTTCGATGGGACGGTCGAAAGGCACCGTCTTGATGATCTCGGCAAAACTAATGAAGCGTTCGAAGCCCACATGCGTCATGAACACCACATCGGCATCCAGATTGCCTTCGAGCATGGCGAGGGTTCCCGAGGGTCGAGCGGGAAGAAGGTGTTGGAGTTGGGAGACCGCAGCGGCCCGAGAGGGATCGCTGGTGCGCAACTTTTCTAGGACTCGATCGAACCGTTTATTCGTTCTGAAGGTTCCTTCCGGAAAGATGACGCCAGCCCCGTCAGTCCCCAAACCAGCAGCAAGATTACTGATCGACTCGAGTTCGGCGACTCGATCATCGGGTTTGCGATTAACAAACCAATGGGGCAAGCGATGGCCAACGATGTCGAGAACGGGTACCCACACTAAATCTTCTTTGGCGATATAGCGAATTTGCAGGTTGTTGCGGTTGGCTAAGATCATGCCGGGCAGGGCGGCGTCGCCCATGCTGACGTGGCGACCAATCACGATTATTGGGCCTGGCGTAAGGAGGTCCTCGCCATCAATGTGGAGTTTGCCGCCCATGGGCTTAAGCACGCTGTTCTGCAGGCCTAAAATCCAGTGTTTCTCGATAAAGAAGTGCATGCGTTGGGACCAGCCTGCCTCCATGAACAAACCGAAACCGGTGATGATCCATGCGAAGAACATCACCACGAGTGTGGATGTCTCGAGGATCAAGAAGAGAAGCAGAAAGCCGAGAATACGCAGCCAGCGCTTATTCTTCCAGCCTTCCTTCAGGTCGACAAGCAATGCCATCAGGGCAAGTAATGGGCTCAGTGTGACTACAACGACAGTGGCCAAGAACACGCCGGGCATGGTGACAGCACGACGCTTCCACCGGGCCAAACGCCCGACGGACCACACGTGGGAGACGCGCCCTATTGGCCGGGGTTCAGCTGACCGTTTCTTGGACGAAGGAGCATCTTGGTTCACAGGACCCACAGTAGAACACCAATCAGTAAGGCCCACAACGAGATCCATGATTACCAAAACGGCGACGGTAAGGAGATAATCTTGCGGCTTTGGCTTCGCTCCCGGATCGGCATAGGCGCTGTTGGGCCATTGAACCTTGGTGACTGTTTAGTCCGCAGAAAGTTCGACGCGAGATTGTTCGGTGTCGACCGCGTCGACGGTCACATGGATGCGTTCTCCGAGGGGAAGGTCAGTTGATTCGATGGTCCCGATGACCGCGGGGTGCAGAATCTGCACAATTGCCCGGTTCTTTCTTTGGCCAGTAACGACAGCCTCGAAACGGGTGCCCACATGATTGGCAAGAGTGGCTGCTTCCATAAAGTTGAGCAGCCCACGGTCTAGCTTTCCTTCGCGGGTGCGAGCTTTACTCATGGACGAAGGGATTTCGTCTAGTGCTTCGGTCACCCACGTCGGAGGCTCGCGGTCGGCGCAGTAAGCAAGCACAAGTTCGTTGCCGTATCTATCGACCAGGCGACGAAGTGGTGCGGTGACGTGGGCGTAGGTGGATGCGATGGCCGAATGTTGGCTTATTTCTGGTAGTTCACCATTAGTGAACGCTGTATATCCGGCGCCTTGCAGGCCTCGGGCCGATGCGGACAACATGGCGGCTTCATTGGGAATGGAGGGGTCTAGTTCTCGGACCCGCTCGGGGTAACTGACGTCGTCGTCCCAAACAATATGCAAGCCCCGGGCAATGCGGCGCAGATCTTTCACGGTCTTGTTCCAGGGTTTGGGCAAGGTCCGAAGGATTCCGGTACCGCCCTTAATCATGATGTCGGCCGCGGCGATACCTGTGAGAAGAGAGATTTGCGCGTTCCATCTTTCGATAGGGATGGATTCGCCGTAATGGAGGGCGTAACCATCGTCGGTGTGGTTTATTTCTTGGGATGGAAGACGCAGACTTACCGCGTCACGGAGACGCTCGCGTTCCAGGCGTACCCTGCCAACCTCGCGTAGTAGCCGCAGGACTTCTGGCGGATCGGGTTGGGCTAAACGAGCCTGAGCATCGTGATAGGAGATGGCTTCGCGGTTTTTAACCAGAGCCCGCTCGACATGGGACTTGTAGATGGTGCCGTCAGCATCGAGACGAATCGACCAGACCAGAGCGACCCTGTCAACACCAGGCAGCAAGCTTGCGACGCCGTGATTAAGGATGTCGGGGTGTAGCGACGCGCGGAAGTCGGGGCTGTACATCGTCATGCCCCGCCGGTGAGCTTCGGTGTCGATCGCTCCTCCCGGCGTGACGAAGGATGCTATGTCGGCGATGGCGTAGTGCACCAGATAACCATGTTTGGTCCGGCTAGCACTAAAGGCTTGATCGATGTCGCGGCTACCAGGTGGGTCGATGGCAATGAACTCGATGTCTCGCATGTCGCGGGGTTCATCGGCAGGAACGCCAGGAGGTGTGACGGGACCCCGCTGATCGACAGCGACGGCTTCGGCCAATACCTCGGGGGCGAAGGAGGACGGAATATTTAGTTCATCACGGACACGCTGAAACCCGGCCGCTAGTTCGTGATCGGGTTGACAAGGAACAAACCGTGTAGAAACCATGGGGGAAACCTACTTGGCCCGGTTGGGCTATAGCAGTTCAGTCGCCCAAGATGCGACGGGTTTCCGTGCTCGCAAAGCGACGGTCGGGGTCGATGATGTCGCGAGCGGCTTGGGCATCGTCCCACTTGGGATACAACTTGGCGAGTGACTTGGCCGACTGGTTGTGGATCTTGCCCCAGTGGGGCCGGCCGCCGTAGTCGTTCATAATGTTTTCAACACCGTCAAAATATTTTTCGTGGTCAACGGAGGCTGGGACGTGGACGGCAATGTAGGCACTCTTGCGTTCGTACGCGGGTGACAGGGGAATATCGTCGGCGGCCAGCACCCGCACCTCGATGGGGAATCCGATTGGTTCGCTTGAGTCGTCGATGAGGTCTCGGACCCGGTTGAAGGCTTCGACTAATGAGCCTCGCGGAATGTTGTACTCCATTTCCTTGAACTTGATTCGTCGAGGAGAGGTAAATACTGCGGTGCTGGGCGCGGTGTATTCGCTGTACCCCATACCTTTTCCGAGACCTTGCGCCAGCCTTGGGATGAGCGATGGTCGCAGTGTGCCCACCTTGGTGATGGCCCCGAAGAGGCCGTTTTGCATGATTTCCTCGTCGAGCACTCGTTGCCACCGACTGCGAGTGTCGGCTTGCAAGGCCACTCGCATATTGGTTTTGGTTGCGGCGACATCGGTGTGCGGAAACCAAAAAAACTCGACATGATCCGCACTGTCAACCCACGTATCGAACTCGGCTAGAACCTTGTCGATATGACGAGGTTTTTCGATGGCGTGGAGGGAAAACGCATCCACACATTGAAAGGTGATCTCGGAGATGAGACCGATCGCTCCTAGTCCAACCCGGGCCACGCTGAAGAGTTCGGCGTTTTCGTTTTCGTCGCAAATGATCACGGAACCATCGCCAGCGATAAGGCGGAGTCGCACGATTCCAGCCGCAATCGACTGCCACGTAGCGCCGGTGCCGTGGGTACCCGTGCTTATGGCCCCAGCGATGGACTGAGCGTCGATGTCGCCCAGGTTTGGCAGAGCAAGGTTGGCACGGGCGAGTTCGGCGTTGAGTTTTGCGAGGCCACAACCGGACTGAGCGGTGATTTGCCTCTTTATGGGGTCAATACGACTTATGTGGTTGTAGTGCGACAGGTCAAGCAGCACGTCTTCGGGGCGGGCTATTGCGGTAAACGAGTGGCCCGCTCCAACGGCTTTGATTACTCCACCCCGGGCGGCGGTGTAGGTGACGGCAGCGATGAGTTCTCGTTCGTCGCTAGGTGTGCGCACCGTCGATGGGTGAGATCTTTGGTTGCCTGCCCAGTTTTTCCATTTTGCCCCGTTGTCCATGGCCAGAAGTTAGCCGGGACAACCAACTGAACCGATGATCAGTGGCGATCGTCGCTGCGGTTGTTACCAGTGAAGCAAGTCGATCGCCCATTGGTCGACGACTTCCGAATCGAGAAGCGCTTCTTGCGTTGACGAACTGTCGGTGCGGTTGGCAACGTGCATGACGGCGTGTTTGGCGATGGTGGGATCAATGTGACGAGGCCAGATAATTACGCGGTCACCGACGTTGAGTGTGGTCATATCGTGGGGGGTGTAGACGGTGTGTTCGTCAGAGCAATACATGACGTCACCGCTATCTATGCTGGGGTTTCCGTGGTCGAGGGCCAAGGCTTTTAGTCCACCGTCAAGAACTGCCCAACCACCAGATCGGTTCAGTGATATCACGGTTGTGACGACGGCCAGGGCCCGTTGAAAGGGCAGGTTAAGTTTGCCGTACTCGCCATCCATCAAGGTGTACGACCCAGCCTGGATCTCGTTTACCGCATGATTTATGTCGTAGGAACCGGTTCCGCCACCTGATATTAACTCACCACCAATCTCGTGGTGAGCAGTCACTAGTTCCTCCATTGCTTCGGCCACTTTGGTAGTGCGTTCGTCTCGGTCGATCACGTGCATGAGGTGTCCCTCGTAGCCCATGACGCCACGAATGTTGCAACCTGCCTCGCGGCCAAGATCGGCCAGTGCGAGTGCGGCGGACGGATCGACGCCGCATCGGGGAAGCCCCACGTAGAGATCAATGAGTAGGTCGCGGATACCAGCTTCAGCTGCGACGGCAAGCGTTTCTGGGGAGTCGATCGCCACAGTAATGGCGGCCGTGCCATCAGCCACGAGCTGGCCGAGGC
>CAWKZT010000011.1:0-24032 GCA_963854565.1 Acidimicrobiia bacterium
AGCAATGTTGTGGGCCGCATGGCCGACCGTCACGCTCACGCCAATTTTCCGTAGGCGATCAACCGTCGATGACTCGCGCTGGTCGCTGCCGGACACCTGTTGACCCATTTGCCGCAACACAGTCGCTATGGCACTCATACCGGCGCCGCCTACACCAACGATGTGGGTGTGCCGCTCGGCAGAAACAAGGTCACTTGCGGAGAACTGGTCAGTCACGCGCATGCTCCATTACCAATGCGGCTACCTGATCAGCCGCGTCTAGGCGGGCTACCGACGCAGCGCCTGCGGCCATCGCCTCTAGACGCTCGGTATCACCCAAGAGCTCGTCGACCAGTTCGCCAAACACGGACGCCGTCAAGTCGCCGTCGGCAACAAGCACGGCGCCGCCCGCGTCAACCATCGCCTGGGCATTCGCCGTTTGGTGATCGCCCGGCGCTCCTGGTAGAGGCACCAAAACACTAGGGACCGCTACGGCAGCTAATTCGGCCACCGATGAAGCACCGGCACGGCAAACAACAAGTTCCGAGGCCGTCAGGACCGTTGCCATATCCGCCTCGTACTTGACCGGCACATACCCAGCAGTTTCCGGAGGCCGATCAATAACATCCCAATCTCGGGCTCCGATGAGGTGGCGTACGACCAGATCGTCGCGGTCATTCCAGGAACCCACCGCCTCGACAACAGCCTGGTTGATTCGCCGCGCTCCAAGTGAGCCGCCGTACACGGTGACCAATCGACGTCCTTCGGGAATGTTCAACCGCTCTCGTGCTGCTGCATGTTGTTCTGGCCGGTTGATACCCCGCATCTCGGGACGGACCGGATTTCCCGTAAGGACCGAATGAGGCAGGTCGGTGCCCGGAAACGAAATGGCACAAGCCTTCGCCCAACGGCTCACCACTCTATTTGCGGCGCCCGGCACAGCGTTCTGCTCGGCGATCACAACGGGAACTTTGAGTAGCCTGGCGGCGAACGCGCACGGAACGCTGGCGTAGCCGCCCAAGGAGACAACAACCTTCGGACGCAATCGGCGTACCAGAAAGAACGCCTGGAAGGTCGCCTTAATCAGCCCAGCAATCGCGGAGACATTACCTAGCGTGAGCTTTCGCTGGATTCCGCGGCCGGGAAGAACTACCAGGGCGAAGCCCGCCTTGGGAACCATGTCTCGCTCGATCCCTCGAGCGCTACCCACGTAGTGAATGGCAGCGAGATCATGGCCCGCCGAAACGAGTGCTTCAGCAATGGCGATACCCGGATTGACATGACCAGCCGTGCCACCACCAGCGACGATGGCATACGTGGGCGTAGCGTCACTCATACTCGAGCCTGACGCGCAATGTTCAACATAATGCCGACCGCAATCATGTTGATAAGCAATGAGGAACCTCCGGCCGACAAGAACGGCAACGGAACTCCAGTAATTGGTAACACGCCAATAGCAGCGCCAATGTTGACGAAGGCCTGCACGACCAACCAGGCGGTGATACCAACTGCTAACAGCGTGCCGAAGCGGTCCGGAGCTTCGCCCGCAATCTTGATACCGACGATGCCCAAGATGACAAACATGATGATAATCATCACGGCGCCGACCAAGCCGAGTTCTTCGCCAATGACGGAGAAGATGAAGTCCGTGTGGGCGAAGGGAAGGAACCCCCATTTTGCTCGTCCGTTGCCAAGACCCACACCTCCAACGCCGCCTGAGGCTATACCCACCAACGACTGAATGGTCTGGTAGCCGTTGTTCAACGGATCATCCCATGGGTCAAGAAAGGCCAAGATCCGGGCCCGGCGATAGGGCGCAAGCATCGCCAATATTCCGGCGGCCCCCGCGCCGGCTCCGGCACATATAGCAAGCGGCACCATGGGAACACCAATGATGTACATCATGACGAAAACCGTGAAGGCAATAATTAGCGTGGTACCTAAATTTGGCTGCAACATGATCAACGCGCTGCACGCAAACAGCCACAGCATTACCGGGCGTAGGCCCGCACGAATATCGCGAATGTTCCCGGCATGGCGAGATAGCAAAGATGCGGTCCAGACCACCATGGCCAGTTTGGCCAACTCAGATGGCTGTATCGAAAGCGGTCCGATCACAATCCAACGCCGGGCCCCGTTCACTGATGTGCCGATGCCTGGCACCAGGACCAGGAACAACAGTGCGAAGGCAACAGCAAGTAGCAACCCACTAAAATCGCGCAGCCGACGATAATCGAGCCGTGTGGCGGCCGTTAGCCCACCGAGGGCCAAGAGAAACCAAATTCCTTGTCGTTGGAAATGAAACCAGCTGGAACCCGTCTGATCTAGAGCAATGACCGAACTAGCGGACAACACCATGACCAGGCCAATGAGGTTCAAAGCGATAACCACGACCAACAAGACAACAAAGCTGCCCGAACGCCGATGACCACTCTGACGCACCGGTCGCGACGCGCCCGAACCAGTACGTAAGCCCCCGCGCTTTGATCCAGGTTTTGTCCTTGCCGGCGCCGCCCGACGTTGCCGACCAGTCCCACTATGAGAACGGTTCTGGATGGTCGGGGTCATTTGTTTCCCCCAGGAAGTGCTTGCACGATGCTGCGAAAATCATCGCCGCGCTTCGTGTAGTTCTCGTACCAGTCAAAAGATGCGCACCCCGGCGAGAGTAAAACTACGTCCCCTGGCGATGCAAGATTGCGGGCCGCCTCGACGGCTTCAGCCATGGACCCGGCGTCGACAACCGGGACGAATTCACCGAATACTTCACGGACATCGTCCGCCGAATCGCCGATAGCCACTACCGCACGAACATGCTCGTGCAGTTCGGCCATAGGCGCCAACGAGATCCCCTTGTCAGACCCGCCGGCAATCAGGACGGCCGAACAAAATCCGCCCAGGGCCGCGACAACGGCATGAGGCGTGGTGGCCTTGGAGTCGTTATACCACCGAATGCCATCAAAATCAGCCACAAGTTCGACTCGGTGCGCAATGCCAGGGAACGCTCGTAATGCGGCCCTAATGCCTTCAAAGGTGGCTCCCACGCCGCTAGCTATTGCCGCGGCAGCCAGCGCGTTAAACGTATTGTGTGGCAACGGGCTCCACAATTCGGCAACATCCACAAGTTCTACTTCGTTAGCCATCAACATCGAACCAACGACCCGATAAGCACCGTTACTCCCCACCAACCGATGCTCAGTCGCCGCGGGCAAATGCCCCATGACTACCTCGTCGTCGGCGTTGGCGACAGAAATATCATCTGGATTCTGATGAACCCAGATGTTGGCCTTGGATGTTTCGTAGGCCTCCAATGAAGCATGCACATCAAGGTGATCTGGTCCAAAGTTAAGCCAGGCCCCGACCACTGGCCGAAAGCGAGCGCTATGGCCCAGTCGGAAAGATGAGGCTTCAGCCACAAAGACATCAACGCTGGTGTCCTCGATGGCCTCGACGAGTGGTGTGTCCGTGTTGCCGGCTGCCACCGCGGACAGGCCGCTTGACTGCAGCATGGAGGTAACCAGTTCCGTGACCGTGGTCTTTCCGTTGGTCCCGGTGATCGCAACAACGGGGCGGGTATCCCAGTCCTGAGCCAAGTCGAACTCGCTCACAACCTGCACACCAGCGGTTTGCGCCGCCGCGAAGATGGGATGGGTATCGGGCACACCGGGACTTGGTGCCACGAACATGGCGCCGTCCAAGGCTTGAGCTAGGTCAGTCGGAGACGGAGCTTCGACGAGATCGATACCCAGACTGTTGGCGAATTTCCGGACTTCGGGACGAGGTCGGTCCTCAGTGGCCACGACGGCAATATTGCGCTTAGCCAGAGCGGTAGCAACCGCCCGCCCCGTTACCCCTAAACCTACAACCACAGCATGCGTCATCAGTCGGCGGCTCCGATGGCCACAAAGTCGCCATAAAACAACGCCAGGCCCAACCCAGCGAGCAAACCACCAATGATCCAGAAGCGGATAATTACCGTGGTCTCGGGCCAACCAGAAAGCTCAAAATGGTGATGGACGGGTGCCATCCGAAAGATTCGGCGGCCCCCGGTTAGTTTGAAAAATCCGACTTGCAAGATCACCGACACTGTTTCGCCCACAAAGACCAAACCAATAATCGGCAGCAGCAGATGGGTGTTTGTAGCCAACGACAAACACGCCAATCCCGTACCTATCGCCAGAGACCCGGTGTCACCCATAAAGATCTGCGCCGGGGCTGCGTTCCACCATAGGAAACCAGTGATGGCCCCCATCATGGTTACGCCAATTACGGCGATATCGAGCCCATGGGCCACATCGTAAATCTCCTGGTTTCGGAAGGCCCAGAACGCTATTACTGCGAACGCGGCCGAAGCAAAGATGGCCGACCCACCCGCCAAGCCATCAAGCCCATCGGTCAAATTCACCGCGTTACTCATTGCGATAATGAGGAACGTCGCCCACAGCACCCATCCCACCGGTCCAAGATCCCAACCCGGAGAGTTCCAGCGCGTGAATGACACCTCGGTGTGCACATCGGTGAGCGTGACCATAAGGATCGAAAAGCCCAAGGCGACGGCGATAAGACCAATCATTTTGGTCCGAGAGGTGAGCCCCAGATTGCGCTCGTTACGAATCTTCAGCAGATCATCAACGAATCCCACGAAACCGGCGCCCATAATTGCCGCAAGAATTAGCAGACCCGTGCGAGTGTAAATGCCGTTGTACAGATCGCTGATGGCATAACCGACGAAAATGGCGGCCACGATGGCGATTCCGCCCATGGTGGGTGTACCTGCTTTGACATGGTGACCGTCGGGACCATCATCGCGAATTGGTTGCCCTATCCCCCGTTGGGTAAGCCATTGAATAAGAAAGTGCGTTCCGACGAGTGACGTAACCATCGCAATAGCAGCAGCAATAAGTAATCGAGTCATGCCACGGTCTCCATTTCGAGCAGAATTTGTCGAGCTACAACACGATCATCAAAATCGGCAACAACTGTTCCGGTGGTCTGGGTTGTCTCGTGACCCTTGCCAGCAATCACCACGACGTCGCCGGCGGCCGCATTGTGAAGGGCCAAGGAAATGGCCGTTCGGCGGTCCGCTTCAACTCGCACGTGCTCGGATTCGGCGATTCCGGCCATGATTTCCTCAATGATCTGCTCAGGAACCTCACTTCGAGGATTATCCGATGTGACGACGACACGATGAGCATTATCTGCGGCCACACGACCCATCTCCGGTCGCTTCGACCGGTCACGGTCGCCTCCGGCTCCAAACACGACCCAGACTTCGCCCGAAGTAAGTTCGCGAGCCGCCGTGAGAACTTTTAGCAGACCATCAGGAGTGTGGGCGTAGTCAACAACGACGGAGAATTTGCCCGCTGCAATCGTTTCAAATCGTCCCGGGACCGCCGTGATCGCGCCCAATCCGTCGGCAATTTGTTCATCGCTCAAACCCAACAGCGACGCACATGTTGCTGCCACGACCGCGTTTGCCACATTAAATCGACCACCAAGGGGCAAGGTGATGCGCTTACCTCTCCAAACAAAGTTCGAACGATCGGCAAACAGCGTGAGATCCTCGACGTCGTCCAAGCTCACCTCTATAACTTCGGTCGCCACGCGCTCGGCAAGTTTCCTGCCCATTGCTGTGCCGACATCGATTACCGACAGAGCCGTACGGCTGGGTTCAAACAGCGAAGCCTTCGCCTCGAAATATTCCTCAAACGTGTGGTGGTAGTCCAGGTGATCGAGGCTCAGATTAGTGAATGCCGCAATAGCAAACTGCACCCCGTTCACCCGACGCTGAGCCAGCGCATGGGAAGAAACTTCCATCGCGACCATGTCAGTACCTGCGTCTCGCTCAGCGGCAAGTAGCGCCTGAAGAACAGGAGCTTCCGGAGTTGTGCGGGCTCCAGTTAGGGTGCCAATTTGAGCCGCTCGTTTCCCAGCATGACGAAAAATATCCGCCAACAAATAAACGGTTGTGGTCTTGCCGTTCGTTCCGGTAATTCCGATCACAGGAACAGTGGTAGACGGAGTGCCATGAAACGCCGCTGCCAACCAGCCAACCGCAGTGCGACTGGATTCGACAACAATCTCCGCGACACCAAGGCCGAGCGGACGCTCAACGACCAGTGCAACTGCTCCAGAGGCCACGGCCTGGTGGGCATAATCGTGACCGTCATGTGCCTCGCCTGAGACACAGACAAACAGCGTGCCGTCGATCACGTCAAGCGAGTCCATGGCGACCCCGGAAATAGAAATTTCCTTCAAGTCCCACGCTGAACTACTCCCGGCGACAACCAATGGGTCGTCGGCCAGCATTTTGGCTTGTTCGAGAACCGCGGCCAAACTAGCCACCGGTCGACTCCGCTGTTTCGGATCCGGCCGCTGGGATCGGTTCCCCGTTGTCGTCGAGCAACACAACCTCTTCTTCGACCGGCTCCGGAAGCACAGCAGCCTCACCGCGTACCCGAGGAGGTTCGACGTCGACGACTTCGACACCATCAGTCGGATCGGTCTCGGGACCATCCTCGACTGGCTGACTCGTGGTGTCGACTTCGACGTCCCTCAGGACCAACTCTACGTTGGGAGGAATCTGGAATCGACGTACTGCATATTCGGCTATATCGGCAAATAATGGGGCGGCAGCCGATCCGCCATAGATCGAGTTCGAGGGCTCGTCGATAGTGACCAAAATGGAAAGCTCCGGTGCATGAGCCGGCAAAAAACCGGCGAAACTGGCGATGTAAAGACGGTCACCCGGGGTGCCATAGCCACCGTTTGGAAAGGGCTTCCATGCCGTGCCTGTTTTACCAGCCACCTGATACCCGGTCACCGCGGCACGTTTGCCCGTTCCCGAGGTCACGACCTGCGCCATCATCTCACGAACAGTGGCACCGGTACGCTCCGAAACGACTCGGTGCGTGTCGGGTTCGGTGAGTTCAATCTCGTTGCCTTCGCCATCTACGGCGCCGGTCACCAGAACTGGGGGCACATAAACACCACCATTGGCAATCGTGTTCAACGATGTGAGCATCTGAATTGGTGTAACCGAAATACCTTGGCCAATAGGAATGGTGGCAATCGATACACCTGACCACTCCTCAAGCGAAGGCATCACGCCAGTGCTCTCAAAGTTGGCATCGAGACTCGTCAACTCGCCGAATCCAAAGTCACGGAAGTACTGATCGACCTTGGTCTCTCCGAGTTCTTGCGCCCACATCGTGGTGCCGACATTTGAGGATTTTACCAAAATGTCGGTGAGCGTCCACATGGAGTCCGGGTGCGGACTCGAGTCGCTAAAGGTGCGGTCGTACAACTCCATTGACGATGGCACACTGCGAACGCTCTCCGGCGACGCAATACCTTCCTCAATTATTGCCGCCACAGTAAGCGGTTTGGTTATCGAACCGGGTTCGAAAGACCACGTCACCGCCCGATTTTCTGATGTAGTCACCGCGTCGCCGTCTTCGTCGCGGACCACACTTGCCATGGCCAAAATCTCGCCAGTTCCAGGCTTCATAACGACGACAACGCCGCCCTTCGCAGCCATGTCTTCAACCTGGGCGATCAGCATGCGTTCGACTTCGAACTGCAACGGTCGATCAAGGCTGAGGGTAAGCGTTGCACCCGTTTCGGCGGGTGTTTCGCTTCGTGTACCGGTTGCAATAGTGCGACCATCAGGCGCTGTCTCTAGGTTAATCTCACCTGCGACGCCGGCCAGCAGGTCGTCAAATTGCAGTTCGAGGCCGCTCAGGCCTTCATGATCCACTCCGACTTGCCCGATCACGGCATTAGCGAGGGTGGACCCCGACGGATTAAAGCGGTGAGGTTCGTCGTACGCCGCAACGCCGGTTAGTTCGTAGCTGGCAACAAGTTCTGCCGTCGTATTGTCCACCTGGCGTTCAAGATAGACGAACGCGGCATCGGTGGTGAGTCGTTCAAGGAGGAACGCATAAGAAACGTCGAGCACCTGCGACAGCGCCAACGCTGTGCCCTCTTTATCGACTACCAAACGCGGATCGGCCCAGATAGTCCGCTGCGGAATCGAGATTGCCAACTGTTCGCCGTTGCGGTCGAGAAGAGCGCCACGACGCCCAGGAAGATCCTGGGTTCGGAGACGTTGCGTCTCCCCATAGGCAACAAATTGCTCTGGTGAGGTGATTTGCAAGACCACCATGCGATAGGTCAATCCGCCCGCAGCTAGCAAAATGACTAGCAGTAAGCCCAAGAGGCGACGTTTGGGTGACGTTGCCGCCCGCTGTACTGCCTTCGATGAGCGCGGGGCAGGACTTGTACGGGGGCGATACCCAGAAGTTGTCCGTGTACGAGTGGTGACTGACCGGGTCGAAGGTAGCAGACGACTACTTGGCTGGGTTCCAGCCGTTCGACGCGTGCCACCTGGGCGAGATACCCGGGCACCTGGTTGATGAGAGCTCCGAGATCGGGTCATTGGGTTTACTCCGCTACTGCGACTGTGCCGGGGCTTAGATACACAACCATTGGTGCATCTACCATTCCGAAAACGCGAGCTGCATCGACGATGCGTTGCGGAGCCTCAAGCTCAGCCAACTGAAGCTCCAGCGCATCGTTCGAAAGTTGAGCGGTCTTCGTCTCTACCGCGAGACGGTCGAGTTCCCGTTGCCCCTGTACCACCATTGTCTGAATCACTGCCATCAACATAAGAACACCGAAGATGGCGGCCATGGCGACCGGAGCCATCCAGCGCATGGCGCGTCCACCGAGTGTCGCATTAACAACCTTGAGTTTGCGTTGCGGCGCAGGTTGTGAAGGTCGCAAACGGACAACATTGCCCCGACCTGGACTGGTCTGGGGATGGCGCTCCGGCGCGGTCTTGGTGGCTGTCGCCTTTCGGGCGCTCATGCCGCTACCGGCAGCTTTTCAAAGAGACGAAGTCGAGCACTTGCCGAACGTGGGTTTCGAGCTTGTTCTTCCTCGCTGGCGGTAGTTCCTGCCCGCTTCAGGAGCTTGATAGTGCCAACGGACGGCACGTCCACGGGCAGGTGTCGAGGTGTCCGGGTCGCATTTTCTGCCTCTCGAAGCACCTGTTTGACGATGCGATCCTCACCGGAGTGATAGCTCAAAACAGCACCTCGGCCGCCCGGGGCCAGCCGATCAATGGCTTGTTCGAGCGCTGGGGCGAGAACGTCGAGTTCCGCGTTCACAGCGATACGAAGCGCCTGAAACGTACGTTTTGCGGGGTGCCCACCCGTGCGTCGGGCGGCAGCAGGGATCGCCATCTTGACGATTTCTGCGAGTTCTTGTGTACCTGCGATGGGACGGGCGGCGATGATGGCATTCGTGATGCGTCGGGCAAATCGCTCGTCGGCATACCGGTGCAAGATCTTGCTCAACGAGCCAAAATCAGCATGATTGACAAGCTCGGCCGCGGTGAGGGATGCGGTGGTATCCATCCGCATGTCGAGCGGGCCGTCGTGACGGTAGCTAAAGCCTCGATCGGGCACATCGAATTGAGGCGAACTGACTCCCAGGTCAAACAACACGCCAACGATTTCTTCAATCTCTAGCGCGTCAAGTGCCGCGGAGAGGCCGTCGAAACGAGTCCTATAGAGTCGGGCGCGCTCGCCGTATGCCTCAAGGCTCTTACCAGCGGCTTCAAGTGCCACGTCGTCGTGGTCGAGTCCCACTATGTCGAGATCAGCGCGCAGGTCAAGGATCGCGACGCTATGGCCAGCACCCCCTACGGTTGCATCAACAACGACTCCGGCCGGGATTGAACCAAAGCAGTCGAGGATCTCTTGCAACATGACAGGGTCGTGGTGAAAGGGAACTGCGTCTGATTGTTTCCCCACGTCCTCCGTGTCGGAAATCATTCGTCGGGGTTCCATTTAGGGAACGGCAGTTCGTTCATCGGCAGTTCCCCGACCGGCGGACGCACGTCGGGATTTCTCCCCGATCGCGCTAAGTGGCAAGCGGGCGGAGTAGGGGCCTTCCACTTTGCCGGTCGGGAAACTGCCCATGAACGAGCGGAATGATGCCCGCATGGGTTGGATGAGGGAAAAAATGCGGCCGTCATTACAGCCAGCTCACATTGGTCATGTCGTCGTCGGAAGGCGCTAGGGCATTCCAACGTTCAGGTGCGTACAACTCAATTCGTGTGAAAGCTCCAACCAGCGTCATGGTGTCGCTGATGTCTGCTGCGGTGCGATAACCGGCGGGAACCACGACACGGCCCTGGGAGTCAACCTTCAGTTCGGACATGCCAGCGGTAAACACTCGCATGGCCGACTGTGGCTCGTCGTTGTTACGAATCTTCTTTTCGAGTCGCTTAAGTGTTTTCGTAACCTGAGCTGAGTTCATGATGGCGAGACACGAGCCCAGGTTGACCAAGTAAGCATGTGAACCCACATCGCCGCGGAAGGTCGACGGAAGGGCGAAGCGCCCCTTTTCATCTACCGATCGCTCGTGAGTTCCGACGAACATGTATTCCTTTGCCTGCTGGAGCCTGGCCGTAACCAAGCGGTAAATGGTGCCTGCGAAAAAAGGGATACCAAGTGGCCCCTTGCCCCACGGACAACACCATAGGGGATGAACCCCCACTCGTCAACCATTTTGCCCCATTTACCCCCATTTATCCCCACTACGAGGAAACACGGGCCCAAATACGGTCATTTCGCCCGTCGGATGTTGGCTAATACGCCGCTATTGCTTCGGAGAAAGCCCGCAAAATCGTCGTACGAGAAAACCCAATGTCTCGTGCACACAAGTTCAGTGCCTCAGCCGAAGACTCCGGCAGCGCATCGGATCCAAAAAGCTCCAGGTACCGCTCCGGTTGCCACTGCCGGTGCAAAGCGCACTGAAACCGCGCATGGAGTCGGGTCCGCCGTTGCGACAGCCCAACAATCTTTCGGCCGCTGTTATCAACCACCTCACCGGGTCCCAGACTGGCAAAACACACCTGTCGAGCAAGTGGGTTGGTGACCATTGTTCCGTGATGCACTTCGGAGTGAACATCCAATGATGCCAACGCCTGTTGCCATGCCGAACCTAACCAGTGGAAGGCCTCCCCCACATCGGCGACCCAAAGCGGGTCTGTCGCGGGAATAACCACGTCCACCCACACCATCTGCGTCGGATCAATGAGCACCGCCCCTCCACCACTCCGGCGGCGACCAACCGCGACAGATGCCCTCTGCGCGTTCGCGTATAACGCGTCTGGCTCTTTCTGCGCCGAACCCAGCGCCAACCCGACACCCGATGGTTGCATTACCCACACCTCGCGGCCCGCGGCACTGTCAACGGTCAGCGCGTGAAGTTCCGCGACTGAGCCGCGGCAGATCCGTTGCGACCAATTAGCTGGCCCTACAAGGTCATCGAGTGACATGCCAGTCTCGGCACCACGACAGCCACATGATGACATCAGCGGCAGTTGGAATCGTTTCGCCGTCGCCGCCATAAGCGGTCACAGAACGAAAACGCACATACTTACGGTCGGGCAGAGGTAGGAACGGAGCGTGCATCCACCAGCGGCGACGTCGCAAACCCCACCCCTGACGTATCGCTGTGGGCCAAAGGAGCGGTCGACGGGCAACAGCCCAGACAATTGCTCTCCATGAGGATGAATTCACGAGGTCACCGTATCCCACAATCACCTACACGATCCTCACCCAATACCAGCCCTCATAACCTGGGGTTCTAGCGGTCGCGGTCCACACGAATCCCCGATTGGGTAGCCTTGGCATCGACGGCCGTTCTCAACGGTCAGTCTCACAACGCACAGGAGAACAGTGTCCAACGAATCGGCAGCCACCCGCTCAGCCACATTTAGCGAGTTGTTCGAGTCCATTGCCAACAACATCGAATTGGCCATTCTTGGCAAAGCCGAGACCATCCGGCTTGTCTTGCTCTGTCTATTGAGCGAAGGGCATCTTCTGCTCGAAGACTCACCCGGTGTCGGTAAGACATCACTAGCCAAGGCGGTCGGCCGGTCCATCGATGTCGAGGTCGGACGCATCCAGTTCACACCCGACCTGCTCCCCAGCGACGTAATCGGCATTTCCGTCTGGGACCGATCCACCTCGCAGTTTGACTTCCGACCAGGCCCCGTCTTCAACAGCATCGTCGTGGCCGATGAAATCAACCGCGCCTCACCAAAGACCCAATCAGCCCTTCTCGAAGCCATGGCTGAGCGTCAAGTAACCGTCGACCGAACCACCCACCCTCTCCCCCAACCCTTCCTCGTAATCGCCACCCAAAACCCGCTCGAGCACGAAGGCACCTACCCACTGCCCGAAAGTCAACTCGACCGCTTTTTGCTGCGCGTATCTATTGGCTACCCAGCCCGATCCGCGGAACTCGAAATCCTGGGATCGCAGCAGGCTGACTCTGCACTTGACCGCCTCCGACCGGTTATCTCCACCGCGCAAATTCGCGGCATGATACGCGCCATTCGCAATGTGCACGTCGCCCCCGAAATTAAGGGCTACCTCGTCGATCTTGCGGCCGCCACACGAAACCACCCGGGTCTTACGCTCGGGATGTCACCGCGTGCCACCATCAGTTTGCAGCGCGTCGCGCAAGCCCGAGCCGCGGCGACTGGCCGAGACTTCGTTACTCCTGATGATGTCAAGGCGCTGGCATCCTTTGCGCTAGGCCACCGGGTAATTGCCTCGCCGCAGGCCTACTCACGCGGCCTAACCCCAACCGACGTCGTCACTGAAATCGTGCAGACAATCGCTGTGCCCACCGGCACCACCCGGTGACCAAGAAGGGCCTAGCCACAATTGTGCTCAGCCTGCTCGGCGTTGTCACCGGACGCATGTTTGGAATCGTCGAACTAATTATCGTCGGCTTGTCCCTACTCGCAATAGTGTTTTTAGGGGCACTCATTACCCTTGCACCACGGGGCCGTCTGGTGCCCTCTCGACGTCTACGACCACAACGAGTCAGCGCTGGTCAAACCGCCCACGTCGACATCCGCATACAACAAGTCGGCCGTTTCTCGTCGGGGTTGTTACGGCTCAGCGACGGCGTCGCCGGGACCGACGGCGCACTGATTCACGCCACGCCGATGCGTCGCAACCAACAATGCCAAGCCAGCTACCGTCTACCCCCGTCCGTGCGAGGCGTGCTAGCCGTAGGCCCGCTTGTAATCGAACGGCAAGATCCCTTCGGCCTGATACGGCGCAGGGTTGCGTGGCTCGACACCAGCGAACTCATCGTCCACCCCCGCCACCAAGAGATAGCTCCGCCACCACGCCCTCGAGCGAGCGACCTAGCCTCAGCGGTGACCACACCCACTCAGGTCCGTGCTGGCGAAGACTTTCACGCTTTACGCCCCTACGAACACGGCGACGATCTTCGCCGTGTTCACTGGAGGGCAACCGCCCGCCATGATGATCTCATGATCCGTGAGCACGACGACTCCCGCGAGGGGCGCACCACCGTTCTGGTCGACGTGCGCGAGTTCACCGTGGCCCCCGATGCATTAGAGGAACTACTCAGCGCTGCCGCCAGTGTCCTCATAGCGGCTACCACCCGCGGCGACGACGTAGCGCTCCTAACCAGCGACGGTTCCGGACCGTTCGAAGCTCTCGACCGAAAAGGTCTAGGACCACTTCTCGATGCGCTAGCTCGAGTATCGCTCGTCCGCGACATTTCGACCCTGGGCCGCTCACGGGAAGCCCTGCGCCGCTGCCAACGGTCCGGCACACTCGTCACCTTGTTGGGGGCAGCCGGCGTTGACAATGAAAGTGACCTGGCCACAGGATTCCAAGCCCATCTGCCTTTCCGGTTTGGCAAGTCCAGCACCCACCCTCACGGCATCGTCGGTAACTTTTCGACCCAATGGACCAACCTGCTTACCGAACGGGCCCGGTTAGGCCGGTAATGAAAGTTACACAATCTCCGACAGGCCGGACACCCACGGACTACACGGCCACACTGCTCGCCGAACTCACCTTGCTGGGCGCAACTTTGGCAGCCATTGCCAGCTTCGAACGACTATTCGCTACCACGTCATGGCGCAGAGAGCTTTTCTTGTTGGCAGTCTTGGGCCACCTAGTCGCTGGCATCGTCCGCCGTTTACCGCTTCCGCCTTGGGTGGCCAAAGGTCTCTACCTCGCGGGCGGGTTCGTTGTGCTGACCCACACCTATGCCGCCGAGACGACCCGCCGGCAAGTTCCCACCCGAACTAGTTTCTCCACCCTCCAGCAGATCATCACCGACTCCACGGCCGAGTTCGCGGACGCTATTGCCCCGACAGCACCGACCACAGCCTTCCTTCTCCTTAGCAGCGCCGCTTTATGGCTACTCATCGGGGTCGCCGACGCGGCGGCCTTTCGCGCCAAATCAATCACCGCGGCGCTCGCTCCGCACTTGGCAATCATTGTGTTCATCTCCGGTTTCGGGGTTACCGACCGGCGCTACACACTCACCGCACTAGCGCTCGCGGCCGGTCTCTTATTCGCGGTGGTCCACCGCAGCACGATTCAAGCTCGCGACCTTGTCTGGTTGGGGTCTTCTGCCGATGCCCGTTTGACGGTCGCCCGCATCGCGGCCCCCGTGGCTATTGTGGCGGGCCTGGCCGGTTTCGCCGCCATCCCTATCGTTCCTGGAGCCGACAACGCCCTCGTCGAAATTGGGTCTAGCAATGGTGGAGCGGCCCGAGTTGTGATCAGTCCGCTGGTCGACATCCGGGGTCGGATTGTCACCCAACAAGACGTCGAAGTCTTCCAGGTCCGCTCCAACGAACCGTCCTACTGGCGCCTCACCGCACTCGACACGTTCAACGGCACAGTTTGGAGCAGCCGGGCGGACTACAACGGAGCCGACGGAGCAGTCGACGTCGTTATCGAGTCCGGAACAGACCAAGTCACGATCTCCCAACAGTTCTCCATCGAATCGCTCGGAGCAGTTTGGTTGCCCGCCGCGTTTCAGGCTGCCAATCTCGATGATGTAGTCGGGGCTGACGTTTCTTGGGAGGCCAATTCGGCCACGCTCATTGTTCGCAACGAAACCCCCAGCGGCACCTCCGATGACATCACTTACACGGTGGTTTCCCAGAAACCTAGCTACGACGTTGCCCAATTGGCATCCAGCCAATCGGGGTACCCCGCAGAGCTCGCAGAATACATTGAGCTTCCCGAGGACTTCAGTCCGCTAGCAAGGCAAATCGCTCGCGACGTCACGAGCAATGCATCAACCCCGTATGCCCAAGCCCTCGCCCTGCAAGATTACTTCCGCGCTTTCACGTACGACATAAACGTGGCCGCGGGACACAGTGCGGCGCGCATCGATGATTTCCTGACTCTAGAGATCGGCTATTGCGAACAGTTCGCCGGCTCATTTGCCGCCATGGCTCGAAGCCTGGGCTTACCCACCCGAGTAGCGGTCGGTTTCACACAAGGCGATAGCGACCCCAACGATCCCACGCTCTACCGAGTACGCGGTGAACATGCCCATGCGTGGCCTGAGGTATACATCGCCAATGCGGGGTGGGTTGCTTTCGAACCTACGCCAGGTCGCGGCCGACCTGGGGCCGAGGCGTACACCAATGTGGCGCCAGAACAAGACGAAACTGGTCCCTCAGAAGCCGCCGATCTTGATGGTCGGTCCGCGGCAATTGCGTTAAATGACTCTCCGACCCCTGAAGTAGACCAACCGCTCATCGCGGAAGTTACGTCGGACGCCAAGGCAAACACCGACGGGTTTGCGATTCCTCGGTCGGTAAAGATCGGCGGCCTCTTAGCCACGATTCTCGGGGCCATTGTGAGTGCGGTTCCCTACCTGCGGCGTCGTCTACGCCTACGAAGGCTGTCCACAATCCCCGATGCTGCGGCCCGGCGCATCCTCGGCGCCTGGGACCAAGCCACCACCGCACTTCTACCTCTTGGGTTGCGTCAGCAACAGGCGGAGACCACCACCGAGTTTGCCGCCCGATCCCAACCGGTGCTGACCGATCGTAAAGCCATCGAACAATTAGCAACTATTACGAATCTCGTTCGGTTTAGCTCAACGAGCCTCGACATTGAACAAACCCTCGAAGCCGAAACAGCTGCTGCCATCATCGTGGCCGAGGTGCGCGAGAAAACCAATCGGATGCAGCGACTGAAAGCCGAACTTAGCTGGTCGAAACTACGACGCTGATGGAGGCGGTGGCCCGTCTTGTGGGCCGAACCGGCCCCGAAGGCGAGCGCTGTTGGCCTCCGCAAAGCCACCAACCGAACGTCGCTTGAGCGCTTGGCTGAACTGATTAACACTGACTTTGCCAAGCTGACGCAGGCTGCGTTCAACGAAATAGGCCGCTACCAACATGATGCCAAAGCCGGCGAATGCCAACAAGTACGATCTGGTCAACGTGAGCATCATCATCAGTAGGCCCAGCAATGCTCCAAGCGATGCCCAGCGCAGCACGCGGGCAGAGTCAGAATAAACAGTGGTGGAGGAAACCTCGCGCGCAAGATCGGGATCGGTGACGTAGAGCTGATCTTCGATCTCGGCAAGGATCCGTTTTTCGTTATCTGACAATGGCACACATGAAGTTTCGCACACCAGGAGCACTACAACAACGCGTAAGGCGTACTAAACGCTCGGACCCCACTGTTGTTGCCCTTTTTCCTTGACGCGAAGAAGGCCATCTTCGGCCAAAACCGCGGGGCCGATTGAACCTGAACCAAAACGATCACGGATTTCATCGACCGTCCGCTCGGCCTCATCCCAAAGATCGACCTCTTCACCCAGGCGGAGTTGACGAGAACCATCGCCGCCAAGATTTGTCACACCAACACCCAAGAGCCGCACGCCCGGTTTGATTTCTACCTTGGCCAGGAGTTGCTTTGCTTCCCGGGCAATGCTGCGCCCGCTATCGGTGCTGTGATCGATGGTGATCGAGCGACTCAGCGTGGTGAAATCGAGGTAGCGGACCTTGATATTTATGGTCCGGCCCTGATGATTTCCGACACTAAGCCGACGTCCGACCGCATCGGCCATCCGTACGAGTTCGCATTCGAGTTGCTCGCGATCGTGAATGTCGGTCGAGAAGGTTTCTTCGTGACTAACCGATTTGAGTTCCTGATCCGGAACAACGGGCCGTGTGTCGATCCCGTTGGCGAGGTCGTGAAGGTGTTGACCAGAAGCCTGCCCGACACAGTTGATTAAGGCAGTAACCGGTAGTGCTGCCAGTTCGCCGACAGTACTGATTCCGAGTCGATCCAACTTGGCTCGGGTCTTGGGCCCCACACCCCAAAGGTCCCGAAGCGGCAATGGATGAAGAAATGCCAACTCTTGGCTGGGCGGCACCACCAGGACACCGTGCCCAGGAATTGGGCCAGTGGCAGATGCTTGTGGCTTGGCTTTACCCGACGCGAGTTTCGAAATGAACTTTTTGGCGCTGACCCCCACGGTGCAAGGCAAGTGTTCTTGATCAAGAACCTGAGCTCGAATCGAATCGGCGATTTGGCGCGTGCTGCCCAGAAGTTTGCGGCTCCCGGTGACGTCGAGAAAAGCTTCGTCCAGCGACAGGGGTTCGACCAACGGTGTGTGCGACCGAAAAATTTCCATCAGGCGCCGGCTGACGTCACTATAAACACCGTGGTCCCCTGACAAAAACGTCAAGTCCGGACACATCCGCTTCGCCTTTACCGACGACATAGCCGAATGAACGCCATACGCCCGAGCTTCGTAAGAAGCCGCGGCGATGACACCTCGCTCGCCTGCCCCACCAACAACAACCGGATGACCGCGCAGTTCGGGGCGGCTGATTAGCTCGACCGACACAAAAAAAGCGTCCATATCGACATGCAGAATCCGGCGGACCTCCGCGCTCATCGGAGCGCCGCTGTGCGGCTAGGTGCCGTTGTGGTCCGGCTGGATATGCGCTGGGGAACCATCAACGCTCAGAGTACCCTCAGAGTGTGACCAATTCTGTACCCGACTCACCGCTGACGTCTGCTGCACCTCCTGTTTGGATCCGCTGGGTGGCTTTCGCCTCGATACTGATTGGCGGGGCTTGCGGCGCGATGATCGGGTACGGCTTCACCGATCTCCAGTGCAGCGGCAGTTGCCAAGGTTGGCTCACTACCGGAACAATAATCGGTGCTGTATCCGGAGCGGCCGGTGTCGCAATTGTGGCGGTGCTCGCTCTGCGGGCCATGGACGAATGGGAGTCCATAAAGGTCACGGGCAGCACCCGGCGCAACACACGTCGATGAAAGATCTCTCCCAGCTTCTCAAGGTTGCCGTCACCGCGGCCCACGATGCCGGTCGCTATGCCCAAGAGATGTCTGCCGTTGGCTTCGTTGTGGACAACAAGACCGACGCCGCAAATCTGGTCACCGATGTTGACCGAGAGTGCGAACGACGCATCGTCGAGCATCTGCTGGCCGACGACCCGACCGCGAACATCATCGGCGAAGAGGGTGCCGACCGTTCCGGATCCTCCCCGGTCACGTGGCACATCGATCCCATCGATGGAACCAGCAACTATGTGTACGGACAACCCGGCTACTGCGTATCCATCGCGGCGTCAATGGGCGGTGTTCCTACCCTGGGAGTCGTGTTTGATCCCTCCCATAGCGAGACCTTCACCGCAATTGCCGGCCAGGGGGCATTCCGCAACAACGAGGCTATTTCGGTCCGCAAAACCAACGAGTTACTTGGTGCCATCGTCGCCACCGGCTTCGCCTATGACCGCTCGATCCGGTTCCATCAAGGAACTGTGATCCGCGACCTTCTCGCTCACATCGGAAACATACGTCGCTTCGGTGCCGCCGCTCTGGACCTCTGTTGGGTGGGATGTGGCCGTCTTGACGCCTACTACGAAATCGGGCTCAACAGCTGGGATTACATGGCCGGTGCCCTCATTGCTTCGGAGGCCGGTGCCATTGTCGATGACCTACGCAACGGTCCTCCCACTTCCACGTTCACCTTTGCGTCCACTCCATCGATCGAACCCCAGCTAAGACAACTCCTCGTCGATTTGAACGCCGACATCCCGCTCGTTTCCAAAAAATCTGCGTCATGATCTGCACTCTGGCTCAGAATGAGGCACCATTCACGTAATGGGTACTCGAATTCTCACCGTCGAAGATGACGAACGCATCCGCACGGCGGTCAAGCTTGCCCTCGAAGACGAAGGCTGGCAGGTAAACGAAGCGAGCAATGGCGAAGACGCATTGCTGTCGTTTCGCCGCGAACCAGCCGACGTCGTACTCATTGACATCATGTTGCCGGGTATCGACGGATTCGAGGTCTGTCGCTCGTTGCGCAAAGAAAGCGACGTCCCGATCGTCATGGTCACCGCCCGCGACGATACCCACGACGTCGTCGCTGGTCTCGAGGCCGGAGCGGACGACTACCTCACCAAACCGTTTGCCCCCAAGGAACTCTCCGCCCGAATCCGTGCGCTCCTCCGACGCTCTCGAGCCACCGAGCAAGGTGTCACTCACATGAGCTTCGGCGACCTCGAAATAATCCCCGAGGAAGGCCGAGTCATGCTCGGCGAAGAGGAACTCCATCTCACCAAAACCGAGTTCCGTCTCCTCGTCGAACTGGCCTCCAGTCCGGGTCGCGTGTTCTCCCGCGAAGTCCTACTCGAACGGGTGTGGGGCTACGACTACTTCGGCGATGGCCGCCTGGTCGACGTCCATGTTCGCCGACTCCGCACCAAAATCGAAAGCGATGCCGCCAACCCGCGCCACGTCGTTACCGTGCGCGGGCTTGGCTACAAGCTCCAACCCTAGGAACCCGTGTCCGCCGCGGTAGAAACCCAAAACGAAGCGGAACCCCACAGCCCCCGCATGGGCCTGCGCAACCGCGTCATCATGGTGTTTGTGATGGGCGCTTTGCTCCTATCGCTCTTGCTGGCCGGTGTCGCCTTCACCCTCACCCGAAGCAATCTTCTCAACGTCCGTGAATCCACCGGGATTGGGCTTGCGGGTCGAAACGCTGTTCTTGTCGGCCAGCAACTAAACGTCGAACAAGCCAATGCCGAAGAGATCTTGCTTGATCTTTCCACCCCGATTGGCTCAATTGCATTGTTGAAAGTTAACGGCGAGTGGCTGTTGAAAGACGCCCCGAGCTTTGCCGACACCGACATCGACGCAAAACTCCTCGCGACCCTTGATCAAGGCACGCCCCATCAGATGCGATACAAGGTCGGCGCCATACCTTATTTAGTCGTAGGGTTTCCGCTGCCTGATGCCGATGCTGTGTACATCGAAGCCGTCCCCCTTGACGACATCGAAGAAACGCTAAATTCGTTGGGAATCGCGCTCTTCGGTGGTGCCGCCATCACGGTTCTCGCTGCGGCAGCCCTTGGAGTCTGGGCTGCTAGTCGGGTGCTGTCACCACTCGATGAGATAGGTATGGCGGCCGCCGCTATCGCCGACGGCGACCTCAACACCCGCCTGATCGACGAAGGTGACCGAGACCTGCACCGCCTGACGACATCATTCAACTTCATGGCCACGTCATTACAAGAAAGAATCGAGCGCGATGCCCGGTTTGCGTCCGAGGTCAGCCACGAACTCAGATCCCCGCTTATGACTCTTTCCGCATCCGTTGAAGTGCTCAGTAACCAACGTGCGAACATGCCCGAGCGGGCCCAAACAGCTCTCGAGTTACTCGAAACTGACCTAGACCGATTCGAACAACTGGTCGAGGACCTTCTGGAAATCTCCCGCTTCGATGTGGGCATCGTGGCGTTGCAACCCAGTCGGTTCGAAGTAGTCGAATTCGTCCGCCAAGCCATTCGGCTCACTGGCACCGAGACCCCCATTACCTACGATGACGATGTTGACGGCACCATCATCGAGGCTGACAAGCGCCGGTTGGCAAGGGTCATCGCCAACCTGGTTGACAATGCCGCCAAATACGCGGGCGGAGCATCCGTACTCCACATAGCCGTTCACGACGACGAGATCGAGTTTGCAATCATCGACGATGGGCCTGGGGTCCCAGAATCGGAACGACTGGCCATCTTTGACCGTTTCTCCCGCGGACTTGAGGGTGGCCGACGAGGAGCAGGTACCGGGGTAGGCCTCGGCCTCGCACTCGTCGCTGAGCACATAAATCTGCACCGAGGGTCGGTCTATGTGACCGACCGCGTCGATGGCCAAAGCGGATCGCGCTTCGTCGTCACAATCCCTGGAGCCATAAAATGAACCGCTTTGTCGCTATTGTGCTCGCTCTGGTTCTCACCGCTAGTGCCTGTGGCGTACCAACCGACTCGCACCCTCGCGAGGTAAGCGTTGCTGACCTCCCCACCGGCCTCGCACCCGAAACGAATGCAACCGAAGAGCCCGAACCATCCGGCATTCCTTTCAACATTTTTCTTATAGGTGCCGACGATCGCCTTGTTTCGGTTACGCGCGCTGTAGCGGCAAACACCGTGTCGGTAATCGAATCAGTGATTGGTACCAACAATCCCGAGGAATTCGACGACCTCTTAGAGGTACAGCAGCTTCGGAGCTTCATTCCGCGAGACACCGTCGTCATTAGTGCCGAGACCGTCTTCGTGGACGGCGAGTCACCGAAGAACATCTTGATACTCAACCTGGGTTCGGAGGGTTTCTTCCAAATGCAGGAAGGCGACCTCAAGTTGTTGGCCCTTGCGCAAATTGTCTATACCGCAGTCGGGCTGCGGTCAGTCGATGGCGTGTTGCTACAAAACGACGGCGACCCGCGAGCACTCCCCACCGACACGGGCACCAAAGACAAAGACACGCCGGTCAATACCGAGGACTACGCCTCACTGGCGTAAATACTGCGACGCGTTCTAGTCAGCGGGCGCCAACCGGGTGCTAGCCAAAAAATGTCTTGGCAACATCCCACAACTGCGGATCGATGGTCTTGAGTCCGCCCACGGCGTCGTCCAGGCTGACGGTAGTCATGCCTGCATTTTGGAAGGACACCATCCGACCAAAGTCCCCTTGATGTACGGCATCGATTGCTGCGACGCCGTACCAGGTACACAACACCCGGTCGAATGCCGACGGTGTGCCGCCACGCTGTACGTACCCCAACACGGTCACTCGGGTTTCGAACCCGGTCAGTTTTTCGATCTCGGCCGCCACGGTTGCGCCAATCCCACCGAGACGCTGATGTCCGTAGATGTCAACCTCAGGCTCGACAACATCGAGGGTGCCAGGTTTCGGTAACGCTCCCTCGGCAACAACCACAATGGAGGCAAAGCGCCCCTTCTCGTGTCGCCGTTTAATGGACTCGGCAACTTCGGCGATATCAAAGGGTTCTTCGGGAACCAGGGTGACGGTCGCCCCTCCCGCTAAGCCAGCCCACATCGCGATGTGCCCGACATGACGGCCCATGACCTCAAGAACCATCACCCTGTCGTGCGATTCGGCGGTGGAATGCAACCGGTCCACCGCGTCGGCGGCGACCTCAACGGCAGTCATGAAACCGAAAGTCATATCGGTGGCACTGATGTCGTTGTCGATTGTTTTGGGGATTCCGATGACGTTGATAACCCCTTCGTCGTGCAAACGGCGCGCACAAGACAGCGTGCCTTCGCCGCCGATAACGATCATCGCATCAAGGTTTTGGTCAGCAACGGTGGCAGCAATCTTTTCGACGCCATCTTCTTGCATCCAGGGATGCACACGAGAGGTACCTAACACCGTTCCACCGCGCGTTAGCGTGCCGCGCATTGAGGCGATGCTCAGTTCTACGGTTTCGTTATTGATGACGCCCTTCCAGCCGTCCCGAAACCCGATTATCTCGTCGCCATAAGTATTCTCGGCCTTACGTACTACGCCTCGCATCACCGCATTGAGTCCAGGGCAATCCCCGCCGCCAGTTAGAACACCAACACGCATAACACACCTTTCGAAACCAGCCGGTGCCCACACCATGCCGGATTCTTGGGCCGTTCGCGCTCGTTCTTAGCAAGTTTGTGGTCTACGGTCCGAGTGTGAGCAAAACTCCTTCCCCGGCAACAACTGACGACCACATAATTGCCATTGACGCTGGCACCACAAGTGTTCGCGCCATTGCCTTTGGCCATGACGGCAACCCATTGGCTAGCGCCTATCGCGAGTTCACCCAATACTTTCCAGAACCAGGGTGGGTCGAGCATGATGCGACAGAAATTTGGAAGACGACAGTCGAGGTTCTAACCGACGTTGTCGCTCAGGTCGGCCAGCCAACCACTATCGGTATCACCAACCAACGCGAGACCGCAGTTGTATGGGACAAACGGACCGGACTGCCCCGTCACCGGGCCATTGTGTGGCAAGATCGCCGAACCGCCGCTACGTGCGATGCCATGGCCGAAGCGGGCCACCTTCCTTTGGTACGCTCCCAAACCGGCTTGGTTCTTGATCCCTACTTCTCGGCCTCGAAACTGCAGTGGCTCCTCACCAAAGGCGGGGTAAGCGACGACACCGACCTCGCCTTTGGCACTGTTGATTCCTGGCTCATTTGGAATCTCACCAACGGAGCCGCTCACGTCACCGACACCACTAATGCCAGCCGTACCGCACTTTTTGACATCACCACGATGGCATGGAGTCCTCAACTCTTAGAACTGTGGGGGGTCCGACCAGATTGTTTGCCCGAGGTCCGGCCTTCGAGCGGCCACTTTGGTGACGTTACCGCCGGCCTTCCCATCACAGAGGGAACCCCCATAACCGGAGTTGCCGGAGACCAGCACGCTGCCCTTTTTGGACAAGCATGCTTCGCCCTGGGCGACGCTAAGAACACCTACGGCACCGGCTCGTTTCTCCTAATGAACGTTGGTGAAACATGCCCCGAGCCTGTCAGCGGATTGCTCACCACTGTCGCTTGGTCTATCGAGATCGACGGCGTCCTTCGCCATACCTATGCCCTCGAAGGTGCCATCTTTGTCACCGGGGCCGCCGTGCAGTGGTTACGGGACGGACTCGGCATCATTGACCAGGCCAGTGATCTCGAAGGCCTTGCTAAGCAATGCGAATCATCGGACGGGGTCGTGCTGGTACCGGCCTTTACTGGGCTCGGCAGTCCGTGGTGGGATCCGTACGCTCGCGGCACGATTACCGGACTTACCCGTGGGTCAGGCCGGCCGCAGATCGCGCGTGCCGTAATTGATG